>JADJXG010000001.1:997500-1332652 GCA_016715965.1 Saprospiraceae bacterium | reverse complement strand
TCGGGAAACCAAAGTTTGCCTGGCGGCCATAATTGCACGACGACCAAAGTCTTCCATGTCAAGCTGCTCATAACACTCCGAACCTATTTCGCTGTCCTCGTCAATGACCATGGCCTCTGATATGGCTATTTCCTTCAAATCATCCGTGACTTCTCCGTCAGGGACAATCATTCTGACGCGCCAGATTTCAAGATCTCCTTTCTGAGGATTGACGATCACATCGAAATTGTCATCCGATCCGTATTTTTTCTTGATCAATGACCGAAAAACGTCTTCCAATACCCGCATCATGGTGGGCCTGTCAATGTTTTTTCCAGCTTTGAACTCTGCAAAAGAATCTACCAATTTCATATCCTGATGATGATTTTAGCTTCTTTAATATTTTGATAAGGTATTATAACTTTCTTGACCTCTTTAATTTTCTTCTTGTTTTCTTTGCGTTCTTCCATCCATTCCAATTCAATCTGTTCATTGTTTGCCTCGACGAGAATCCCCTCCAGATTTTCCCCTTCCATGGTTTTAACTTCTAATCCTCTTCCTTTATTTTTTACATACTGTCTGGGGTAAATAAGGGGTCTCGTCACGCCTGCGGAAGATACTTCAAGCACATAATCTTCTCCAAGTTGATTTTTCTCATCCAACCAACTCTCCAGGTACCTGCTAAGGCTTCTGCAGCGTTCGAAGGTAATGGCGCTGTCACTGTCCAAAAAAACAGACACCTGCTTCCCTTTCGCTTCAATGGCAACTACAAAACAATCCAGAAAGCTCTCTTCCTGAAACTTTTCAATTAACTTCTGATGAATCTCTTCTGTTAACAACATGTGGCTCAGAAAACAAAAAAGGGAACCTTTCTGTTCCCTTCTCTGAAAAACAAGCGCAAATATAATAGTTTTTCTAGATTAAGCTATGTTTATTGAACAGCTTTTAACAAAAGCCCTGGACAAAAAGGAACTTACGGCCGAAGAAGGCCTCCTTATTTTTGAAAAAGCACCCACCGCAGAGATAATGTGGGTGGCCAACCGCTTGAGACAAGATGCCGTTCCCGGCAAAAAGGTGACCTGGATCATTGACCGCAATTCCAATACGACCAATGTTTGCATTGCAAATTGTAAGTTTTGCAATTTTTATAGACCTCCTGGTCATGCTGAGGCTTACATTACCTCAATTGAGGAATACAAGCTTAAAATAGAAGAAATGTTTCGCCTTGGCGGAGAGCAACTGCTCCTGCAAGGGGGTCATCATCCTGATCTCGGGCTTTCTTTTTATGTGAAGCTTTTTAGAGAATTAAAAGCCCTGTATCCAAATCTTAAATTACACGCTTTGGGACCTCCTGAGATCGCTCACATTTCAAAACTGGAGAAGAAATCCCATCATCAAGTCTTGTCTGCCCTGGTCGACGCAGGACTTGATTCTTTACCCGGAGCGGGTGCAGAAATTTTAAATGACCGGGTGAGGCGTCTTATTTCTAAAGGTAAATGTGGCGCACAAGAGTGGTTGGATGTAATGCGCGCTGCCCACCAACTAGGAATAACTTGTTCGGCTACCATGATGTTCGGCCACGTCGAAACCAATCTGGAAAGGATGCAACATCTTGTTTCCATCAGAGACCTACAGTCTCAAAAACCCCCTGAGTTTAACGGTTTTCTGGCTTTCATTCCCTGGCCGTTTCAGGATGAAGGGACCATGCTTCGCAAACTCAAGAGGGCAAGAAATCAATGCACTTCCGATGAGTATATTAGGATGATAGGACTTTCTAGAATGATGTTGCCAAATGTGCCTCACATACAAGCTTCCTGGTTGACCGTTGGTAAAGGCACCGCCCAAATTTGTCTGGACGGCGGAGCAGACGACTTTGGTAGCATTATGATTGAAGAAAACGTTGTGTCTGCAGCCGGTGCTGCTCATCGGTTTACGGCAAATGGCATCCAAATGGCCATCAAGGAAGCCGGTTATATTCCACAATTGAGAAACCAGCAATACCAACACATCCCGCTTCCATTGGAGCTGGAACAACAAATGTTGGATTCTAAGAGTATGATTGTTGACTAAGGGCTAGAAATGAGCAATAGTATGTTTGATGACATCCAGGAAAGTGCCCGGTTTATAGGAGACCGGTTGGGGCACCTTCCCTCCATGGCCATCGTTTTGGGCACTGGGATGGGGGTTTTAGAATCCAGGGTCGAAATCATAAAGGAAATTTCATACAAATTAATTCCATCATTTGTTCCAACAACCGTGGAGAGCCATTCCGGCAAGCTGATCCATGCAAAGTGGTTCGGAAAAGAGCTTTTGCTCCTTTCTGGAAGATTGCATTATTACGAAGGTTATTCATTGCATGAGGTCTGTTATCCGATAAGGGTGCTTGGAGCTCTGGGAGTAAAGGAAATCTGGTTTACCAATGCCAGCGGTTCTGTAAATCCTGAATTCAGCGCAGGTGATTTGATTTTTATCAGAGATCATATCAATTTTCACCCTGAAAATCCATTAAGAGGTTTGTTTGATCAAAGATTAGGAGAGCGCTTTCCTGACATGGGAGACGTATATAATCAAGACTTGTTGGCATTGGCCCAAAACTCCTGCCACTCGCTGTCATTGCCCTTTAAAACTGGAGTTTATTTTGGTTTGCAAGGTCCAAGTCTGGAAACACCTGCTGAATATAAAATGATCCGTTTATTGGGAGGTGATATCGTGGGAATGTCTACTATTCCAGAGGTAATTGTAGCGCATCAGTGTGAGATGAAAATATTGGCAGCTTCCATTGTTTCCAATCAGTCAAAGGAAAACCAAGCCTATCAAAAAACAACCATCGAATCTGTTTTAAAGGTTGTCAATGACTCCTCCGACAAATTGATAAAGATTTTTGAATTAATGATTCAATCCAAAAGATAATATGTTCTCTTGTCTGCGATCTCTTATCGTTGTTTCAAAATTTTGATCGCATTTTCTGCTTCTTTATCTGCAGGATCTAGGGCAATAATTTTTTCAAAATAGGCCAGCGAGGATTTGTAATCATCTCTTTGAACAAAATAGGTACCCAGATATCTGAATGCCTCTATCAGATTTTTTTTGTTTTTTTCCGGATCAGCGGAAGCGATTTCCTCGTATTTTTCGTAGAAAGGTTTTGCAAATCCATTGAGCTGAGCTGAATCCAGAGCAGTATTGCACCTGGCTCTCATAAGCCATCCTTGTGCGTAAGCCGGTGTTGATGTGACCACTTTTGCAAAACTCGAATCCGCTAAGTTATATTCACTGTTATAATATCGGCTCAATCCCAAGTAATATTGCTCTGTGTTGTTAAGTGGCTGTGCAATTTCTTTCTTGAGATACCATTGAGAAGCCTTGGCATACTTTTTATCATCATAAAAAGCTTTCGCCACAACGCCATATATTTCAGGAGCTCTGGTAGGATCAAATTCAAGGACCTTTGTGTATGCTGCTTCGGCTTCATCGTATTTTTTGAGTTTCATGGCTGCCTTGGCGAGATATTCAAAATCTGAAGAATAAACTTTTCTGCTGGTATCTTTTGCAGTCTCTGTCATGAGCAAAATACTATGATCATAAGAGTCTTGATACTTTTCGGTTTCGCCGTAGGACCATGCAAGCCAGCGATGGATCGTGTATTGCTCAGGATGATTTTTGATAACCTTTAAACCCTCTGTGATGGCCCGGTCATAATCCTTCGCCTGAAAACAAAGAAATTTGACCAACCTGACTTTTGCATCAACATCGTCTCCTGTTAATGATACATATTTTTCCAAAACCGGAAGCACTTTGGTATAATTTTTATTTCGGATCAGTTGCTCGTAAAGTTCTTTATACGCCAATGCGTAATCAGGCTTTATTTCGATTGCTGTTTGAAGTCTCTCGATTCCTAAATCGTATTTGTTTCCAGCCGCCCAAATTCTGGCCATTTTCAAATAAGTTTCCGGATCATTTTTATCTTTTTCAACGGCTACTTCATAGGCCGTCATCGCAGCACCCAAATCTCTTTTAACGTAATGTGCATCACCCATATGAATCCAATACGTCGCAATTTTTGGATCTAAATCGCGGGCCTTGGTGAGGTGTATTAATGCTTCTTCCGGATTCGGTTTTTTCCCATACAGCCACGCATCCCCAACCATTGCAATGATTCGATGATTTTTCGAATTTCCTTTCAATGCTGAATCAAAAAATTTTCTGGCTTCTGCTTCATTTCCTTTGTCCAGCTCCAATTTGCCAAGGCCTATTTTACATTCATCACACTTATTACTAATGTCCAGGCCCATCTGATAGGCTACTCTTGCAGCTTGTGGGTTGTCCATCGCATAATGGACTTCTCCAATGTAGTATGGATAAATTGGGTTTTTCGGATCGGTTGCGTTCAGTTTTGAGAAAGTTTGTAAGGCTCCGTTAAAATTCTCATTTTGGAGCATTTGAATACCTTCCTGCAGGCTCTGTGCATTAAGAGATTGAATGGCAATAATGATAGAGCTTATGCAAAAGATGATTAATTTGTTCATGGAAACCACTTTGTATTTTAAGCCGACAAAATTAGCTTTTTTCATGTAAACGACTTTTAGATTTAGAGTTTAAACAATTAATGGTTTCGACCGTCTTTTGTCCTGATTGGCTTAATGCTTTTGGTTAAATTATCATTAATTTGTCTATTTTTCCAGTTTCAGCCCAGATATTGGGACCAATTCCACCCAACGATCAGATTGAAATTTGGGAAGAAGCCCTGACTTCAAAATTATCTTTTGGCCTATTTCTCCACCAATAAAAGAAGCAAAACCTAGTCCAACATCTGTTTTCCCTGTTCTGGTCAGAATGGTTATTTCTCTGGTAAAAGGATAGAATCCCTCGGCCAAATGATATTGGTAAGGTCCAAAATATCCTGCATTCAATGAATCCTTCGGTCTGGAGACCTTAAGAACCTTGAGCCCATTTAAGGTTTTTGATAAATCTGTGCGGTCAGAGTCACTCCATTCTGTCCAATCGACGGCAGCCAGAATACGGGGATTGTTATTGATTTGTTCGATGATCTTTTCTTTTGATGGAAGAGCATACATTTTTGCGGGCGCAATTTCCACTCCGGCAAGCTGTAACAAGGCAGGCCCAATCCCAGATTGATTGTCTTCTATTACGAAACTGTTGAATGATGCTGCATGGTCACTTTTACCCCTGATAAGATCTATGATCGATTCATAGGTTAAGCTTGAGTCTTCCGCCTCTGGTGATGCAATAAATGCAATGGCGCTCACGGCTACAACAAATTCCCTGGGTTGGCTTTGTTGATTTTTAAATAGAAAATCTTTTTCCTCCTTGTTGAGTTTTAGATATCCTATGACAATGCCAACAGAGTCTTTCATAAATTTTCTCTTCAATTCTTGTTCTGAAGAGAATTCTAAATCAACGATGGCGTTGGGATAATTTCTTTCGAAAATTTGTTTTTGCTGGATGATCAGGTCTGCCAGACTTTTGTCCACATAAACACTCATCCTGCCTTCGGTGGGTTTGGTCTCCTTATGATTGGCCGGATTACAGCTCATTCCAATAAAGATGATAAGAAAAATTCCTGACAATGACAAAATCCTTTCCAGTTTAAATTTCATATCTTTTATAAGAACGTATGACAAATTGAAGTTGAGCTCCCGATATAAAAAAAGAGTTATGTGATATGACATAACTCTTCTCATTTGTGGGAGCTACTGGGTTCGAACCAGTGACCCTCTGCTTGTAAGGCAGATGCTCTGAACCAGCTGAGCTAAGCTCCCTAATTATTACTAAGACATCTGATTATGCCTTTAAAAAGGACTGCAAATATAGATGAGTTGTATTAATACACACGATGTTGGTATTAAATTTTATTACTTTAATATGTAAAAGATTGATTAGCAGTTTTTACTTACAGATCTATTTTCACAAGTACCATTTTGCCCCCGGATTCACTAGGAACCCAAACTGTGTTGGATGAAATTTGCTGCGCGTCCTGTATTCTTAAATTCAGACTGAGTGCGCCGGTGTTCAGAATACTTTTTCGGTAGTTTTTGCCATCGGGTAATAAGATATATTCGGATACCGTGGATTCGTTTTTAATTTCATCATTGAACAAAATTCTGAGAAAAGACGGATTTGATACGATGTAGAAGGATGAATAAAGTCCCTGATCGTCTTGTGAAAATTGCCTTTTTCGGAGGATCTCTTCCCATTGTTTTTTTCCGTTCTGATCAAAAGACAATGCGAGTATGTCGTCGTAATAATAGTCTACCCACCTGACCGATCCAATCCCTGTTGGATCCATGGCATTGTTAAAATAAGGTCTTCTCATGAGTTCCTTGCTGTTTTCAAAAAAAACCAACAAGCCCCCATCTTCTTTAAATTTTAATTCCCGAACAGATAAATTTATTTGGCTTTGCTTCAACTCATTTCCTTTTAGTCCCCAGCTTTTCATAAGCTCTTTATCAAATGGTGTGATAATTAATTCCTCCCCTTTTGTGAAATTGAAATAAATATATCCCTCAGCCTGGCTCTCTTCCTCTTCACTATACAATCCTGCCATGATAAGTTCGCCAGTTTGATTGTTGATTTTAAATTCAATGTCATAAAAATCGGCTTCATGCAAGCTGGCAATTTTACTAAATACTTTTTCTCCGCTTGGTCCAATACCCTGTACTTTAATAGTGGCTGTTTGTTTTCTTTTCACTTTGTGTTTCTCCGTACCCAACAAGTAGAGAAAACCTTCGTTGCTTAAGACAGCAAAAGAGGCTGTGTAATCGTCAAAATTAAATAACTCTTTCGCAGGTTTACAAAAAGCTTTTCCTTGCTTCATTCTGTCAAAAGAGACAATCCATCTTTTTCCGTGTTTGTCTTTAATCCCAACAGATACATATTTTTTGTTTTCAGAATTTACAAAATTCACTTCTGCCTGAAAGTCCGGATCGAATTGCAGATCAGGAACCCAGTGTTGATCCGGGATCCCATTCTGATCAAAAGTAGAATATACCAAATGGGTTTTTTCTTCTGTCTTTGCCAAATAGATAATTCCAATTTTTAGATCATGACTAAATGCATCCAGAACCTTCCATTTTTTACCAATTAGCTCAAGATCTTTTTCAACACTCCAATTAAAATCTTCTCTTAGCGTTTGAAAAGTGGTTCGATAAGATTTGTCCCTGACCAGCACACAGGTGTTCTGAAAGGGGATCAAATAATATGCAAAATCATTTCGCATATTTATTTCAGGTGAAATTCTATAGTTCTGAGCAGAGGCCTTTGTTAAAACCATTGCCCCGATTAGAGCGTACAAAAAGAGCAAATTGATGTTTCGCATTGGGCGATTATAGATACATTTGCAAATTTAAGAAATAAAGGATGATTTTAAAGCGTATTATTGAATGTGTTCCCAATTTTAGTGAAGGACAAAACCAAGTGGTTCTCCAAAAAATTGCTGACGCCATAAAGTCCATTGACGGGGTAAGTCTGCTTCACATTGATCCAGGTGCTAGTACCAATAGAACCGTTTTTACTTTTGCAGGTGAGCCTGAGTTTGTTATTGAGGCCGCTTTTTGGGCAATAAAAACCGCTGCTGAAAACATAGATATGCGCAAACACAAGGGTGCTCATCCAAGAATGGGCGCAACCGACGTTTGTCCTTTGGTGCCAATATCCGGAATTAGTATGGAGGAAACCAATGAATTTGCGCATAAACTGGCTAGACGGGTGGGCAATGAATTGAAAATTCCTGTTTATCTATACGAAGAATCTGCCACCAATCCAAAAAGAAAAAATCTGGCAGACATAAGGTCTGGAGAATATGAAGGTCTGGAACAAAAAATGAGCAATCCTGAATGGGTTCCTGATTACGGACCTGCAGAATTTAATCCTCAATCTGGCGCAACAGTGATTGGCGCCCGTGGTTTTTTAATTGCTTACAACATTAATTTAAATACCAAATCTGTCAGATGGGCGAATGAAGTTGCTTACGATATTAGAGAAAACGGACGCGTCAAAAAAGATCCTGTTACCCAAAAATTATTGCGCGATGAGAACGGTGAAGTTTTGCGAGAAGCTGGCGCCTGCAAATCTGTTAAAGCCATTGGTTGGTATATAGAAGAATATGGTATGGCACAGGTCTCCATGAATTTAACAAATCTCAGTCAGTCTTCCTTACACCAAGTCTTTGAAGAATGCAGGAAATCTGCTGAAAAATATGGATTGTTGGTAACCGGATCTGAATTGGTTGGACTGATTCCTAAAAATGCATTGTTAGAGGCCGGTCGGTACTTTCTTAAAAAGCAAAAAAGATCCCTTGGGGTCCCTGAGCAAGAACTTATCATGGTAGCGATACAATCTTTGGGGCTTAATTCCCTGGGCTTATTCGATCCAAAAACAAGAATTATTGAATTTATGATTGAAAATGTTTCAAATACTTTGGCAGAAATGAGTCTCCAAAAATTTATACAGGAAACTGCTGCTGATACACCGACTCCTGGAGGTGGTTCGGTGAGTGCCTATATGGGTGCTTTGGGCGCTGCCTTAACCGCAATGGTGGCAAATTTGACCGCTCATAAAAAAGGCTATGAAGATAAAATTGATTTTTATAGTTCTCATGCCGTCCATTCACAGGAAACTTATTCGGAATTGCTTTTTCTTGTGGACGAAGATACCAGAGCCTTTAATCAGATCATGAACGCATTTCGTCTTCCCAAAAACAGTCCGGAGGAAAAGAAGACCCGGAAAAAGGAAATTCAAAAAGCAACCATACATGCCATTGAGGTACCTTTAAAGACTATGCAGCTGGCTTTTCAACAGCTGCCCCATGTGCTTGCAATGGTGAAAGAGGGAAATCCAAACTCTGTTAGTGATGCCGGTGTTGGTGCACTTTGTCTGTTGGCCGCTATTAAAGGAGCCGGTTTGAATGTGAAAATAAATTCCACTGGTTTGGAGAACGAAGATGAAAAAAGAAAATACATCGTCGAAGCAGAACGCTTGATTGCTGAATCCTCCATAGCGGTAAAAGAAATTGAAGAGGCTGTTGAAAAAAGAATTTTTAATAGTGATCATTAGTTTCTTTCTATAAAATTCATTTCACTTAAAATTTAAATTCAACTCAAGATGCTATTCAAATCCAAACATCCAGTTGCCTTGCCCTACCTGTTTTTTTCAGAAATGTGGGAGCGATTTGGTTATTATCTAATGATTGGAATCTTTACCCTCTATCTGAAAGATGTAGCAGATGGATTTGCGATGACTGAAGCTGAAAGTGCTGATTTATATGGCACTTTCATTGGTTTGGTATTTCTCACTCCTTTTATCGGCGGGTTGTTGGCCGATCGTTATTTGGGTTTAAGTAAATCCATTGTCATTGGGGGTTTGATGATGGGAGCTGGATATTTTTTGATGGGTGTTCACAACATTACCGTTTTGTACATTGCAATGACCTTGGTCATATTGGGCAATGGGTTTTTTAAGCCCAATATTTCTACTTTATTGGGCAATGTATACAACACTGAACAGCACAAACATCTCAAGGACGAAGGTTATAATATTTTTTACATGGGTATTAATATTGGCGCTTTTATCTGCAATTTTTTTGGTGCTGCCCTGCAGATCATGTTGGGCTGGGCTTATGCTTTTATGGCTGCCGGTGTTGGCATGATCCTGGGTGTTGTCATCTTTCTTCTTGGACAAAAACACTATCGTGGTTTTGATACTTTGAAACCTGCGGGTCCCAATGATATGCCCATTCTGAAAATTGTTTACTTAATTTTATTGCCTGCATTTGTGTTTGGTATGATTGGTTGGTTGATTCCTTCCAATGTGTTTGGAAGCGATTCTACCGATGCTTTTATTTTAGCCTGTGTGCCTGTTTTGTATTTTTACTTTGATATTTACCGCAAAGCTGCATCGGAAGAAAAGAAACCAATTCTAGCCTTACTTGCTATTTTCTCTGTTGTCATTTTGTTTTGGGCTGTTTTTAAACAGAATGGTTCTGCCCTCAACACCTGGGCGGATCGATACACAGATAGACAAGTCACAGATAAAACAGAATTGGTTTTTACTGCTTTAAAACAATCTAAAAAAATAAACCATTCCAAGGATAGTGTCGCACTTTATGACGAGGCTTTTCGATTGCAAAAATCAAATGGGGTGGTTAAAATGGAATACAATTATCCGCTTTATTTTAGAAACATGGCGGATTCCAAAAAACCCGTAGAAGGTGGAAGCATCAGTGTGTGGTCCACCAATCTGAGTCAAAGCATTAATCCAGGTTGGGTGATTTTGCTAACCCCTCTTGTGGTGGCCATGTTTGCTTTTTTAAAAAGAAGGAAAAAGGAACCCAGTACGCCCAGTAAAATTGCCTGGGGACTGTTTATTTCGGGTTTATCGGTTTTGGTAATGGTGGCCGCTGTGAAGGCAGGGAACAACGGTGCTGAAAAAGTATCAATCTGGTGGTTGGTTGGCAGTTATGGTGTCATTACTTTGGGTGAATTGTTCCTGAGCCCAATGGGTTTGTCCATTGTCTCCAAACTAAGCCCTCCCCGAATTACCGCCCTTATGATGGGGGGCTGGTTTTTGTCCACATCCATTGGCAATCGATTGAGTGGTGTTTTGGCCAGCATGTGGGATACCTATGACGACAAGGCTAATTTCTTTTGGATCAATTTTGGGCTTTTAATGGGTGCAACTTTGGTCTTATTGGCAATGCTTAAATGGCTCAATCGTATATTTGATCAGTATGTAAAGTAGATGAATTCGACCAATTGGTCGAAATATTGATTTTTTTAGAGAGGAGCTTGTGACATTTGTTGCTTTCAATTTAATCTCCTACTTTATGATAAAATTCCTTTTCATCCCGGTATTATTCGGTTTCTCATTGTGTCTGTTGGGTCAGGGATATACTGTAGGCGGGTCCATCAAAAACAAGAAAGATGAGCCGGTTTCTTTTGCAACTTTGTTGTTAAAAAAATCGATAGACAGCAGTCTTGTAAAAGTCGCAGTTGGTCAGGACGATGGATCTTTTTCCTTTTTATCCATCTCACCAGGAACTTATTTTATTCATGTCAAATACATTGGATTCACAGATTTTTTTTCAAATTCCATTGAGCTTATCAACAATAATGCGGATGTGGGAACATTGGTTTTATCAGAAAACAGCACTCAGCTTGCTGAAGTGAGTGTTGTCGCTTTAAGGCCCATCGTCGAGGTGAAGGCAGATAAAACGGTCTTTAATGTTCAGGGTACAATCAATGCAGTGGGAGACAATGGACTCAACCTCCTCCGGAAGGCTCCTGGTGTAATGGTGGATAACAATAACAATATCAGCGTGTTGGGTCGATCCGGAGTCTTGGTTTACATAGATGGAAGAAGAATTCCTATGAGCGGGCAAGAGTTGAGCAATTATCTGGAAAACCTGAATGCTGAACAAATAGACCGGATCGATATTATCACCAATCCCGGATCCAAATACGAAGCACAAGGCAACGCAGGTATCATAGATATTCGCTTAAAAAAGGACAGCAATGTTGGCGGCAGTGGATCCATCAGTTCGACCGTTTCCCAAGGACGCTATGCTACAGGTAATCTTAGTGGAAACGGCAATTATAGAAATAAAAAAATAAACATATTCGGCAATGCGGCTTTAAATAAAGGAACGAGGTTTAATGATTTGTTTTTTCAAAGCTATCAGAATCAAATCTTTTTAGAAGAATCTCATCTCAGCAACTCTTCATTCAACGGTGTAAACGGCAGGCTAGGGCTAGATTATTACCTTAATAAGAAATCAACATTTGGCATATTGATCAGTGGGTTGTACAATGTTTCGGACCATGGTTCTATTAATAAAACACTGATTGCCAAACAAATAGATATAAATAATATAGACAGCATCCTTATTGCCAACAATAGTTCGGATGCAAATCGGGGACACACAGCAGCAAATTTGAATTATAGCTGGACCGATAAAACAAAAAGCTTTAACATGGATCTGGATTACGGTTTATTCCGCAACCAATCTGACTACATCCAACCAAATAATTATTACACAGCTGATTTAATCTCCATTCTCACTAGCAATTTAACTGAATATCAAACCCGAGCAGACATTGACATTTTTTCATTTAAAGCAGATTACGAACAAGATTTATTGGGAGGCAAACTTGGTGCAGGCACAAAATGGACCAAAGTAGAGACCGCTAACCAATTTTTATTTTACAATGTCTTCGATGCCATTCCGGTAAGAAATGACCGACGTTCAAATTTATTTGATTACAGTGAGTCTGTGTATGCCGGCTATTTAAATTATAAGAAAAAATTGGGCGAACGCTGGAATATTTCAGCCGGTTTAAGAACAGAATACACAGATGCTTCTGGAGACTTAAGTGCTTTTATCCCTGAACTGGAAGAGCCCGCTGTTCTTTTTAATTACTTGAGTTTATTTCCTTCGGGGGGCATTAGCTATTCACCTGCTAAAAAACACAGTTATTCTCTGCAATATGGCAGAAGGATTAACCGACCAGATTACAATGTCTTAAATCCATTTAAAGAACAGTTAAGTGAGCTTTCTTATAGCAGTGGAAACAAGTTTCTAAAACCAGAAATCGTCAACAATATTGAATTGGGCTATACTTATAATTTCAAATATTCTGTCAAACTGGCTTATAGTCTTACAACGGATCAGATTACTCGTCTTATGAGTCCAGACCCTATAGATCCCAGGGCAAATTATATTAGCTGGGACAATTTGGCCACACAAGAAATCTATGGTTTGAATGTATCGCTTCCCATGGATTTTACCAAGTGGTGGAATGCCTATTTTACTTTCAATTTTAATCTTACCAACAATCAGGCAAATTATGGTGGCAATGCGCAGGTAGATGTACAAGCCTATAACTTCAATTTGTTTCATCAACAGACTTTTCAATTGGGTAAAAAATGGAAAGCGGAGGTATCCGGTTGGTATTCCGGACCTGGTGTTTGGGGTGGTATCTTTCTTTTTGATCCCTGCTACAGTCTTAATCTGGGTATCCAAAGAAAGTTTTTGAGCGAACGCCTTAATGCGAGACTTACGGTCAATGATATATTTTATCAGGCATGGTGGAGCGGGTATTCTTCTTTCAATGGTCTTCACACGACGGGTTATGGAAAATGGGATAGTCGTCGGGTGGCATTAAGTCTGAATTATGATCTTGGAAACAAAAATATCAAATCCAGAAAGAGGAGTACAGGAATTGAAAGTGAAAGCAAAAGGGTTGGAGAATAGGCCCTTTTAAAGAGTTAAACCCAAAATCTAATTTGAGTACGGCTCTGCTCGGCTTTCGAACTCATTCAAATACAAATGACCAGTGCTCTAATCTTTACAAGAAGCATAGGCTTTTTTGCGCGTGTGGTTCTTACTCCAAATCCAAATGAAAGCCCTCTGTGAATTGTTCCACGTGGAACAGTTCAGAGGTCAGGAACTTATCTTATCAAATGTTCCACGTGGAACAAAAAAGGGATTGAGTAAAACCCTCAATCCCTTTTTATTTAATTTTCTTTATTGATTACCGGACAAATTGATATCGCAATCCAGCGATCAGACCAAACTGAATATAGTTTTGTTTTAGGGGATATTTGTCAGTTGTGATGGATCCCAAATAGTATCTCACAGATGGTTCTGCCAACAACATAAGGCCTCTGGACATTTTATAATTAAGGCCAAAAGAACCGACCAAACTCATTCCAACATTGTTCTTAAAATATTGATTACCCTCCGATGCTCCATGTTCCAGATTTAACCGGTCCTTTCCATTGGGCATATAAATAAATCCAGATCTCCGGGTCATCAAATTAACCGCCACGCCGGCATTTACGGAAAAAAGAAAATCTGCCAAGTCCATTTCATAGCCCATTACAAAAGGAACATCGTAAAATTTATACCTATTGTAAATATTCTCAATGATGTCCACTTCCTGATGGACAGTATCGATGGGATTGCCCTGATCGTCTTTCCTAATAATTTGAATAAGTTGGGTTTCTGATACAAAATCAAATCTTTCTTTAATCTCTGAATAATTAAAACCGGTTCGGAGGGCAAGACCATTTTTAAAGGCGTAGGAACCTCTGATTCCCATTGAATATGCTTTTATAAACTTCTCATCTGTGTTTCTTTTGTCTGCATATTCAAGTGAGTTTGGATAGACCGCTTCAATCGTTCTTTTCGAAATTTCAGGGGCATAGTAGAAATCTAGATAAATTTTATCTCTTTTTACAAATCGCTGAACCAAATTGCATGGGTCGTCTTTAATATGGCCTCGCAATACTGGCTTCTTTCTTTTTGAATTACCTACCATCCAGGGTCTGCTTGGAATACTTTCAACTGTTTCGATTTTTTCTCTGGAAGCTGTTGTATTCCAATGAATAGAACCGGATTCCATCATCTCACCTTCTTTTGAAAACGAATGGGTTAAGTCGTCTTTGTTCTCATTCAAATCCCCCAAGGCCAAAGCTTTATTGTCCTTGTTTGAGACATTGATTTCTTTTTCGGTATCCGAAATATCTTTAAATGAATCATTATCAAGAGCTTTTGTTTTTTCTAAAGAGCCTTTAGGGGTTTTCTTTTGACCCGTAGCCATTAAATCCTTAACAATGCCCAGTTTTTCCTGCTCTATGCCAATGTCCAAAGATGACTCCTTTGAGTCTGGCCCATTTTCTGTTTCCCTTTGGGTTGGTATAATTTCCATCGTGGCTTCGGGATCAATCTCATTGGCAACTGGCTCTGCTTTCGTTTGATGAATTGATTCCATTTTTTTGGTGGCGGCATGATAACCATACTTATACGCTGCCAAAAGGCTGAAACTAACCAAACTCAAACCAATGATTAGGTTGGTAAACCATGGTAAACCAAAAATTTTGCGATTGGATTGTTCTGCATCCAAAGCTTTTTCGATTCCATCCCATAAATGCTTCTGTGGCCCAAGATCCAGTTGATCCAAACGGTCTTTAAATAATCGGTCCGTAATGTGGTCCCTATTGTCGAAACTCATATTTCTAGTTTTTCTCTTTTTAATAATTTGTCTTGCAACACTTTCCTAGCTTTTACCAGTTGTGAGCGAGAAGTGCTTTCCTCAATTCCCATCATCTCAGAAATTTCTTTGTGGTTGTATCCCTCGATGGCATATAGATTAAACACCATTCTATATCCGTCAGGTAATTCCTCAACCATATTTAATAATTCCTTATAATACAATAAATTATTTGCATTGTAATCGTCTCCGTGTTCTGGAATTTCATCTATAACAAGGAGTTCATTTTTATTGCTTTTTCTGTGGTACTTTTTAATGGCATTGTGAATCATAATTTTTCTGACCCATTGCTCAAAAGGACCTTCAAACTTGTATTGCTTCATGTTCTGAAAAACTTTGACAAATCCATCCTGCAATAAATCTTCTGCTTCCATTTTATGCCGGGCATATCGCATGCAAACCGCCATCATTTTACCTGAAAGCAGTTCAAATAATTCTTTCTGTGATTTTCTGTCACCTGAAATACAAGCTTCTATGACTTGGTTGATTTCCATTCCGGAATCGCCTGAACAATAAGACACTCTGTCTATAAAAAACGTTGCCTGCGATATGCTATAAAACGAAATTGATCAAGAGACAAATTCTTTCAAAAATTCATCGTATATTTTATTAAACTCTTTTGGCAATTCCATCATGGGAGCATGGCCACATTTATCCAAAAAAAACAATCTTGCATTTGGCAATAGTTCCTTGAATTTTTCTCCCACGAACGGTGGTGTGACAATGTCCTCTTTTCCCCAAATCAATAATACAGGAATTTTGATCTGTTGAAGCTTTTCACCCACATTGTGCCTAATTGCTGATTTGGCCGTTGCTACAATTCTAATCCCCTTGTTTCTGTCATTTACAATCCCAAATACCTCATCAATTAATTCATCTGTGGCCACAGCTGGATCATAAAAAGTATCCTGCGTCTTTTTCTTTATAAACTCGTAATCTCCTCTTTTTGGAAATGTATTGCCCATACCACTTTCATACAAACCAGAGCTACCTGTTAAAGTTAATGTTGCCACACGTTCCTGATCCTCCAGGGTGTATAAAATTCCTACATGACCACCTAAAGAGTTTCCCAAAAGATGAATACCGGTCAAATTTTTGAAGCGCACAAATTCATAGACATATTTGACAAGTCCCGTTAATCCTACCTGTGTAATTGGCAATTCATAGATAGGAAGGATCGGAACTATCACTCTGAACCTGTCTCCAAAATGTTCGATAAGATCCTTAAAATTGGAGAGGGCTCCAAAAAGTCCGTGTAAAAGAACAATTGCCGGTCCTTCCTTTTTAGTTTCAATAAACTTAAATCTGCCCTCAGTCTGTATCTCGTATGACATATTCTTTGTACTTAGAGTCAAAAGTATAAATTATTTTGAAAAAGCGGCTTTTGCACCAAACAAATTATACAATCCCATGCAGTACAAAAGTACCCCAACCAGCTGATGGCCCACCGCGGACCATATCGGAATTTCTCCAACAGAACCCAATAAAGTGATCACACCAAGAATAATCTGAATGATCAACAAAATGAACAATACGAAAGAGTTTCTGAAAATTTTGAGATTCCCTAATTGGTAACTACACAGAAAGAGGATAAAGCCCAACAAGGTCAATAAATAGGCAACAGATCTGTGAAAGAATTGCATGATAATTCCTGCTGCAGCATTGGATTCATATTGATCAAATAAAAATGGAAAATAATTTCCTATTTCAACGATTTCCCTTGGAATCCAGAAACCATTTATGTCGGGCCAAGTAGGTGCCACCATTGCAGCTTTCATACCAGCTATAATCCCTCCTAAAAACAATTGAATAAACAACAAAATAGGAAATAAAACAATCAAACTGTAAAAACGCTTTGATGTGATTGGTACTACGTCTGAAGGTTTTTTTCCCAGTTTCCAAATGGTCCAAATTAAGTAACTCACCAAGGCAATCGCAGCCATCAAATGAAACGACAATTTATAGGCATTGACCCAAGGTCTATTTAACAAACCGCTGGCTACCATGATCCAACCAAGGGAAGCTACGATACTTGCTAAAAAAAGAATCATCATCAAATCAAAAATCAAGGACTTTGACAAAACTCTTTTCACCAGAAACAAGAGAAACGGAATGACAAAAACAAATCCCATGATCCTGGCCCATAATCGATGGGTATATTCCCAAAAAAAAATATACTTGAATTCATCTATACTTATGCCTTGGTTGATTTTTTGGTATTGAGGTGTCTGCTTGTACAATCCAAACTGATAATCCCAATCCTCCTCCGATAAAGGATAGATGATCCCTGTTACAATATCCCAACGGGTAATGCTCAATCCACTTCCTGTGAGACGAGTCACCCCACCCAGAAATATTTGGACCAGAATCATGATCAATCCAGTCAGCAACCAAGCATAAATCCACTTCTGCCATTTTCCATAATTCATATTGCAAAGATCTGCCTATTCAATGAATAAATATTTTTTTTGATTTACACATACCTAATATATGTATTTTAAATATATAAAAATAAATTGAATATTAGATAGGCATGTTAAATGGCTCAATAAAAACTAATATTAAATTATCAACATTTAATTCACATCAAAGTAGAATATTGTTCCTTGTCAAAGAGTATTTTGCGATAGTTATTAACTTATTAATAAATATACCTATGTTGAAATGTCCTTGTAGAAAAATTGTGAATAATTTAGCTTTTTTAGAAACAGCAAAAATTAATCAAGACATTAAACATTATTAAAATTCATCATAAAAAAAACAACCGTTGATAAGTCTAAAATTCCAGTGAAAATATATTTTCAGTGAAAAAATTCCCATACTGATTTACTTTATATTAAATATATAATTAAATATGAATGTGAATAAATTCTGCTCCTTATCCAGATCAAATTGGAAAAACTTATACCGATCAGAAAGATAAACATTCTATCTATTGGTAGGAAAAATCTGTACATTCCATTCTAAACAAAAGATGATACATTTGTCAAAAAAGAACCTTTGAAAATAGTTTTACAAAGAGTAACAGAAGCAGAATTGTGGGTCAATGACACAAAACACTGTTCTATTGGTACCGGAATGCTTATATTGTTGGGCATTCACAAAGAGGATCAAGAAGAAGATATAAACTGGTTGGTTAAAAAGATAAGTTCAATCCGGATATTTTCAGATACAGAGGGAAAGATGAACTTAGACCTTATGCAAATCAATGGAGAAATTATGGTGGTTAGTCAATTCACACTTTTTGCAAGCACCAAAAAAGGAAACAGACCAGGATTTACAGATTCCGCAAGACCGGACCAGGCGCTACAACTATATGATGAATTCTGTGTAAAACTTGCAAATGAGACAGGGATTGTGATTAAAAGAGGAGTGTTTGGTGCGGACATGAAAATTAAATTGATCAACGATGGTCCTGTAACGATTATCATTGATTCAAAAAACAAAGAGTGATATGAAAGAACTGCAAGAATTAGTTGATCAATGGATTAAAACTTATGGAGTGCGATATTTTAATGAGTTAACCAATCTGGCCTTACTCACGGAAGAGGTGGGGGAACTCGCCCGGGTGATGGCCCGGGTGTATGGTGAACAATCCTTTAAGCAAACAGAGGAATCTTCAGATTCCAAAGAAAAAATTTCCGAAGAGTTGGCAGATATTATTTTCGTGTGTATTTGTCTTGCCAATCAAATGAATATTGATTTAGAAATCGAATTGCAGAAAAACCTGCAAAAAAAAACAGAGAGAGATCAAAGAAGACATTTAATGAATGAAAAACTCAAATAATGGTTTCTAAAAAGTCAAAATGGATCCTATATATTTCATCCATTTATATCCTAATTAGTTTGACCCTTGCCTTTTTTGGATACCTCGTATGCACGGACCAAACGCAATATTGCAACACCCAGGTTCCAACCCTTGCTTTACAACAACCAGGATTTAAAGCTTGCTTTCAAAAGGATTCGATACCTGAAGAGTCCCTTTTTAGTATATGGCTTGGTGGAAGGAAGATCATCAGCCCAAAAACACTTGTATCTGAGAAATCGGATATCGGCAAAAACCTGGATTGCAAAAGATACTTTCTTGGCACGGATCGTTTTGGCAGAGACCTGTACAGTAGAATCGTGGTAGGAATGAGATATACCATATTGGTGGGTATTTTATCTGTAATGATTTCAATCATATTAGGTATTGGAATGGGTGCGTTGTCGGGTTATTTTGGCGGTATAACGGATCAGATTATTTCATTCGTCATAAATGTGTTTTGGTCCTTACCCACTGTTTTGTTGGCTTTTGTCATCCTCATGGTATTTGGGAGGAATTTGGGTTCAATTATGGTGGCCATCGGACTCACCATGTGGGGAGATATGGCCAGATTGGTCCGGGGGCAGACCTTACAGGCAAGGGCTTTAAACTATATCACAGCCAGCAAGGCCTTGGGATTCCATCATTATAGAATCATATTCTTGCACATTTTGCCCAACATTATGGGACCTGTATGGATCCAAATCTCGGCTAATTTTGGCCTGGCTATCTTATTAGAATCCGGACTTTCGTTTCTAGGCCTAGGTTTACAGCCTCCCATACCCACACTTGGAAATATCATGCAAGAGCAATATACCCTTGCTTATGGGGGAGATTTAATACTCGCAGTTATTCCGGTGATTGTATTAGTTTTGCTGATAGTTTCCTTTCATATCATAACTCAAAGTTTAAGGGAACGAATGGATACGAAAACGAAAGAAGCTGTAGGAAATTTATGAACAGAGAAACCAGCATATTAAACAGACTGGAAAATGAGTTGAGTCTTAAGCAGCTTCAAATAACTTCTTTGTTAAACATCACACAGGCGATTAACGAAAACTTACCCCAGGAAGATTTATTTCGAATGTATAAAGACTTTTTAACTTGGGAGCTCAGCATCGAAAAAATTGCTTTGTTTATCAAAGAAGATAAAGAATGGAAACTTTCCGCCAGCTTTAATCTTGAAAATGAAACAGAAATTCAGGAGCTGCCCAAAATATTTATGCATTATAATAGAATTCACACTGTAAAACCATCAGATGAAAAAAGATTGCAGGAGTTTGAATTTATCATACCGGTGTACCACAAAAAAGATCCAATAGCTTATTCGCTGGTGAAGGGGGTGAAAAGAGGGGAAGATATTTTCAATAATATTCAGTTGATTACTTCCATCACAAACATAATTGCTGTTGCCATTGAAAACAAACGATTGGTCAGAACACAAGTAGCACAGGAAAAAGAAATGGAATTTGCAACGGAGGTTACCAAAATGTTGATACCCGCCGAAATGCCACAGGGAAAACAATTTGAGCTCGCAAATGTGTATAGACCCCATTATAAAGTGGGAGGAGATTACATCGATTTTTTAAAATTTTCTGAAGACAAGATTTGTTTTTGTATCGCAGATGTGTCGGGTAAAGGAATGGCGGCGGCTATGATTATGGCCAATTTTCAGGCACTCGTTCAGAATATGGGGATGCAATACAGAGATTTGGAGACATTGGTCATTGCATTGAATCAAACCGTTTCTCGCATCACCGGGGGAGAAAAATATCTGACATTTTTTATAGCGATGGCTGATCTAAAATTGAAAAAACTTTATTACGTCAACGCAGGTCACGTTCCTCCCATTTTGCTCAAAAAGGGCAATATCATAGAGCTCAAAGCCAGCTGTACCATCATCGGCCATTTTCCTGAATTACCAGAGATCAAGGAGGGAGTCGTTGATTTAGATGATGACGTAGTCCTGGTGGCATTTACAGATGGTCTTGTCGATATTAAAAACAGATTGGGCAAAAATTATAGCATGGAAAAGCTCAGTGATTTTATTTTGAGCCATAAAGAACACAAAGCACAAGCATTGGCCTTGCGTTTGATGGATGATTTGATGGAGCATGGAGAGGGAAGTGAACTTCCGGATGATGTGGCTATCTTAATCTTTAAATATTACAACAGATGAAAAAAAAATGGATTGCAGTTTTTCTGGCGGTTTTTCTGGGTGGATTTGGAGTGCATCGCTTTTATCTAAGACAACCAGAGATGGGTATATTGTATTTAATTATACACTTTTGGCTCAGATTCTTTCTTTCATTTGGAATTCCCGTGAGCCGGATTTTAGGTTGGGTGGACGCTTACAGATATTTAATGATGGATGATAATGAATTTGACAGAAAGTACAACAGTCAAAATTTCAGAGATCGGTATGGCAATCGGAGGCAAGCGCCACAGCGGCCCTCAAGTCGCTATATTGTAATAGAAGATGAAGATACGACAACCAAGAAAAGATCATCATCCTGGTATGAATTGCGAAAAGGAAAGAAAGAAAGCGAATCCTTCAAATCATCTGGAATCAGAAAATTTAAAAACTTTGACATAACAGGAGCCATTGAAGATTTTACCAAGGCTCTGGAATTGTATCCAGAAGATCCGATTACACATTTTCACATCGCATGCGCGTTATCAATTGAAGAAAGGGGACTGGATTCGTTTAAACATTTGGACCAGGCGGTCGCATTGGGTTTCAAAGACTTTGGCAAAATAATGACACACGAAGCACTTGCATTTATCAGGATATTGCCGCCCTTTGAAAAGTTTAAAGCAAACCAATTCCGGCTAAATTCTGAAATTTACAGAGAAGTGGAACAAGAGCAAAATAAAATACTTGAATCCATCCGTCAACAAAAGGAGAAAAGTGTACTAGCACCAGTCGGCGGCACCTATGGACAAATGTTTCAGGAAAAACTTAAAGATGAATTCAAATGATACCGTTTCCCGAAATTGAGAATGGATATACCATATCACCAGAGCATACGGCAATCGAAGCATTGGAAAAAATGGAATTGCACGATGTAAAGGATTTGGTGCTTGTGGAGGGCAAGTTTTACAAAGGATATTTTACAAAAGAACTGCTGTTGAAGTATGATCATCCTACCAAACTAAGAAATATTCAAATGCTCACAGCAAAACCTTGTGACTACCAAGGAGGATTTGCAGATTTCTGGTTGTTTTATTGTGAAAACATGACCGAACAAATTCCTTTTGTTAATCATAGAGAAGAATTTTTGGGAGTTTTGCACACCAAAGATCTGTTGAACTGGTATCTGAACAACTTGAGCAGTCCCAGGGCAACACAAATCCTGATATTGAAGAGAAACAAAGAGAGCTTAAGTCTTCAGGAAATGATTGCTGGATTTGTAGATATGGACATTGTTGAAGTAATGAGAAGCACATCCGGCCAATCAGGAAATGAATACATTACTTTTTTGTTGAAAGCAGAATGGAATCCGGAATATCTTGAAGAACCGGTTTCTGAGAACTACCAAATATTAAAGTCTTTTACTTCCAAAGAGAACGGAGAATTGTGGAATCAGAAATTGGAAGAGTTTATGCATTATCTCAATGTTTGACTTTTGGTTAAAAACGGGATTATTGGTTTTGAATTTTTTAATATATGGCATTTGCTTGAATGCCTGTGATAGTGTCACCGTAGAAGAAATTATCATTCACGGAAAAGAAAAAACAAAGGTTTGGGTCATGTTGCAGGAGGCAAGAGTAGAGAAAGGGCAAAAAATACTCTATTTGAATTTGGACAACAGGGTGAAAGAAATTCAGACCGATTTAATTCGCACCAATCTATTTGCTTCCGTCAGATGTCATCATGAAATAATTGATGAAGAACGATGTCTTGTAAGGATTCACTGTCATGTGGATGAAAGCTGGCTTTTGATGGCGTCTCCGATCTTTGAATTGGCGGATAAAAATTTTACAGTTTGGTGGGATGTATATGATCAATCTTTGGATCGGGTCAATTACGGATTTAAGGTATTTCACTACAATCTTACTGGGCGAAAGGACAGGCTTAAAATGAAAATTCATACAGGATTTACCAATAAATACGAACTAAGCTATGATTATCCGTACATCAGCAGAAAAAACAACCTTGGCCTTTGGATTGGGGGCTTACATACCACAACACGTGAATTAAATTTAAAAACACACAACAACCGGCAAGTATTTTACAGAAATGAACAACAAATACTTCAGTATCGCACATCATTGTTTGCACAAATAAAATATAGGCCTGACAGATACTATACCCATGTATTCACCACAGAGTTTCACCGATACCGAATACACAAGGATATTGCAGAAAGCAACCCGGATTTTTTATTACTGGGATACGATCAATTGGATTACCTGCAAAACACAATTTTTATAAAATATTCCGGGATAGATCTTGAGGTGCGACCAACTACCGGGTTAAAGATGGCGGGGTCTTTAAGCTATTTCAGCTCCATATCCAATGGAAATGTAAACATGGCTCAATTTACCCAGGAATTATTGTATGCTCAAAGTATGGGTAAAAGATTAAGGTGGGTGGTAGATATGCATCTTGGTCAGACGATTGGTTCCAAAAGACCACCATACCTAATGTCCAGGGCGCTGGGATATTTGTATGATACGGAAGGGTATGAATATTATGTCATCGACGGAATTCACTTTATCCATGCAAGTACTGGATTGTTTTACCGGATTTTTCAGTATAAAAGGAGTTTCTTTAAAATTTTAGGATCTGAGCCAAGGTTAAAAATAAATCTAATTGGAGATATTAAAATAAACGGCAACACAGCTTATGTAGTCAATCCATGGGCCGCAGTATCAAACACACTATCAAACACTCTTCTGAGAAGTGTTACGATTGGAACAGACTTATTGGTAAATCAATCGCTCAAAATACAGTTTAATTATAGTTTAAACCACTTGGGTCAATCGGGGTTTTTTATTCAAAGTAAATCCGCCTTCAGATGAAAATATTTATTTACTGCCAGAAAGTGAAGGAGGAGAACCTTCCCCATCTGATTGGCTTGATCAATCAACTCAAAGAGAATAAAATTCAATTTGCCATTTATCAATATTTCCATGATGAATTGTCATTAGAATTGAAGTCCAGGTGGAAATCAGATGTTTGGGCAAGTCATGAAGACATCATTAGAGAAAAACCAGACTTTATGATTTGCTTTGGGGGAGATGGGACAATCCTACATGCAGTGACCCACATCAGACACGGTGGAATACCGATTATTGGAATAAATGCCGGAAGACTAGGATTTCTGGCGAGTATCGAAAAAAAAATTATACCCGATGCAATATACCAAATTCTTGAAGGCAATTATTTTTTAGAAAATCGCACTTTACTTCAACTGGAAAGTGAGTCTAAGCTTTTTGGAGATATACCCATCGCACTGAATGATTTTACCATTTCTAAAAGAGACAACTCATCCATGATCACCATTCATACTTTTATAAATGGAGATTTTATGAATTCATATTGGGCAGACGGGTTGATTGTATCCAGTCCAACCGGATCCACAGGATATTCTCTTTCATGCGGGGGACCAATTTTATTTCCCAACAATGCAAGTTTTGTCATTACACCAGTGGCTCCGCATAATTTGAATGTGAGACCGGTTGTAATACCAGATGATTCCATTTTAAGTTTTGAAGTGGAAGGAAGGGAAGATAGTTTTTTGTGCACACTCGATTCCAGAAAATCCATTATTCAGCAAAAAGACCAATTGGCGATTCGCAAATGCGATTACACCATCCAGTTGGTCCAATTGCAACCGGTTAGCTTTTTGAAAACCATACACAGCAAACTAAGTTGGGGCCTGGATCAAAGAAACTATTAAGAATGAAAAAAGGAATGTTTGATTTTGGCGATCCCGAGATGCTGGCAGACTTAACCCAGGGACATGATTTAAGCATTTACATTCGGGAAGGAGAAGAACAGGCCAATTGCTTTTATGCACCATTGTTTAGCACCCAACCGGTCAGAATGGGTTCATTTGTAGGATCTGTTGCAGAGGGCGGTCCTGTCAATTTTTTGAACCTGCAATACAATGTTCATGGAAATGGAACCCACACAGAATGTTATGGTCATTTGTCCAAGGACAAAATCTCAATACAAAATGTGTTAAAGCAATTTTGGTTCCCAGTCCATGTGTGCAGTCTCTATCCCACCAAAACCCATGAAGGAGATTATGTGATAGAAAGGAAAACACTTCAATCACTGCTTCAAGATGAGATCATTGAAGCACTTGCCATAAGGACATTACCCAATCCCGACAATAAGAAAATTAAGAAATACTCCGGGCAAAACCCGGCCTATTTTTCAAAAGAGGCAATGGAGTATATTGTATCTCTTAAAGTCAAGCACTTGTTGGTTGACCTACCTTCCGTCGATCGCGAGGAAGACGAGGGAAAGTTGGTAGCGCACAGGATATTTTGGAATGGAGAACGAAAACAGGATTGTACCATCACAGAGTTGATCTATATCCCCGAAGAAATCCGGGATGGTAATTACCTCATGTATCTGCAACTGGCGCCGATTGATCTAGATGCTGCGCCAGCCCGTCCTGTTATTTATCCTTTGGTAAAGAGATCGGAGCATGAAAAGTAGTTCATCGATATTTCAACGATTTAAGCAATTGCCGGACAAAGGATATTATGATCAATTGGCATACTTTTCTTATTATTTTAAAGAGATCAAAACCCTTCCTTTCCATGAATACATCCAAATCAAATTAGGATATCTTTCGGCATTGTACCATTTGGAGAAAAACAAGGCATTTGATATCACGGCAGAGCAGATGATTCTTGAAATTATAAATCACGAGACATTTGATGAAGAATTGAAATCCGTGTACAAGGAAGTCTTGATGCTCAAAGCAAAATATCAAATAGATCAAAAACGTCTGAAAGACGGAATCAGGATTTATTCCGATTTGAACCGAATCGATAAATCTGACATAGCCATAAAAAGAATACTTTTTGGTTTGTATTTTCAAAACAATCTGATTTCATTTCGAAAGTATTTTGGGATGGTGGTTGTTCTGGTTCTGCTTACACTTTTACTGGTTTATATCGATGCAATGGTTATAAGAGCAGCATTTCCACAATGGCAATCCATTTGGAAAATTCTGTACATCTCATTTTTTGGATTTTCTTTGATTATAACAGGATCTATATTTTTCATTTCGCTGCAACGCTCAAGAAGTAAATTGGAAAAAAACAATCATGAGAAAGATGTTTAAAATATTGATGATTGTCTTGCTGGCATTTTTCTTTTTGGTTATTGCAACAGCAGGATTTTTGTATTACAGAATTCAAAAAATCCAAGACACAGGAAATCTTGCACAAAGAATTGATCAGGAGAGTGTGGTGTTTGTAAATAAAAATCATCAGCTGGGACTGGCGATAGCGGTTATTAAAAAGGATACAGCATTTTTCAGGGGTTTTGGATTTGCAGACAGAGAAAAAAAGACAATGGTTGACAGTTCGACGGTATTTGAAATAGGTTCCATTACAAAAATATTTACCGCCGAACTGGCAGAAATTTTATCACAAAAAGGGATCATTGACTGGCAGAAATCAGTTGCAGATTATATGATGGAAGATTGTAAGCAAGAGGAATTCAGCCATGTTACTTTGTTGGATCTGGCGAGCCATCATTCAGGACTACCCAGATTACCAAAAGTATTTCTTGACAAAATGAAGGATGAATGCAGACCATACGAATCTTTGACGGAACAAGATTTATTGGACTATTTGCAAAAACCTGAAGAAATAACAGATAAAAATTACCAATACTCTAATTTGGGCTTTGGAATTTTGGGAATGATACTGGAGAGAGTCAGTATGAAATCATTTGATCAACTCCTTAAAGAAGAAATAACAGCCAGCCTTAACATGAATTCCACTGGAGTTGGAGACTCTGTGTCTTCAAATCTGGCACAGGGGTATGATGCAAATGGAAAGCCCACTTGTTATTGGAACTTTCCCGTATTGGGGGCTGCTGGTGCGATAAGATCCAATATCAAAGACTTGGTGAGATTTGGCAAAGCGCAGCTTGCCATGGGAAAAATGTCAGAGATTTTTACAGCCACCAGGAAACCGGTTGGCGCCATTCCGGGAGGACAGATTTCAAAAGGCTGGCATATAGACAGCAGATCCAAGTATCTATTCAATTTTGGTGACATCGTTTGGCACAATGGAGGAACAGGTGGATTCAGTTCTTACATAGGTATTCTTCCTAAAAAACAAATAGCCATCATCGTGCTGGCCAATCAAAGCAATGCCAATTCCAAAATTGAAAAATTGGCGTATCGCTTTTTATTATTGGCCTCCAAAGTTTCATTCGAAAAAACCATTCAAGGTCTCCAATGACTTACATAGGGGCTATCCTTGATAAAAAACCGCCACATCCTATTGGCGCATTCTCCCGAATTTATAACGCCCACTCTTTTGCTGATTGAAATTTGTAATTCAGGTCCAGATATTGGCTTATTGTGAATCTGAACCGCTGATTGAGAATCAAAAAAATGCAGTCCATTGTGATTTAAATTTACACCCATCGCAATAGATAAAGCGCCAGGGCCTTTGGTCCACTGAGACTCGGATCTTGCCAAATTCCTTCTCATTTGCATATGCTCTTTACCATCTAGCGGTATCAAACTTCGAATTAACACAGCGTGAGCGATGGATGCTGGTCCCGTAACCACATTGATCAAATGATACATCCCATAACACAAGTAAACATACGCTGTGCCACCGGTTTCGAACATGGTCTTTGTTCTGGGAGTCAGGCGATTTGCATAAGCATGGCAGGCACGATCATCCGGAGCGCGATACGCCTCAGTTTCGGCAATAATGCCTGAACAATGTTTGCCTTCTATATTTGTTAGAAGAATTTTACCAAGGAGGTCCTGTGCCATCCAGACTACATCTTCGTTTTGGTAATAGGACTCTGGAAGGATCAAAAATCGTAATTTTTAAAACAGAAAAAAGTCGGGACGACTGGATTCGAACCAGCGACCCCTAGCACCCCATGCTAGTACGCTACCAAACTGCGCCACGTCCCGAAAAAAACACACCATTCAAAAAAACATCTGGTACGCTACTCCCCAAGTCAACTTGGGGACGCCAGGTCCCAAAAAAACACACCATTCAAAAAAACATCTAGTACGCTACTCCCCAAGTCAACTTGGGGAAGCCAGGTCCCGAAAAAACACACCATTCAAAAAAACATCTGGTACGCTACTCCCCAAGTCAACTTGGGGACGCCAGGTCCCAAAAAAAACACACCATTCAAAAAAACATCTGGTACGCTACTCCCCAAGTCCACTTGGGGACGCCACGTCCCGAAAAAACACACCATTCAAAAAAACATCTAGTACGCTACTCCCCAAGTCAACTTGGGGAAGCCAGGTCCCGAAAAAACACACCATTCAAAAAAACATCTGGTACGCTACTCCCCAAGTCCACTTGGGGACGCCAGGTCCCGAAAAAAACACACCATTCAAAAAAACATCTGGTACGCTACTCCCCAAGTCCACTTGGGGACGCCACGTCCCGAAAAAAACACACCATTCAAAAAAACATCTGGTACGCTACTCCCCAAGTCAACTTGGGGACGCCAGGTCCCGAAAAAACACACCATTCAAAAAAACATCTGGTACGCTACTCCCCAAGTCCACTTGGGGACGCCAGGTCCCGAAAAAACACACCATTCAAAAAAACATCTGGTACGCTACTCCCCAAGTCCACTTGGGGACGCCAGGTCCCGAAAAAAACACACCATTCAAAAAAACATCTGGTACGCTACTCCCCAAGTCCACTTGGGGACGCCACGTCCCGAAAAAAACACACCATTCAAAAAAACATCTGGTACGCTACTCCCCAAGTCAACTTGGGGACGCCAGGTCCCGAAAAAACACACCATTTAAAAAAACATCTGGTACGCTACTCCCCAAGTCCACTTGGGGACGCCACGTCCCGAAAAAACACACCATTCAAAAAAACATCTAGTACGCTACTCCCCAAGTCAACTTGGGGAAGCCAGGTCCCGAAAAAACACACCATTCAAAAAAACATCTGGTACGCTACTCCCCAAGTCCACTTGGGGACGCCAGGTCCCGAAAAAAACACACCATTCAAAAAAACATCTGGTACGCTACTCCCCAAGTCAACTTGGGGACGCCAGGTCCCGAAAAAAACACACCATTCAAAAAAACATCTGGTACGCTACTCCCCAAGTCAACTTGGGGACGCCAGGTCCCGAAAAAACACACCATTCAAAAAAACATCTGGTACGCTACTCCCCAAGTCCACTTGGGGACGCCAGGTCCCGAAAAAAACACACCATTCAAAAAAACATCTGGTACGCTACTCCCCAAGTCCACTTGGGGACGCCACGTCCCGAAAAAAACACACCATTCAAAAAAACATCTGGTACGCTACTCCCCAAGTCCACTTGGGGACGCCACGTCCCGAAAAAACACACCATTTAAAAAAACATCTGGTACGCTACTCCCCAAGTCCACTTGGGGACGCCACGTCCCGAAAAAAACACACCATTCAAAAAAACATCTGGTACGCTACTCCCCAAGTCCACTTGGGGACGCCACGTCCCGAAAAAAACACACCATTTAAAAAAACATCTGGTACGCTACTCCCCAAGTCAACTTGGGGACGCCACGTCCCGAAAGTATCCACATAAAACAATCTAGCGCGCTGCTCCCTCATCATATCTGAGAATGCAAGGTCATAAAAGTTATGTAAACGGTAACCACAAAAAACCGAGTATTTCAAAATTAAGTCAGAGGCAAAGATAAAAAAATACCGTTGCAGAGCCCTTGTTGAAAAATAAAATCACCGGATTAGAGTCACATCGCCATATTGCTTGTGCAAACCTCCGAGTTTATCCTCCCACACCACCAAGTAAACAAATACGCCAGGCTTCACTAGTTCTGATTGAAAGCTACCATCCCAACCTAAATGAGGAATATTGGGAGTGAAATTATTTAACTCATACATTCGCTCTCCCCAGCGATCATAAATGCTAAAGTGCTGAATCATTTTGACATCAGGGTTGGAAAACACGCTGACCAAATCATTTATACCATCGCCATTGGGAGAAAAAACGTTGGGAATATAAATCTCTCCGGTGCTGATGATTTCCAAGACCAGGTAGTGAATGGAATCACATAAATCTTTTGATCGCAGGGAGGCTTGATAAAATCCACTGTGTTCATATTTTGTGTTATTGACAGACCAGGTGTATCGATCAATGGTGCAAATGGTGTCATAAAACTGATATTCAGGCAGAATTTCAAGAAACAGAGTGTGGGTCGAATCACAACCATCCATTGTGTTCGACTGATAAAAATACCGTCCACCCCGATCGTACAAAACGCCATTTACAGGCCAAAAGAATTCACCACATTCTCGAACAGTGTCCATAAAAAAATACTCCGGTAAAATGCTTAACTGAACCAATATCGTAGAATCGCAACCATTCATATCAGGAAATGGGGATAACAAACGGTCAGATTTATGATTTTCATGAAAAGTATGACCATGGATGACCACGGATTGTCGGGGACAGGTTACAGTGTCTAAAATGGATGCAGACTTTGGATAAAAATGAAGTTGAACATTGAGTATTGAATCACATCCGAACTGATTGGCACTGTTCAGCACAATTGGACCTGAATTTGTATTGACATCAAAGACCTGATTGTGAATCTGCACAAATGATCCCTCGCAGGTAAATGTATCGAGTTTAAAATTTGATGTTGGAAGAAAACTCAATCTGACATGAAGAATCGAATCACAGCCCAATTGATTTTTTTGCAATAACAAAATGGTATCTTCCACATGATTTACATCATAAGTTCGATCATGTAAAACAAGTTTGTGACCCTGGCACACAGAAGTATCAAGCACCGCCAAAGAAGAAGGAATAAATTTAAGATGGATAATAATTACAGAATCGCAGCCGAATTGATTTGCAATTGGAAGAATCACAGTATCAGAGGGATTGTTTTCGTCAAATATTTTTTGGTGCAGAATTAATTTTGATCCGGCACAAATGGAAGTATCCAGCACAAATTGACTCACGGGTTGCGTGGTCAGATGAATTACAAGGGTTGAATCACAGCCATACTGGTTGGACGCAATTAACAAAATGCTGTCTTGTAAATTGTCCTTATCAAATCTTTTGCCATGAATCATTAAGAATCCGCCTTCACAAACGGTCGTATCAATCCTTGAATTGGAGGGTTCGAGAATTTCAATTTTGACGAAAAGGCTTGAATCACAATCGAACAGACCCTTACCAGGAAACACGATGTTGCCATCACTTTTCTCTTTGGAAAACCATTCATTACCAATTTGTATAGAATCCCCCGCGCACAAAGGAATGATTAGAGTATCTAATTTCAGATTGGCACAAGAAACCAAACCAAAGTCTAGCGAAAAATCATTTTCCCCATCTTTTCCGGTGAAGTATGGCAGAATAATTTTTTCTTGTGAAGGTGTCAGAATTGAATCGATTTTATTTGCATCCGAATCATTTTCTTTGTTTCCAAAGTTCATCCTGTTGTGCAAGATGCTTGTAGAATAAGGGATGCTGTTCAAAAATAATTTCCCATTGTTATAACTGCTGTCGCGGCCCAGTTGAAGATAATATTGACTGGACGGAAACAAAGATTTAAACAGGTACAGACCAGAGATATCGGTGACGCTTTCAGAGACCAGAGTTCCTGTACTATCAAGCAAGAGAACCGGTAAACCAATAATAGGGTCTTCGCCGGGATCCTGTAACCCATCTGCATCGCGGTCCAACCAGATATAATTACCAATGGAAACGCCAATCCCTTCTTGCGTTGAGGAGCCATTCAATATTTCGATATCACCCAATCCGGAAGATTTGCCAAAAGTACCCCTCTCTCCGGTGAACAGGTTGTAGTTTAATCTTTTTGTACCCAAAGAATTGTCGATTTGACTCCATCCATTGGACCAGATATTGGCAGGATCCATCATGGTGGATAAAATGGTGTTATAGCTCGGGTGTAAAGCCAGTGCCCCCTGGGCACTTTCCTGATGACTAAAAAATCCATCTTCGTAATAATATTCACCCCCACAGATTCCCTGACCATTGTTAGCCCCTCTGGTGGTGTAAAAACCGGCAGTGGCGTTTTTTTCCAGTAAAAATTCATCCTTGAGTTTGAATAGTTTTAAATTATCACCACCGGAAAAGGCAATGTATGCAATAGGATCAGTTCTGCGTGTTCCAAAATCACGACCGCCAGATTGGTATCCAAAACGATCACCAAGTGCCAGAATTAAATTTCCTTCGGAATCAAATTCGATGTCAGACAAGACAGGCACAGGTCCACATACTACATCACCACCCTTGTAAAAATTGTAAAAATGATTTGACCAGGGTCTAAAGGATCCGCAGAGGTTTCCTTCAAGGAATCCCTTTTGATAATGCAGATCAAATCGCAACAACTCATCAAACTGATCATTGGCAAAAGTGAGCACCACAGCTTTCATGTCTGAATCCACGCCGGTGGACTCTGCAGAACAAACACCCCCAAGGTACAATTTGCCATGCGCAAATTTAAGTCCCCAGGGTCTCCAATCCGAAGACTGATTGCAACCAGGATCAGGTATCGATATTTCCTGAATCCGATCTGCTGTAATAGGCAATGAAATGGGATTGCCAATTGCAATACGGACCAAAGACCTGTTGTACATGTTTACAACAAATAATGTGTCTCCACTGGTATTGAGATCCATATCACCCAAGCCCCATTTGCCCACCAAATCGAAAACAAGGGAATCATGTGATCCGTCCAGGGGATTTACGGGCAAATTTCTTATAAGCATGGATTCTGGTCCAGTCAGAATTCCAAAGCTGTCCAGATTCAGAAAGAGTGAGGTGTTTCCATAATAACGGAATCCCGGAACAGGGTTAGGAATGGGTAAAAAACTACTCAAATCAGTCAGATAAATGGCGCCAAGTCCGTGTGGTCCCAAAGAGGCGTTCCGCTTTAAAAAGGCGGCAGAAAACAAAGACTTTGTTTCTTTTTGAAACGCAAGCCCCCAGATAGATCCAGTTTCTCCAGCACTTGCAAGAAAATGATTGCCATTGGGTCCAAGCCTTGGACCACCATTGGTTGTGTTGAACAAATTCGCTACAATGGTAGGATTGTTGAAGGATGAATGCGTTGGTTGGGTGGCATCCCCTTTAGAAAACATTGCGGTTGCAATCCATGGATTTTCTTCAATTAGGTTCTGCCTGGAAAAAATGCCCAAATCTGCTCTACAATCACCGACCTGCGTTTTTTGAGTTCTGGTTTTATTATCCGGTCCCGGATTAGAATCATAAAGATCTTGAGAAACCTGATATTCTACTCTCACTTTCCTTCCAATCGGCAGGTTTTGAATGGCCCAATATCCGTTAGTTTTTGAGCTGGTAGAACTCAGTAAATTTTTGCTGTCATCGTAAATCCTGACTTCAATATTTGGAATTCCTATTTCAGAACTTTCTTGTGTCCCATTGTTGTTAAAATCCTGAAAAACCTTACCACCCAGCGTTTGGACTCCTGAACAAACCGGAGGATCACAAGGACCCGGAAAATTAAGTTGTACAGGATTGGCCAAACAGCCAGATCCTGTGAAATATGCCTCTACCATTTGATTACTTCCATCGGGGTCTAGTATAAACTGTACATAAGGAGGACATGCTTTTTCAAATGGATCGAATAATTTGGTTTGGCCGTTGACTTTAACTTCTATCAAGGAATTGGTAGGCGGGTTGGTCCAGCTCAGAAAAACTGCAAGGATGAATTTGGATTGATTATTTGTTCGGACACCATATTCACAATCGCCAATAACCAATTTATCAATGGACAGACCACAGGTTGCTGACGATTTGAAAGAATTCAAGCAATGAGAAGAAAGACCAGACAAAGTTTCAAAACGCAGGCACAAATAGAAAAATACTGCAAATGCAAGCAAATGGGGAGAAAACAGGATGGCTTGTTTTCTTGACATAATCTAAAGGATGGATTAGACCACCTGTTTGTTTAATTCGCAGGATCCTGCCATCCAAGATGCAAACCTAACCAATTCTTTTAAGAATCGCCATTGGAATTAAAAAGACTCAAATCAAAGGCTTTGATGTCTTTCTTGGTTAACTCAACTCTTTCTGAAATAAAATTTGTGTGAAAATATTCTACAGACTGTTGGTGGTAAAGTAATAAAAACAAACTACCTCTTCAGAAGAAGATTCATTCCCATTTTGAGAAGATCATCTGAAATTTTGCCATCATTGTTGGAATCAAGTAATTTTCCAAAAATACCATAGCCACTGTTTTGTTGTTGTGTTTGTTGTACTGTCTGACCGAGCACTTGCTGAACATTGGCCGGATTGATTTGCTGTGCAGATTTTGCTTTTCCCAACAATCCCATTACCACCGGTGCGATCAGTCCCATTAGCTTTAGGACTGTCGGTAGATCCAACTTAAAAACCTGGCTGATGCCATTGGCTACATTTTGTTGTTTAAAACCAAGAATATGACCCAGGATTCCGCCGGCGTTAAAAGCCGGAGTTGATGGAACAGAATTGCCCATATTTATAAAACCGGCGAGGTTGTCCAAAATACTACCGTCGTGATTTTTATCCAAAGCATTGAGCAAACTACCGGCCCCTTCAGAGGATGCACTGTTGTTGGACATGCCTTGCATCAGCGTGGTCATAATACTTTTCGCGGCAGCAATACCTTGGTGTTGATCTTGAATACCAGCTTGAGAAGCCAGATTGGCCAGGGTTTCATCTGGTAAATACTTTGAGAGCAATTGATTTAAGTCCATTTTGATTATTTTGTGAATGGGTTAAACAATTGATGACCTTAAAAGATTTTTAAATCAGAAATTTTTAACGATTAGTTTTGTGCGTATGAGAAAAAAACTTTTCCTTATCGCTATTTGTATCCCGTTATTGGCGACGGCACAAAAGTATGGATATACCATAAAGGGGGGTACAGGTTTGGCCACCCAAAGATGGCAAGGAGGGAGTGGTGGCAGAAGTCCTGTACTCGCGCACCATGGAGCACTTGGGATCGATTTTGAATCAGAGGGAGGAAACGTGATTTATGGGCAATTGGGGTATCATATCCGAGGTTCAGGCGAGCGCGTACTGCGTTTTTTTGATATTCACGGCAATGATTTTCCGGGCGGTTTTTTTGGGATGAAATTTCATAACATTGCTTTGGAAGCCGGCATGAAAAAATTTTTTCTAAAGCAACAGCTCAAAGCTTATTACGGTATTGGGATCAGGACGGAATATACGGCCAAAAAACAAATGCAATTTTTTTATCAGCAATATGAGCCTTTCGTCCAAAAATTTAACTATGGTTTCAATGTCAGGGTCGGAACTGAAATTGAATTTGGAAAATTTACCATGGGCGGATTGGAAGTCAACGTAGCACCGGATATATCCAGACAAATCTGGGTTCGGGGAGTCCGATTTATTGACCCAAGAACCAATATGGTTAGTCCGCAAAGCGAGCAAAGCATCAGAAACCTCACCATTGAAATCAGTCTCTATCTTCGGTTTCTTCAAATCATAGAATACATCGACTAGGCGGATAAACGGAAGGTGTAAGGGCTAAATTAAATAAAAGCAATATATTTGCAGCCTTATTTTAAAAAAATGGCTTACTTATTTACATCAGAGTCCGTATCAGAGGGACACCCAGACAAAGTTGCAGATCAAATTTCGGATGCATTGATTGATCATTTTCTCGCTTTTGACAAAGAGTCCAAAGTGGCGTGTGAGACCCTTGTTACCACAGGTCAAGTGGTCGTTGCAGGTGAGGTAAAAACCAAAACCTACCTCGACATTCATAAAATTGTCAGAGGAGTGATTGAAGACATCGGATATACGAAAAGTGAATACATGTTTGAGGCCAACAGTTGTGGAATTCTTTCTGCCATTCACGAACAGTCTGCTGATATCAACCGAGGAGTGGACCGGAAGAAGAAAATAGATCAGGGAGCGGGAGATCAGGGCATGATGTTTGGCTATGCCAACAATGAAACAGCCAATTTCATGCCATTGCCATTAACCATTGCGCACATGCTATTAGAGGAATTGGCAAAGATCAGAAAAGATGGAAGGCAGATGACCTATTTGAGACCAGATGCAAAAAGTCAGGTAACCATCGAGTACAGCGATGACAACAGACCCCAAAGAATTGACAGTATTGTAATTTCTACCCAACACGATGAATTTGTCAAACCAGGCAAAGCGGTCAATGCACAGGACAGGGCAGACAAACAGATGTTGGGTAAAATTGCCGAAGATGTAAAGACCATCCTGATTCCTCGGGTGAAAAGAAGATTGCCCACAAGCATACAGAAATTATTTAATGAATATATCACCTACCATATAAACCCTACCGGGAAGTTCGTGATTGGTGGTCCTCATGGAGATACGGGATTAACAGGTCGAAAAATCATTGTGGACACTTATGGTGGCAAAGGAGCGCATGGCGGCGGAGCTTTTTCCGGAAAAGATCCGTCCAAAGTGGATCGTTCTGCGGCGTATGCCACCCGTCACATTGCCAAGAACATGGTAGCAGCTGGCATTTGTTCCGAAGTGCTGGTGCAAGTATCTTATGCAATCGGAGTTGCAAAGCCCTGTGGTTTGTACATCAATACCTTTGGAAGCTCAAAATTGAAAATGTCGGATGGCGCGATTGCAAAGAAGATCGAAAAAATGTTTGATTTGAGACCTTTTGCCATCGAACAAAGACTTAAATTGCGCAATCCAATCTACCGTGAAACTGCAGCCTATGGCCACATGGGTCGTGAAAATCAAGTGGTGGAAAAAACCTTTGTCTCTCCGGAAGGAAAGGTTAAAAAAATGAAAGTAGAACTCTTTACCTGGGAGAAACTTGATATGGTCAAGCCCCTGCGCAAAGCGTTTGGCATAAAATAAGATTTATCGTCTCTAAACGAAACTGTCAATAATGTCCTATACCGGACTAGTGTCTCTGATCATCCCATGTCACAATGAGGAAAAGGTCATCCCAGAAACCTATAGGAGGATCAGAGCACTTAAAGACAGTTTCGGTCTTCAGCTTGACCTTGTATTTATCAATGACGGAAGCATGGATCAGACTGCTTCGATTCTGGATCATATAGCGGCAGCGGATGACTCAGTTACGGTATTGCATTTTTCAAGAAATTTTGGCCATCAACCCGCAATTTCAGCAGGAATTCATGAATGCAAAGGGGATTATGCAATCATCCTTGATGCAGATCTTCAGGATCCGCCGGAAAAAATACCGGATATGTTGGAGCTGGCCCTTAAAGAGAATGCAGATGTGGTGTATGGCGTTCGCCTAAAAAGATCCGGAGAAAGTTGGTTTAAAAAAACAACGGCGGAAATTTATTACCGACTTCTCAACCGTATTTCTGAGGTGGCTCTACCACTGGACACGGGAGATTTTCGACTGATCAGCAGACGCGTCATTGAACAGTTTAATGGACTCAAAGAAAAAAACAAATACATCCGAGGGTTGGTGAGTTGGGTGGGTTACAAGCAAATTCCATTTCATTACGAAAGGGAAGCCCGATTTGCCGGACATACCCATTTCTCTTGGTGGAAAATGATCAGTTTTGCTTTGAGAGGAATGACGTATTTTTCAAAAAAACCCTTGCAATTGGCGACGAACATCGGACTGTTTTGTGTTTTTGTGGGTCTTGGTTTGGTGGCCTATGTTTTGGTGTCGAAGTATTACTACCATCAAGTCGTGGGAGGCTGGTCCTCCTTGCTGATAACCATTGTATTTTTTGGCGGCATACAATTGTTGAGTATAGGTTTGCTCGGACAATATCTCGGAAGTATTTTTGATGAAGTCAAAGGCAGGCCGGAGTACATAGTGGAGAGGAAGACAAGCAAAAAGTAAGCTTGATAAGATATTCTCTCAAATGATCCAATAGAGATTCTATTACCATCAAAAATGGCTTCAAAATGAATTCTTTGCATTTTATTTGATTCGTCAGCATATGACAACAAAGGCTCCTTATCAAAAGCCCTCCTTTTATTGCCAATTATACCATCATGACGATCTTAAATGTATTATTCTGGGTTTAATTAAAGCTCGGTGTATTTTTTATTTGAACCCCTGGATCGATCAATAGGGTATTTCAGTTCGTTGCTTTTTAATTTTTCAAAAATTAATTCTTTTACGTCAAAGTCATATTTGTCCGCAATTAAAAATGCGGCATAAAAGACATCTGCAAGTTCATTTTTTACTTTTTCCTTATTTGCTTCCTCAGAATTCTTCCACAAAAAGAGTTCGAGTAGTTCTGCGGATTCAATATTTAAGCAAATAGCAAGATTTTTTGCATCGTGAAATTGTTCCCAATCTCTTTCGTCACGAAATCTTTTTATTCTTTCAATAATTTCGCCGATTTCAGATTTCATCCTTTGTAAATATTTGAATTGTGCCATTCAATAAAATTGATATTTGGTCGATCGATGGACCTGTCTGGAAGAACCGATAAGGTGTTACCGTGGTATTGATCCTATTCTTTACCATTGTGAAACTCTTCTTTTATTCTTGAACTTACCTCAACTTTTAGATCCTTTGTTAATGGCATTTATCGGACTTTTTAATTTGAATAAGAAAGGAGCGCCGGCTTGCAAAACTTTGAAACTAACATTTCCTCCTGGTTGCCAAAAATTAATATCCTCTGGATTGATAGCACTTAAATACCTGAACCAACTTAGATCCGTAACACCTAAATAGAATATCATAGTTGTTGACCCTTTGTAAAAAGTGAAATTCTTTGTTCCATATTTTGGATCAAAATTGTTTGCAGCCTATAGTGGCCATTTGACGCATAAAATTTTTAAAGGGTTACATAATCAATAACAGAATTTCAAACTTACGAAACCACCATCCCCTTGCACTCACCAAATCCAATTCTGTAACCATTGCCCCGGGCAAAGGCCTTCAACTCCAATTCGTCGCCATCCTGTAGAAAAACCCGCGTGCTTCCATCGGGAAGTGCAATGGGTTTAGTGCCCTTCCAGGCAAGCTCCAGCATCGATCCGTAGGAATCAGGTGTGGGTCCGGATATGGTTCCCGATGCACAAATATCACCAATGCGCATGTTGCATCCATTGACAGTATGGTGGGCCAATTGCTGAAACATGCTCCAGTATAAATACTTTGTATTTGAGTGTGAAATCGGATGTCCATTGAGAAGGACCTCCAATTCGATGTTGTAATTGTTTTTTCCAGCTTGATGAAGATACTCCAAAATTGGAGGATTTTGATCAGGACCTGAAACCATAAAAGGTTCCAGTGCATCGAGGTCGATCAGCCACGGAGAGACCGTGCTGCAAAAATTTTTACCTAGAAAAGGGCCAAGTGGCACATATTCCCATTTTTGAATGTCACGAGCGGACCAGTCGTTGAATAAGATGAGTCCATGAATGTATTCTTTGGTTTTGGAAATCGGAATTGGATGTGCCAACTCATTTCCTTGTCCGATGACAAATGCCATTTCCAATTCAAAATCGAGTTGTCTTGATTTGGAATAAATGGGAGCTTCTCCTTCCTTTGTCACAATCTGACCTGCCGGCCGCACAACGGGAGTTCCACTCACCACAATGGAAGACGCACGGCCATGATATCCAACAGGAATGTGAAGCCAGTTGGGTAGCAAAGCATTGGCTGGATCCCGAAACATGATGCCGACGTTGGTGGCGTGTTCTTTGCTGCTGTAAAAATCTGTATAATCTCCACAATGTACAGGAAGATGAAGCTTCACCTGATGTAAAGGAATCAAACTTTTTTCAAACTCACTTCGGTGATGGTTTTGAATTGAAAAAACCTCCGACAGATATCTTCTGATTCCCCTTAATTTTTCTTTGCCTAGGGTCAATAGAGGATTTAGCTGGTCGTTCGTAAAAAATGAATTTGAAATCCCCAGGGCTTCTGACAAACCGGTAAGTGTGGATAGATCTATTATCTGATCTCCGATAATCGAACCAATTCTTTTTGGATTTTGCTGATGGGAAAAAACTCCTAGGGGTAAATTCTGGATTGGAAAATCTGTATTTTCGGAATACTGAATCCAGGATTTTAAGTCTGGGTCGATGACCAGTGCTTTGTATGTTTGATTCATGATGCTTGAAATACTTTTTCAAAAAATTCATTGACGGTACCGAGGGCAACAATTTTAATTCCGGAAGATTTTAAAGCGTCGGTTTTTCCATTGTATTTTGAGATGCAGATTGCTTTAAACCCCAGTCTTTCTGCTTCCTGAATTCTAAGATCGACCCGACTAATGGCTCTGATTTCTCCTGACAAACCCACCTCTCCGGCAAAACAAATTTGTCGATGGAGTGGGTGATCCTGTAAGGAAGAAATGAGCGAAGCAATGACAGCCAAGTCCAAACCCGGATCATGTATGCGAATTCCTCCTGCCAGATTTAAAAACACATCCTGCATACCCAGGCTAAAACCACAGCGTTTTTCGAGGACTGCCAAAAGCATGGCAAGTCTTCTTTGATCAAAACCGGTGGCAACCCTTTGTGGATTGCCATAGACTGAGGGACCAATAAGTGCTTGCGTTTCTATCAAAAGAGGCCGAAGTCCTTCAACCGTACAAGCCACAGCACTGCCACTGAGCCTCTCGCTGTGTTGAGAAAGCAATAATTCACTTGGATTGCTGACGGGATGCAATCCGTCTTCCTCCATCTGATACATGCTCAGTTCGTCGGTACTTCCGAAGCGATTTTTGAGGGTGCGCAAAATGCGAAAACTATGATGCCTGTCTCCTTCAAACTGCAAAACGGTGTCCACAGTGTGCTCCAAAATTTTCGGACCTGCAATATCACCTTCTTTGTTGATGTGACCAATGATGATGACCGGTGTAGAAGTTTCTTTGGCATAGCGCACCAGCTCGTTCGTGCATTCGCGGATTTGGCTGATGGTGCCCGGTGAAGAGTCCACATCGGCAGAGACAATGGTTTGGATCGAATCCACAATGATTAATCCTGCTTCCAGCTTTGTGGCTTCAACGAGGATTAGATCCACTCTTGTTTCAGAAAACAGAAACACTCCCGACTGATTTTTCTGGATGCGGTTGGCCCGGAGTTTTATTTGTTCTTCGCTTTCTTCACCGGAGACATATAGCACTTTACCCATGTTCGACTGCATGGCCATTTGTAAGAGAAGGGTGGATTTTCCAATTCCGGGTTGACCTGCAATCAAAGTAACTGATCCACGGACCAGACCACCGCCAAGAACACGATTGAGTTCCGGATCACAGGTATCTTTTCTGCTGATTTGTCCAGCATGGACATCCTCCAATGCAGTCGATGCAGAGAGAGCTTGTTTGCTGGTTTTTCTCCATATCTGAGAGGTATCCAAATCCGTACCTGAATTTTTTTTCTCGATGACTTCTTCTACAAAACTGTTCCAACTGCCACAGGAATTGCAATGACCCATCCATTTTGGAACCTGATTGCCGCAGGAATTACAGACGTATATGGTTTTAAGTTTTGCCAAGTAGGAAAAGAGATGTTTGAGGATGCAAATTAAGTTTATTTATTCCAATTGGAAAATGGAAGCAGACTCAATGGTGCTCAGATGGTTTTTTTTCCAACAAGGCTGTAAACCGCCGTTGTATAAAAATCACTTAACCAGGGAATTCTAAGCCATGACTTCAACAAACGCGGCTTTAATCCGAATTTGGTCTCATAGTTTGGGTTGATGAAATAATGGCTTTCCTTTAGGATCTGAAATTGTGCATGATGGATGCATTGGTGAAAACGTCGAATGCTGATTCCAGTTTCTTTCACTTCAAGCAAGGCATCCATTAGTGCCTTTGATTCTCCAAAAAATTTGCAAAGACCCATGTATAGAAAATTTGGCAACAAATGGAAATAAGGCAACTTCGACAAATATTTGCTTCTGCAAACTTGCTGATGTCCGCCAAAAGGCATGCGCCAAGGGGGGAATCCAAAAAACAAAACAGCATCAGGAGCCATAAATTGCTGGATGTATTTCATAAATCTTGCCTGATCTGGAATATGTTCGATGACATCCCTCAAAAAAATGATGTCAAAGGCAGGCAAATCAGATGGTTTTACTTCATAAATGTCTGAGGAAATCAGGTTTAATCGATTGCGCTGTGGATGATCTTGAAAATATTTTTGTGCGAGACGAATTTGTTCTGCACTGATATCAATTCCGGTAACAAGACAGCCTTTGTTTAAAAACGGAAGGAGATTGCCTCCCTCGCCACAACCTACTTCCAGAATTTTTGAATCATCGCTTATCTTTTTAATCTGCTCAATATAGGGTATGACAAATTTTTCCGTGGTAATTCCCTGTTCTCTGAAATATTGCTCCCTGTCGGCGTGTCTATCTTGCATAATCGATTTTTTGAGAAAAAGCAAAGGTAAACAGATCAAAAGAAAATGAATGGAAGGAACTTAGACCAATAAAAAAGGCCTCATGTGAGGCCTTTTGTCTTTTTTCTTAGAAGAAACGGGAAATTACTTACCCATTGCTTTTTCTTTGTACATGTTGTAAAGTCCCATTGCAGCTTCTTTGGTAGCAGCAGCAGTGCTTTTCCATGTTTCTGCGGCAGTGTTTGCGCCTGTAATGGCTTCATTCAAAGAATTGATTTTTGCCATAACATCACCAGTAAGGTTACCTGCTTTTAAGCCAGCGCTCAAGCTGTCAACATCAGCAGTCATTGCAGTCCATTTTTCATTGAATGCATTGATTTCAGTGGTTAAAGCACCCAATCCCTGAACTTGTGCAGTGTAAGAATTTTTCAAACTATCCAACATTGTAGTTGCATCTGCAGCCAATTTAGTACCTGGAGCAACAACCATGCTGTCAGTCATTGAAGTAAGACCGCTGATGGTATTGTTTACTTCAGCGCTAACTTCACCAACCATGGTGGCTGTTTTGGCCCAATCAGCTACCAAGGTTTCGATTGGAGCACGGAATTGATCTGCGTTTTTGCAAGCAAATACGAAAAGAACGAACGTGGAAAGAATAACTAAGTTTTTCATTTTTTATGTTTTTATAAATTTTCCACAAAGGTAAGATGACCAAATTTTGTGCATGTTAAGCCTGATTAATCTTTCGTCAATGCTTCGTTAATCACAAAATTAAGAAGGCATTAACGAATATATATTTGAAAAAAAAGACTTTATAAATATTTAAACAAATTATATATGGAGGCAAAAGCCAACAAAGTTTTATAAAATCAACTTAAAGCAGTTCATTTAGCTGTTGAATGAATTCTGATACAGACATAGATCCAAGATCCCCTGACGCTTGTTTGCGCACTGAGATTGCGTTCCCACTGACCTCCTTTTCACCAATGATCAACATAAAAGGAATTTTTTTGACCTCGTTGTCCCTGATTTTCTTGCCAATGGACTCCGTGCGATCGTCAATAAATCCACGAAATCCATGGGATTCCAGCTCTCCCAAGACAGATTCAGCATAATTTTGGAATCGATCGCTTACCGTGAGGATGGCAAATTGATCAGGGGTCAGCCACAAAGGGAATTTTCCTGCACAATGTTCCGTAAGGACTCCGATAAACCGCTCCATGGATCCAAACGGCGCCCTGTGAATCATGACAGGTCTGTGTTTTGCGTTATCAGAACCAATGTATTCCAGTTGGAATCTTTCCGGAAGATTGTAGTCCACCTGAATGGTCCCGAGTTGCCAACTTCTGCCAAGGGCGTCTCTCACCATGAAATCAAGTTTTGGTCCATAGAATGCTGCTTCCCCGAGTGCTGTTGTGGTCTCAAGTCCAGCTTCCCGTGTGGCGTCTATGATGGCTTGTTCTGCTTTGGCCCAATTCTCATCCGATCCAATGTACTTTTCTTTATCGTCCGGATCCCTTAGACTGATCTGTGCGGTAAAACTGTCAAAACCCAGTTTACGGATGACCAGCATGGTCAAGTCCAATACATTCAAAAACTCATCCTTGACTTGTTCGGGTGTACAAAAGATATGGGCATCATCCTGTGTAAAACACCGCACCCTTGTGAGTCCATGCAATTCACCACTTTGTTCGTATCGATACACCGTTCCGAACTCAGCGATTCTGACTGGCAGCTCTTTGTAAGATCGGGGTTTGTGGCCAAAGATTTCGCAGTGATGAGGACAATTCATTGGTTTTAACATAAACTCCTCTCCTTCTCTGGGTGTTCGGATGGGTTGGAAGGAATCCTGACCATATTTTTCCCAATGTCCGCTGGTCATGTAAAGGTTTTTGTGTCCAATGTGGGGTGTAATAACAGGTGTATAACCCCGCTTTATTTGTTCAGCTTTTAGAAAATCTTCCAAACGCTGTCGTAGGGCGGTCCCTTTTGGCAACCAGATGGGCAATCCTGCACCTACTTTTTCTGAAAACAAAAAGAGTTCGAGTTCTTGTCCCAATTTGCGGTGATCTCTTTTTTTGGCTTCTTCCAATAAAACAAGGTAATCTTCGAGTTCCTTTTGTTTCGGAAAGGTAATGCCATAAATTCTTGTCAACTGAGGCCTAGATTCGTCACCGCGCCAGTAAGCCCCTGCCAAATTGAGTAGTTTTACAGCTTTAATAGAACCAGTATCTGGAAGATGAGGCCCCCGGCACAAATCAGTAAATCCTCCCTGGCTGTAAAAAGTAATTTGTCCGTCTTCCAAATCCTGCAGGAGTTCCAGTTTATAAGGATCTTTTCTTTCCTCAAAATAGCGGATGGCATCGGCTTTGGAAACTTCCTTACGAACATAAGGTGATTTATTCCTTGCCAGCTCCAGCATTTTGGTTTCAATTTTATTGAGGTCCAAAGCTGACAAAGTATGGTCTCCCGGATCGACGTCGTAATAAAATCCATTTTCAATGGCTGGACCAATGCCAAATTTTGTACCAGGGTACAATGCTTCCAAAGCTTCTGCCATCAGGTGGGCTGATGAATGCCAATAAGTGCTTTTTCCTTCTTTGTCATTCCAGGTAAGCAACTGGACCGTTGCGTCTTCTTCAATGGGGCGATTTGCGTCGATGACCTTTCCGTTTACCTTGGCTGAAAAGACATTTCTGGCAAGACCCTCGCTGATGGATTTGGCAATATCCATGCTGCTGACACCTTTCTCGTAATTTTGCTTTCTTCCGTCTGGAAAAGTAATTGTAATCTGCATAGCTGGTGTATAATTCGCAAAGGTAAAGTATTTAAATGAGTGGGGAAGAAGCTGAACGGTCTCAAGGAATGATGTGAGTGTCTTTAACGAATAATTGGGATTTGGAGGCGCTATAAAAGACCGATTGGATTTAGTCTATCAGATGATTTTCCAGTGCAATTTTGACCATGGCGGCAGTATTTTTTACCCCCAACTTGGTCAGTAGATTTTTGCGGTGGCTATCGACGGTGAGGATGCTAATGAAAAGTTGACTGGCGATTTCCTGATTGGTCAAACCATCACAAATCAATTGCAAAACTTCTTTTTCCCTTTTTGTAAGAAGGGTTTGAGAAATCTCATTTTTTTTATTTTCGGCCAAAACAGAAGCCACTTCTTTGTCCATATACACTCTGCCCCGATGAACCGTTAGTATGGCTTCTTCCAGTTCTTCCTTGTCCGCGTTTTTTAAAATATATCCCATCGCTCCGGCCTCCATCATGCGGGTGATATAGCTTCTCTCTTTAAAAGTACTTAAACCCAGGATCCCAATTTTGGGATATTGTTTTTTGACCATCGCGCATAGATCAATTCCATTCAGATCAGGAAGGTTGATGTCCATCAAGATGACGTCCGGAGAATCGGTGGGGATTAAAGACAAGGCTTGATATCCATTCATCGCAGTTCCACAAATTTGGATGATGGCAGAACCCATTAATAAGGATTTTATACCTTCAATGACCATCATGTGATCATCCACGATCAATACACGAATCATTTCTCTTTAAACTCTATGTGTACAGAACAACCTTCACCGGGCGCGCTGCGAAGATCCAAATGTCCTTTTAGAAAATCCACCCTGGATTGTATATTGAGCCAGCCGATTCCCATTCCATGGTTGGAGAAATTTGTATCCATTCCTTTACCATTGTCCTCCACATCCACACTGATCCTTTCACCATCCCTGATCAATTGCACCAAAGCATGGTTGGCGCCAGAGTGTTTGACCACATTGTTTAACAACTCCTGGACAATTCTAAAGATGACCACTTCCATATCCTGGGATAATCTGTTCTCAAATCCATAAGATTGAAATTTGATTTGCAGCCTTCCGTCTTGTTGCAGATGATCGCAGTAATCTGCTAAAGCATCTATCAAGCCAAAGCGGAGTAAGGCTTCAGGCATCATATTGCGCGCAATATGACGCAATTCGTTGATTGATTTGTCCAGATCTCCGATCACCTGTCCTAAAGCGGTAGCTGAGGTCTCTGATAAAATTTGATTTCCTTTCATTACATTGAGATTTTGTTTTATTCCGGAGAGCATACCTCCCAAACCATCGTGAAGATCTTTGGCAAGGCGACTTCTTTCTTCTTCTTGTCCACGCAATATTGCATCTGCTGCAGCGATTTGTTTTTCCTGTTCGAGGCGAACAATTTCTTGTTTGCTAATTTTCAATTCCTGCTCAGAGATTTTTTTCTTTTCTCTTACATTTTGCAATACAAGGATCAAGCTTGAAGCTATCAACGCAAACAATAAAATCAACGCAAAAATGGTGTTTCTTTTTTTCGAAAGCTGAAGCTGCTGTATAGTATTTTCAGTCTGGAGTGTTTGTATTTCAGATTCTTTTTTGGAAAGATCCAACTTGACCTCCCACTGCGCGGTGCTTTTAATAATTTCATCATTCATTAAAGAGTCCCGCAGAGAAATGTGTTCTTTTCTCAGTCTTGAAGCAAGATCAAATTTTCTCTGAACATAAGCGATGTCAGAGGCATGCAGCAAAGCCTCCTTTAATAAATCTCTGAACTTGTGCTTTCTTCCCAATTCAATTGAAGAATCAATGTGACGGAATGCGCTTTCAAAATTTTGAGAATTAAAATCAATTTTCGATTTACCCAAATAAATTCTGGCAAGGGTCTCATAGTCTCCCAAATTCAAACTTATTTTTAAGCCATTGTTTAAATGATGAAGGGCTGATTGGTCCTGAGATATTTGTATGAGCTGTTCGGCAAGATTTAATGAGGCCAATGCTTCCAGATGTGCCAAATTATTCGATTTGCTAATTGTTAAAGCCGATTGGATCGTATGGATCGCCTCTTTGATTCGGCCAGAATGGGAATAGATAACAGATAAATTTAAGTAGGCAGAGGCTACACCTTGTGGATCAGCAATGGACTCCGCAATCTTCCTGGCTTTGAGCGCAAATTGTTCTGCCTTCTCAAATTGACGCATGTGATCATAGGTTCCTGCAATATTTGCCAGGGCGCTACTTAGAAAGACGGAGTCACCATATTCTTCAATCAGGGGAAGGCTTTCAAGCTGATATTTTAAGGTACTTGTATAATCTCCAAGATATTGATAAGATAAAGCAACATTTGCATAGGCAGCCACCATCAGTCTTTGATGATTAATTTGCTTTCCAACATCGAGAGACCTTAGATTGAGCAACAAAGCTTCCTTTAAATTTCCTTTTTTATTCAGGACATCCGTAAACCAGCTTATGGTTTTTGCTTCCAGAAAGAGTGCCTTGTTGTCTATACTCAAATTCAAAGCTTTGCGATAATAATGTTCTGCGCTGTCCAGATTTGATTGTTCATAATAATTACCCACATTTAAGATGGCAAGAACTTTTGTGGAATCATCGGACTGAGTGAATATGGCCTGTTTAAGGCTGTCCACATTGGATTGGGCAAAGCTTGGTTGATAGGATAATAATATCAACTGGATTAAGAACTGTTTGAAGTGTAACCGCGATATCATAAGACAAATGTAAACCACAAATGTCCACATTTGTATCCCGGAATTCAAAAATCCCCTTTTTCCGGTAGATGAAAATCCTCATTTTCAGGGATTGTCCACGAAGTGTCCACATCCCCATCTTTGCATCAATTAATTTATTTACTTTAAAAACGAACTATTATGAAAAATTACTTCTCTTTTTGTTTACTTTTTCTTGGAGTGTTTCTTGCTCCCGAACAAAAATCTAAAGCCGAAAATTTGGAAAATCCCACTGCTGCCATCGAAGTGGTTCGCAATTATTACCAGGCAGTAGAATTGGGAAACCATGCTGAAATCAAAGAATTATTGGCAGACAACTGCACAATAACCAATCCCCTTGTTCCTTTCGGGACAGATAAAAAAACATGGACCGGGGTTGTACTTGGATTTAAAGTAGCGTTCTCCAATCTAAAGCACCAGATTGATGAATATTTGGTTTCTGGAGAAACAGTCACAGTCAAAGGATTTTTGCAAGGTACAAATGATGGCCAGTTGATGGGAAATGCTCCTACCGGTAAAAACGTAAATACTAGATTCATTGCCATTTTCAAATTGGATCATCAGTTTAAAATAAAGTCCATAGACGCTCAATTTGATTTAAAAACATTCGAATCACAGGTATTGGGTGCGGACCCAAATATCGTCATAGAAAACGCTAAAAACACCATACGCCAGGCTTACGATGCACTAAACCGCCATGACTGGAATGCATTTGCTGTATTGTGTGATGAGAAAAAATACATGGATGTCGGTGTCGCGCCTCTTCCCATTGTTGGAGCTAAAGAAGCCATCGAAGGTTATAAGCAATTTTTCAGCGCGTTTCCTGATTTGAAAGTTCAAATTAATGAAATTGGGACCATCAGCCCGCAGAGGTATTTGCTCAGGGTAACCCTGACAGGAACCCATAAAAATACACTGATGGGTATTCCTGCCACAGGAGCAAAATTAAATTATGACGATTGCGATCTGATAGAATTGGATGCGAATGGAAAGATCATCTACCATCAGCCCACCAAAGGAGGCAAGGAAGTATTTCGTCAAATCGGGATCAACCCGGATGAAAAACCAATGGCTAAGAAATAAAGCCGACAATGAAATATACCGTTAAGAAATAAATCCTATTTTTACTCTAATTATTCATTGGCATGGATTATCATTTTGTCACCGAATGGAAATTTGAAGCTCCACTGGAGCTCGTCTGGAAAGAAATTTACGAATCTGAAAATTGGCCACAATGGTGGAAAGGAGTACTCTCGGTTGACCATTTGGAATCAGGAGACGAAAATGGGATTGGCGATCGAAAAAAGTATGTCTGGAGAAGTTTTCTTCCCTACAATTTAAGTTTTGAATCCAAATTGGTTGAAAAAATGCTTCATCGGAAATTGGCAGGAAATGTTACTGGCGAACTCGAGGGAAGTGGGGTTTGGACCTTTGAGGAGCAGGATGGATATACCTGTGTCAGATATGACTGGCAGGTCAGGACGACTAAAAGATGGATGAATTTTCTGGCACCGATCGCCAAACCTTTTTTTGAGTGGAATCACAATGTTGTCATGGAGTGGGGCCGTGTTGCACTCGAAAAGAGACTGTTCGAAAACCAACTCCTCCTTAAAATGAATTGATTTGTTTAAAAATTAAATTCAACAATTCAAATGAAACTTAAAATTGTAGCAGAAAATCCAATGGAGTGGCTGGCACTCAAACTCAATTTAGTACCGAAGCCCTTAATGGACACGCAGGTTGCCTTCACACAAGCGAGAGCAATCATGGCAGCTGCTGAGTTGGACATATTTGAGGCGATGGGTAAGGAGAAAAAGTCCTTCGCACAAATCGCGGAAAAATGTAAAACGCATCCTGAGGCTACCAAGCAATTGTTGGATGCCCTCACCGGAATTGGGTATTTGAATTGGAACAATGGGCTTTATGCGATTAAACCATCCTATCACAAATGGCTGCTCAAAGAATATCCCTCCAACTATATTGGAAAACTCCGCTTCCAACTCAGTGAATGGAATTGGCTGACAAAAATGGAAGAATATGTCAAAACCGGAAAACCCATGGAGCTACATTCTGTGATCTCAGAATCCGAATGGGCCAACTATCAGGAAGGAATGCGCGATTTGTCTGTCAACACCGCAGCTGAATTAGCGGGTAAAATCAAGCTTCCCAAAGGAGAACTCAGGATGCTTGACATCGGAGGATCTCATGGATTATATTCCATCGAATTGTGCAAGAAACATCCAGGATTGACAAGCACCATTCTTGAACTCCCAGGGGCTGTTGACAGGGCGAGCGCCATTGCGGCCAGATATGGTCTGGGGGAACGCGTCCGATATAAGGCAGGAGATGTCCTGAAAGAAGATTTGGGCGATCAAAAATACGATCTTATCATGATCAATAATGTGGTGCACCATTTTACCGAAGAGCAAAATGTCCAATTGGCTCAAAAGGTCACAAAAGCATTAAAAGCCAGAGGAATTTTTGCCATTGGTGAATTTATCCGAGGAAATAAACCCGGCGCAGGAGGTGCAGTTGCTTCAGGAGCCGGTCTCTATTTTGCATTTACCAGCGAATCCGGAACCTGGTCTGAGGAAGAGATCACAGCTTGGCAACAGTCTGCCGGATTAAAAAGCACAAAATCCATCGGATTGATGACATTGCCCGGGTGGAAGTCGATCCTTGCCCAAAAATAAAACCCGTTCAATCAAAAAATTAAAATAAAGGACCATGAATTCTTTTATAACAATCATCACTTGTTTTTTCTGTTTTAGTTTTTTACCAAACGCATCTGCCATGAATCATCCAATTACAGACCCAAGCCCTTCCAAGTCAAGCAAGCTAAAGCCTATTGTTTTTGTTCCGGGCTCATTTCACGGTGCATGGTGTTGGTATAAAATGCAAGCATTGTTGAATCAAAATGGAAATCCATCAGAAGCGATCGATCTTCCAGGACATGGTTTGGACAACACATTACCCGGAAAAATCAGTCTGGAAGATTACGTTGAAACCGTGGGAAAGGTGTTGGAGAAATACAAAGAGCCAGTGATCTTGATTGGACACAGTCGTGCTGGCATTGTCATTTCTCAGGTGGCTGAACGATGGCCTGAAAAAATTGATCAATTGGTTTATTTGTGTGCTTTCCTAATACCAAACGGTGAGCCTATGGTGGCTACAGCCTTGACAGACACCCATTCTGTGCTGGTCAGCTCCCTGATCTTTGATCATGAGGCAGGCTGGCACCTTCCTAAGAAAGAATCTTACCGTGAAGCATTTTACCATGATTGTTCTGAAGCAGATTTGGCTCTTTGCTCTGCTTTGTTGACAAAAGAACCCAATGCACCGGTGGGCACACCATTGCAATTGACATCAGAGAGGTTTGGTAAAGTGAAGAAGAACTATATTTTTACCACAGAAGACCGAGCGATCACTTATCATTTGCAAAAGAAGATGGTCCAAAGAGTGCCTGTGGACAGAACTTTTACACTAAAAGCCAGTCACTCACCATTTTTGTCCCAACCGGATAAGCTGGTAGAAATCATAAAGCAGCTTTAATGAATAATTATTCATTCAGAACTTATTGATAAATTTTATATGAAATTCACATTATTTTTATATTGTTGTGGTGTTTGCCTCATTTTATTAAATTGTACTTCGAATTCAAAAAAAATGGAAACAAGACAAGTCATTGAAAACAACAAAGCACTTGTAAAGAAGTGGATTCTTGAAGGATGGAATCAAAACCGCAACCGCGAAGTGGTGGCAGATGTTTTTGCTCAAAATTGGAAGGATGGCAACCCAAGCTTTCCAGACCAACCTTCAGGAATTGAGGGAGCGATGTATTATGTGGAGACCTATCGTAAAATTTTTCCAGACATTCAGTTCACCTTGACCCAGATCATTGCAGAGGAGGATATTGTATGCTTTCGATTTACCGCAGAAGCAACCCATCAGGGAGAATTTATGGGTATTGCTGCGACCAACAAACGGGTTCAATTTTCCGGTATTGTGATCCATCGCATAGAGAATGGTCGTTTTGCAGAAAGCTGGAACGAAATTGACTTGTTGGGGATAAGACAGCAATTGGTTTCTGAATAATTTATCAGTCAGGGTTAAATCTTATTTTTGTCAATTATTATTGACAAATGAAAAAAGGTAAGGAAGACATTAAAACGGTCCAACTCGATTCCTTCCTGCACCAGCTTCACAAGGATTATTCTTTGAAGAGCGATTTTGGATTGGATGGATCAAAAGAATTGGTGGAAGGAGGCTTTGGACTTTATTCATCTACCAATATCAAAGACAAGATTGGTCCGATTAAAACCCAATATTTTCGGATTTCATTGGTGAGGTCAGGAAGTGCACAATTTGACATTGGATTGGAGAGTTACCAACCCGGCAAGGACTTTATTGTATTTGGATTTCCCGGACAGATTTTCTCTCTTTACAACAAGAGTCAAGATTTCAAAGTATACTACATGTTGTTCAGTGAAGAATTTATGGGAGAGTCACTTTTAAAGAAAAATAAAAGAGATCGATTTCCATTTTTCAATTACACCGGAGTTCATTGTTTTAAATTGGAAGAGTCAAAAGCCAGCGAAGTCGAAAATATTATTTTTAAAATCAATGACGAGATAAAATACAGACAAAATGATTTGGCAACTGCAGTTCGACTTTATGTGCAACTTATCCTGTTGCTCGCCAACAGAGAATACGAACGTTTAGAACTGAAAGACACAGAGAAAGACTCAGGAGCGAATGCTCTATTTACCAGATTTATAAAACTGGTGGGACAACATTTCCTACAATACCGGAAAGTATCTGATTATGCAGAACTGTTGCACATCAGCTCCGATCATTTGAATAGAATTATAAAGGCACAGTCGGACAAGACTGCCGGAGAGCTCATTGATGCTATGTTGTTGAATGAGGCAAAGGCTTATTTATTATACACCCAGCTCTCAAATGCGGAGATTGCTTATCGGCTGGATTTCTCAGATCCATCTCACTTCAATAAGTTTTTTAAAAAGCTCACCAGTTTTACCCCGGTCCAGTACCGAGAAAGATCGTAAGTAAACCATACAAAGCTGTTTTCATACAATGACCGGAATTTAACCAGGCCATAATTTTGTCCTGTTATTTATTAAATGATTAAAAAAGTAAAAATGAAAACCTTATTTTTGAGCAACTTACTACAATTTGGAATTATGACCGTTTTTTTGACTGCTTGTAATGAACCCAATGCCTCAGAAAGTGAAACTACAGAAGCCCGAAATATAGCGACTGTCAAATCCATTTTAGCAGCCATGGATGCGGGAGAAACCGTAAAGTTTGACGAATTTCTGACAGCGGATTATCAAATTCACAATCCTTTTTTGCCAGAGCCGGGAAATCTGGAAGTTTTTAAAGGGCTGATGGCTGGTCAAAAAGGGAGCTTTCCAGATGTGAGGCATGAAGTGATTCAGATATTTGCCAAAGACAATATGGTCTGTGTACGAGGCGTGTTTAAGGGTACGAACACGGAACCTATGCAAAATTTGCCACCGACCGGCAACAGGGTCGAATTGCCATTTATCTTTACGGATGAATTTACGGCAGATGGCAAACTAAAGGTTCGGCATGTGCAATTTGATACCGGATCATTTAATGCCCAGCTGACAAAGAATCCAAGCGCTGAGTAAGTCCTCTTAAAGCACGATGCGAGATCTATTTGATTTTTTAAAACTCAATATTCTATAGCAGTATAAAGGTCCTGCTGAAATGCAGGCAGACAAACACAAAGGAAAACAAGATCTTCCGATCCAATATTGTGGATGTATTGTGCGCGATGTTTTTGGATTCTTACGAGATCACCCGGCTCAACCAGACCATTGAGTTTACCATCGAGGTACATTTCCCCTTTTCCGGAACGGATGTAGTAATATTCATCGGCCTGAAGGAAATGATTTTTTGATCTTTGTCCAGGAGAAAGTCTGGCATCGGCAAAAGAAACAGTGTCATCTGTAGATTTGAACAATTCGCGAATGAAGCAAGCCTCTTCAATAAAACTCTCCTGCGTATCTGCCGACCGAATTATTTTCGATTCTGCCATTTTCTGGGAGGGGTAATTATGACCAAATGTATTGTTTCTTGTTCATCAGTAAAGCCTCTCCCGTAAAAGTTTGATCTCCTGTGGAAACTTCATAGATGGCACAGTCATAAAGAACGCGGTTTTTTTCAGGAAAAATTTCCTTGACCGTAATGACAGCCTCATACTCTGTATCAACAAACATAGGCTTGAGCCACTGCATGGTTTGTTTTAGGTAAACATGGCCATCCACCATCCACAAGGCACCAAATATTTTGGTAAACACCGAACCGCCCAAAAAGCCATGAATGATATTTCTACCAAAAATGCTGTTTTTGCCTACCTCAGGATCTGTGTGCAGAGGATTGGTATCGCCGCTCACCTTTGAATATAAATCCACATCAGTCTGCGAATAACTGAATTTGTGTCTGAATTCATCTCCCTTTTGTATCATCTTAACGCTTATTAATAATTTATTGACAGGCACTTATATCCCAAAGGCCTTAATTTTGCGTTGCAATTATAGAACTATTTTCGTAAATATAAATAATTAAAAAATATGTCAAATTCACAGAAAACTAAAAACATTGTAGAGCAGATCATCGACACACAGGCTACAATGGTAGAGAAAGCAGTAGAGGCCACCAAAAAACTAAGCTCCAACATTCCCATGGTCAACGAAACATTGGACAAGGGTCAGGAGTTATTTCATAAGACGGCAAAATCTTCAAAGGAGTTTGCTGAAAAAACAACTGAAAATATCAACAAAATCAATCAAAACATGAACAACAGCGCAGAAATGGCCCAAAATTTTTTCAAGCAGTGGCTGGAAAACCAGATGACCATGGCGAAAAATGCATTTGGCCAGATGGGTACAAACAACAGCCAAGCACCAAATACAACTGACTGGATGTCGCAATGGCAAAACTGGATGGATCAATCCAAAAATCAGTGGAATACCATGATGGGCCAAAATCCGATGATGTCCATGATGAATCAGAATCCATTTGTAAATATGATGCAAAACAATCCCTTCTTCCAGAAGAACGGAATCCAGGGACAAATGGCCGATGGGTTTCAGCAATGGGGACAAATGACCAAGCAATATCTCGACACCATGAATCAATCTTATGGTGATTGGGTAAAACAGTTTTCAAACCTCACTTCAGCAGATACCTTTAAAGGTATGACCAATATGTCTGAGAGCCTCAGCAAATTCTTTGAATTGTGGATGCCAATGTTTAAGTCCATGAATGACAAAACATTTTCTGCAGAGAAATTTATGGAAGCTTTAAGCCCTGAAAAATATAAATCCTTTGTGGATAGTTTCTTCAAATTTATGCCAGAAGGCAGCCAGAAAATGATGGAGCAAATGAATGCACAGTTTGTTCAGTTTATGAAGGAAGCAAGCCAAAGTGGATTGAGCAATTATGCACAAATGAAAAATCAGTTTCAGCAAATTCCCGGCATTCAGCAAAATCCATACACCAATGCCTGGGAAATGTATCACAATTGGAGGACAGCCATGAATGAGGCAGTATCCCCTCTGACCAAAATGATGAACCAGAATGGACCCGTCAAATCTGCTCAGGTGTGGAATGAAATCTACGAATTAATGGTAGAATTTAATCTCAAAAACAACGAACTTCAGTACATGATTTATCAGCACGGTTTGAAAGCCATGGATAAACTGGCAGATAAGGTGGCTGCACAAATTGGTGAAGGGAAGAGCATTGACAGTTTTGTTAAATTGTATCAGGATTGGTTGGTAACTGGCGATGAGGTGTTTACAGACTTGTTTAACAGCGACGCATACAGCAAGTTGATGACTGAGGTGAGCAGCTTACAGATGAGATTGAAAAAAGACATTGATGATCAGATGGAGTCTTTGTTTTTGGTCAATATGCCAGTAGCTACCCGCACAGAAATGGATGAAGTTTACAAAAGCATCTATGATCTGAAGAAAATGTACCGCAACCTTGAGAAAATGTGGGCAGGAATGGAGGAAAACAAGAAATCCGAGCCAAAACAAGAAGCGCCTAAAGCAACGGCTACCAAGAAAAAATAAATCAGAAATAGGTTTACAATTAAAAGCCTGTCCTTTTGGATGGGCTTTTTTAGTTTATGCCTTTTGTCTACATTTGCGGCTTAATTAAATCAAACCATGGTCAATACGAACTCAGTCTTTTCCGAATTTGTCGAAATCGGTGAAAAAATCAGAAAAGGATACAGCACCCTTAAATCCATCGAAGAAGTGGAAGTGGCTACCACTCCAAAGGAACTTGTTTGGTCCTGCGACAAGGTAAAAATGTACCATTATCTCAGAGATACGCCAGCCAAGACCAAAATACCTGTTTTGGTTTCTTTTGCCATTATGAACCGCCATGATGTGCTCGATCTTCAACCGGACCGCAGCTTGATGAAGAAACTCCTGGATGAAGGATTAGACATCTATATCATGGACTGGGGATATCCCAGCAAGGCTGACCGATATCTTACCATGGAGGATTATATCCTTGGATATATGAACGATGCCATCGATTTCGTCCGCAAAACCCACAAAATGGACAAAATCCATAAGATGGGGATCTGTCAGGGAGGTCTTTTCAGCATGATCTATGCAGCCATTCATCCGGAAAAGTTAAAAACTCTGACGACCTATGTGGCACCTTATGATTTTACGGATACCCAATGCAACATGCTCTACAAATGGACCAAATACGTCGATGCCGACACCATGGCGGAGACCCAGGGAATCATCAGTGCAGATATGCTCAACAACGCATTCAGTATGCTCAAACCATCCATGGACATCGCAAAGTTTTTTGGTGTATTGGAAATGGCAGAGGATCGGGAAAAATTGATGAACTTTCTTCGAATGGAAAAATGGAAGGCAGATTGCCCGGATCTATCCGGCGAGATGTACCGGAAATATATCAAAGATCTATTCCGGGACAACAAACTCATTAAAGGAGAATTCGAGTTGGATGGAAAAAAAGTAGATCTCAAAAAAATGACCATTCCTTTTCTCAATGTTTATGCGACTGAAGACAACATCATCCCGAATGACTCTACGATTGCAGTGATGGACCACATTGGAAGCAAGGACAAACAACTGTACGCTTTCCCTGGAGGCCACATCGGAGTTTTCGTTGGTGCCAAATCCCAGAAAGAATTAGCCCCTGCAGTAGCCAAGTGGGTGGTAGAGAGGAGTTAGAAGAGGGATTACCATGAATGTGTTTGTCCCAACGAAATAGTTTACTCTGCTTTCTGATATTATTGGCTGATCTTTACGAGCTTTTTAGTTTGATTTAATTGGCCATTATAATCAAACAACAAGAAATATACACCGTCAGATAAATCAGAGGTATTTAATATATTGATTGGTGCAGAAAACCTTCCGACCCTGATCAATTTTCCAAAGCTATTAAAAAGACTCCAATTGCATTCCCCATCCAACCAGTAATAATATGGAATCTCAAAATGAAATTCTTCAGAAAATGGTTGAGGATAGAGTTTGGTATGTTTTAGGTACTCCTCAATTATCTTTTTAGATTTTGTGCCTTTGCCTGGATCAACATATATGGTATTGAAAACTGAGTTGGTTATAATGGGACGGTTCTTATCAAAGTAGATATTGGCATAATTAACAATAACATCGTTTTCTTTTAAGTGGTCCACGGGATCCATTTTAAACCGGACAAAGCCTTTTGCAGCTTCCGGATTTTGTTTTGAATATGGAAGATTGATATTTTTAAACAAAAATGATAGAGTCCTATCTGCAGCTATATGGTGAGTGCAAGGATGACTTGATTCAAGTAATTCAAAACTGTTTAGCTTAAGACTAAAGTCGATCATGTCCTTGATTAATACATCTTTAGCAGTATCATTTCCTAAATTTTCAAAATCAATCGTATAAACTATCGTTTGATTTTTACGGATTCTATTGTCAAAACCATTGAAAGGCACACTCGACTTTTGATTAGGGTCATAAGCACACCTCACAATTGTCTTGTCTTCGTAAGTGGTTTTATAGTGCAAAGAAGCAAATTCCGCTAATATCTGAAGCTCCTTACCTACATGGCTTTCATCAGGAAAGATGAACTTAAAATGTATCTTAAGATCATCTGATAGTGCTTCCAAATTATTAATCTCAAAAAGATATCTCCCATTTACAAATTGATAAGGATGATCCACTTCAATAAATTTCAGTTTTGAATCAATTGAAACTGAAATCATTCCGGATAATGATGTAGTCCCTGAATTTTGTAAGATTAAAATGTACTCGCTTGATTCATTGCATCTTCTGTTAGTAAAATTGCCGGTTAAATTAAGCGAGGAAATGGCATCATTTGCTATAAAAGGAATGTCTTGTTCAACCAAAGGGCGAATGGAATCTGAGGATAGTTTTACAAAATTCTCACCCAAATAGCTGATATTCCAAATTGGAGAAGCACTGAAAATATTGATTTCTTCTTTTGGGATGGCATTAATTTCAAATTTACCATTCTTAATGGCCTGGTGGTTGCAATATTTGCCTATAATTTCGATTGGAAAATTGTAGATTTTTTCCGATATGTCTAATAATCCATTTTTGTTTTCATCAAAAAATCGATTTCCACGAATCGGATAAATAGGAGAATTTTCATTAATTACAGAAGCAATGAATTCCATGGAAGCAGCACTTAATAATTCATTTTGTAAATTGGAGACCGTTAATAAAAAGCCGGAGAGAAAATTTCCAATGATTTGAGATTGAATATTTACATTGCCGGTACTTAGATTAAGTTCAAGTTTTCCAAAATCACCCAATGGTTTTTCTTTCGAAAATCCGGAGCGATAATTAACATTGGAAAATGGTGGCAAACAATTGCCTGGATCCGGTTGAACCCCATCACAATCTTGGGTTTTAGATCCTGGCAAACCATGAGAGGAGCCGCCAAGTCCACCAACAGAAAATGGTTGGAAGTCCTCAACGCCTAAGATGCCTATCGGTATTGAAGGATTCAAAACTTTAAAGCTGGTATTTTCGCCTATAATGGCGTTTTGAAAATTACTCAAATCTATTTGTGGACCAGAGTGAGTCTGAGTTTGCCCTTTGGCGCTGATCATAATATGATAGAGTATCCCTCCCAGTCCCGGGTCCTCAATATTAAATATATTTTCTACACGGCAGCACCTTTGATGTGCAATTAAATAGTCACCATTTATTTTAGGAAGTCTTAATTTGATATCGTAGTAAGCCATTTCGATATTTGTCAATTGATTCTTTTCCCGGCACAATTGAGTAATATCGATTAAACTAACTTCTTTTATTTGCCTTAATCCTAAAAATTGAGTGGTTAAAACCTGCCAATGGCTCCCATTGTTTTGGTAAATGCCAAGCTCAATGCTTGAATCAAAGCCCGCACCATTTATGGTATTTGGGTCTCTCAACACCGTAAGAGTACCTTCAACTAGAAAATGTCCCGGAAGCTCAGGGGTGATTTTGTAATTAATGTACGATCCGATTTGATGGTTGGACAACAATAATTGTGGGAAAAATCCCGAAAAAACAAAAAAAATGGCGAATAAATTTTTCATGATTTCATTGTTGAATTATTCTGGAGATGAGTATATAAAAAGCATAAATATAAAACGTTTGAAAATTAAATTTATAACTTATATCACACCTGTCCAAAATAAGTTTAAATTTGAAATGTGACAATTGATTTACAAGTGGATACTAATTTTGAAACGTTAATATAAAATTGAACCCTCATAACAGTTATTGCAATTTAAAAAATTTCTTTTGTTTATCAAACTTCATGTATGTTACTTTCTTTTGGCCGTCAAAAGAAAGTAACCAAAGAAAACTCGCGGCTGGACTCCTCGCTCACCCAACTGTAGCTCTTTCGCTATGCTAAAAAAACTCGCCTCTACCCTCTCCTACTGGGCTCCACAATCCTCGCTTCGCCAACTCCGTCATTGTGGGTAGCTCCTCGGTTGGGCTCAGACAGTTTTTAGCATGACCGCGAAATTCGCTGGTTGGGTACCCGAGCTGCGGAGCCCTAAGCCGCATTGAAATGCATGAAAACTATCATTATTCCTGATATTTCAATCTAAATAATGAGTAATATTACGAGCCTTTTCGTCAGCGGCCCAAGAAGGACAGATTTTGGAAATAGCGCCTTATATTGTCGCTCCTTTAACTAAAACTAATATGATGCACCCATCAAACAAACTATCATAATGAAATCATATTATGGAGCGGCAATATTTAGCGCCCAAAATCTGTCCCAACAGTGAACCATGCAAAATGAACCAAATAAGGAGTATTATAGCCAAGAAAGATGCCGCCTTAGAAAAGGCTGCGTTTTTGTCCACTTTTTGCGCGACAAAAAGTGGAAAAGTTAGTTTCTAAAAATTATTTTGGACAGGTGTGAACTTATATATATTCTAATTCATATTTTCAATAGTTTTAATTTTTACTCTTGAATAATTATTTTTTTAACATATGTTTGATTATTTGACAGCCTGATTTTTATAAGCCAAACACCGGCTGAGTTATCACTAAGTTGCAATTTTAGGAGATTATCAGAACATTTTAAAAGCTTAGCTGGCACCATATTTCCATTAATATTGTAAACCCGAATATCACTAATTTCATCAACTCCATTTGGTAGATTAATATAAAATGAGCCAGTGGAAGGATTTGGCCAAAGTTCTAAATTTAGCAATTCATTTTGTGGATCTATAATAGCCGATGGAATCTGATGGTAAAGAAATTGCATGCAATGATAGAATGGAAATTGAGAGAAGTAAATTGCAACTCGATTAAACAGGCTATCATCCAATTTTTGAATATACCATAATTCCAATCCCGCACCAAAGTCTTTAAAACTATAGGAATAAAGATTATTGTTGCTCAGATCGTAATACAGCTCGTTTTCTTCTCCGTCAACTTGTTGAATGTTGAATTGACGTATGAGAGCACCATCATAAGTGAATTCATTAATGGAAGAACTCTTTACAGTGAGTTTGCGCAACAAGGGATGGATGCGAAAACATTGGATGGGTTCAGGCAATGAAATAAATTCGGTCGTTTGATTCTGTAAAGAGAATTTATCCAATCCTCCGGATCGAGGTATAAACATCAATTGATTCCAGGGATCCAACTGAAACCTTGAATCCTGTTTCATATCCGGCCAAGAATAAATTGATTGGATGATTTGGGTGCTAAGATCAAAAGACGCAATCCGTTTGTTGTTAAAATCTGAGAAGTAAATTTTGCCATTGAAAAAATCATATTCCAGAAACGCCTCAAAAGCCAATCTACCCAACTCTCCAAGATTTTGGATGCTGCTGTCTTTAAGATTTAGACTGTTAAGCTCCACCTGCTCATTGTTAATATTGGGGTTCAAATAAAGGATTTTACCCGAGATTTGATCAAGAGTAAACCATGGGTATTCAGATGAAAACTGATTGGAATAATTTTCGAGCTTATGTCCTGTTAAATCCGTATTCACGCTATGAAGATTTCCCGGGCTTCCAAAGTAGATTTTAGTTTGTGCGGATAAACAAAATCCATAAAAAATAAATAAGAAGAACCATTTGAAGCCCAAAGTGAATTTTGAATCAGTTTGCATATGGTAAAATGAATGGACAATAACAGAGCCGCGATTTTGGGGAATCAATCGGGTAAAGATAATAAAAATGAAAATGATTTTCGTTAAAATTTCAAGGATATTTGGATAAAGGAATCGATTTTACCTTATAGGTAATGCCATACGAAGACGATCGCTGGGCCATCCTAATTATTTACCTTTGCCAATTATGGAACTTCAAGATTATTTTAGGATCAACCAAAAGCTTTGGGACAAGCGTACCGGAGTGCATGTAAAAGCAGATTTTTACAAAACAGATGCAATCATTGGCGGGGAGAGTTCATTGACAGAGATAGAAGATTTATATTTACCAGATGTAAAGGGAAAGTCCTTGCTACACTTGCAATGCCATTTTGGATTGGATACCATTTCGCTTGCGCGCATGGGCGCACAATGCACAGGTCTTGATTTTTCAACAGAAGCAATTTTAAAAGCAAGAGAACTGGCAATCCTGACAGGACTTGATATTCGCTTTGTGGAAGCCAATGTTTATGATCTGGAGAAACTAGATCTGGGTGAGTTTGATCTTGTTTTTACAAGTTACGGAACCATTGGTTGGTTGCCCGATCTGGATCTTTGGGCCAGGGGAATTTCCAACGCGCTTAAAGCCGGAGGACAGTTTTATTTTGCTGAATTTCATCCCTGTCTGTATATGTTCGATTTTAATACAGGACAATTGGATTATTCATATTTCAATACCGGAGAACCTCTTGAGGAATGGTGTGATTCCAGTTATACCGGTACCGAAGACAAAGTGGGCATGCCCTCCTGGTTTTGGCAACACTCCATCGAAGAGATTATCAGCGCATTGTTCAAATATGGACTCCAGATGGAAGCTTTTCATGAAATACCCTGGTCGCCTTACAATTGCTTTCCCAATATGAAAGAGATCCAGACCGGTCGATATTATTTTGGTCCCGAAAAGGCAAAAATTCCACATGTTTTGGTGATTAAGGCCCGAAAAATCTGAGTGATTCTTAATCTGTATCTTTGGGGTTCTAAAAACAGACCTTATGTCTAAATTAAAGAATTATGTCCTAGGAACCTGGCAGGAAGGACAGGGTAAAGGACAGGTTTTGTACAATGCCATTAACGGTGATGAAGTAGCCATCGCTGATGCAGATGGCCTTGATCACGCTCAAATATTGAATTACGCAAGGAGCAAAGCAGGCCCGGTCTTGCGCAAAATGAGTTTTCAGGAAAGAGGAAGAATGCTGAAGGCATTGGCACTCTACCTGACTGATCGAAAAGCAAATTATTATCCCATTTCCTACCAAACCGGAGCTACCAAAACAGACAGCTGGATCGACATAGATGGAGGTATAGGGACTTTGTTTGCTTATGCTAGTCTGCGAAGAAAACTTCCCAATCAAAGCTTTTGTCTGGATGGAGATTTGGTGCCCTTGAGCAAAGAAAATAGCTTTATCGGCCACCATCTTTTGATTCCCAAAGAAGGAGTTGCGTTACACATTAATGCTTTTAATTTTCCCGTTTGGGGAATGCTAGAAAAAGTTTCTGTCAATTTATTGGCGGGCATGCCAGCGATTGTAAAACCCGCTACTGTCAGCTCTTTTTTGGCGGAAGCAGTGGTGAAAGACATCATCGCTTCAGGTATATTGCCGGAAGGTTCATTACAATTGATTTGCGGATCGATCAAAGGAATGATGGACCATTTAAATTATCAGGATGTGGTTACGTTTACAGGATCTGCCACCACCGGAAAAATGCTAAAAGCCCACCCAAGGATTTTGGAAGAATCTATACCATTCAACATGGAGGCGGATTCTCTAAACTGTTCGGTCCTGGCTTTGGATGCAAAACCAGGATCTGTAGATTTTGATATTTTCATCAAAGAAGTGCATCGGGAAATGACCGCCAAATGCGGACAAAAATGCACCGCCATCCGACGAATTATTGTACCGGAATCTTATGTAGAGGAAGTCCAGCTGGCACTTTCAGCGAGGCTCGCCAAAACGGTCATCGGAAATCCTGCACACCCTGATGTGAGAATGGGTGCACTTGCCGGCAAAGTACAATTGTCAGAGGTCAGAGAAAAGATTGCAGTATTGTCCCAATACACACCCATTGTATTTGATCAACAAAACCAATTACAGGTACTGGATGCGGATCTGCAAAAAGGTGCCTTTATGAGCCCAGTTCTGATGTACAATCCAAAACCATTTGAATATACCCAAACCCACGAGATGGAGGCTTTTGGTCCGGTGAGTACCCTAATTCCATACAAGACGATGGAGGAGGCGATTGAACTTTCAAAAATGGGTAAAGGATCCTTGGTCAGCTCGATCATCACCTCAGATCCTCAAGTGGCCACACAATACGTTCTTGGAGCCGGATCCAACCATGGCAGAATCCTGATACTAAATGCAGAATGTGCCAAGGAAAGCACTGGTCACGGATCTCCAATGCCCTTGTTGGTCCACGGAGGTCCGGGTAGAGCTGGTGGTGGAGAAGAGATGGGTGGTTTGAGAGGTATAAGGCATTATATGCAGCGGACGGCCATTCAGGGATCACCCAGCATGATCACAGGCATCAGTCAATCCTATCAGATGGGCTCCAAAACCCGCGAACTTGAGATTCATCCGTTCAGAAAGCATTTTGAAGAAATCGAAGTGGGGGATGAGTGGGTCACAGCCAAACATACCGTGACTGAAGCAGACATCACCAATTTCGCCAACTTAAGCGGTGATCATTTTTACGCGCATATGGACGCGACATCACTGGAAGGGACGATTTTCACAGGAAGGGTTGCCCACGGTTATTATATTTTGTCAAAGGCCGCAGGTTTGTTTGTGGACGCCAAAAAAGGACCCGTTTTGCTCAACTACGGAATTGATGAATGCCGCTTTATTAAACCCGTTTATCCGGGAATGACCATTGGGGTCCGGCTGATTGCAAAAGAAAAAATAGATCAGGAAAAAAGGACAGAAGATGACGTCCCTAAGGGAATCGTCAAATGGGTGGTGGACGTAAAAGACGAAATAGGAGAGTCGGTGGCGGTCGCTTCAATTTTGACCATGGTCAAAAAACAAAACGGCTGATCGCACATTATTTTAAAAAGAAAAAAGAATGCAATCCACTGTAACAGATCATTTGAACTTAGGATATTTGGACATTGAGGTAGATCCGACATTGGATTTAGTGGCCGAAATCAATCAGCTAAAGCAAGAAAAAAACGCAGTTGTCCTCGCGCATTATTATCAGGAATCGGACATTCAGGACATCGCCGATTTTGTTGGAGACAGCCTGCAGTTGTCTCAGGAGGCAGCCCGGACGAAAGCAGATATGATTGCATTTGCGGGAGTCCATTTTATGGCTGAAACCGCCAAAATCTTATCCCCCGGAAAAAAAGTGGTGATCCCGGATCTCAAGGCCGGTTGTTCTCTTTCTGATTCCTGTCCGGCGCCTTTGTTTGCAAAATTTAAAGAGAAATATCCCGATCATGTCGTCGTCAGTTATGTCAACTGCACCGCGGAATTAAAAACGCTCACGGACATTTGCTGTACTTCCTCCAACGCAGTTCACATCATTAACAGCATCCCTTTGGATCGAAAAATCATTTTTGCTCCCGATAAAAACCTGGGAGCATATTTGATAAAAAAAACCGGAAGGGATATGGTTTTGTGGAATGGAGCCTGCATGGTCCATGAAATATTTTCCAGGGAAAAAATTGCAAAATTGAAGCACCAACATCCTGAGGCAAAAATTATCGCGCATCCGGAATGTGAAGAACCGGTGCTTGCTTTGGCCGAGTACATCGGCTCCACCAGCGGGCTACTTAAATTCGTCCAGACAGATCCGGCTCCCGCATTTATTGTGGCCACAGAAGCCGGAATCCTCCATCAGATGGCCAAGGCCTGTCCGGAAAAAACTTTTATCCCAGCGCCTCCCAACAACCTCTGTGCATGCAACGAGTGTCCTCACATGAAGCGCAACACCCTGGAAAAACTCTATCTCTGTATGAAATACGAGCAACCCGAAGTCAAACTATCAGAAAGGGTGATCAGGGAAGCCCGAGCCTCCATCGACAGGATGCTGGAGATTAGTGAAAGGGCGGGCTTGAGGTAATAAAGAAGCAAGTTTTTACTCAAAAGCATTGATCCCGGTCACATCCATGCCGGTGATCAGCAGGTGGATGTCGTGGGTGCCTTCGTAGGTGAGCACGGTTTCCAGATTCATCATGTGACGCATAATGGGAAACTCGTTCATGATGCCCATTCCTCCCAGGATCTGGCGGGACTCTCTGGCGACGCTGAGCGCGGTGAAGACATTGTTTCTTTTGGCCATGGAAATCTGAGCCGGTGTGGCAGCTCCTTTATTGGCCAAAGCGCCTAATCTCCAGGCCAAAAGCTGGGCTTTGGTGAGTTCGGTGATCATCTCGGCCAGTTTTTTCTGGGTCAGCTGGAAGCCTGCCAAAGGTCTGCCAAACTGGATTCTCTCTTTGCTGTAGCGCAGGGCCGTGTCATAACAATCCATACCTGCCCCGATGGCTCCCCAGGCGATGCCATAGCGAGCTTTCGATAGACAGGAGAGTGGTCCCTTAAGCCCTTTGATATTTGGAAAAACCTGAGATTTGGGCACACGCACGTCTTCGAAGATGAGTTCTCCGGTGACAGAAGCCCTGAGCGACCATTTGCCGTGCATCTCGGGTGCTGAAAATCCCTTGCTGTCTTTTTCGACCACCATCCCGAGGATTTCTCCGGCCTCGTTTTTGGCCCATACCACCGCAAGATCCGCTACCGGAGAGTTGGTGATCCACATTTTGGCTCCATTAAGTATATAAGCGTCACCGTCGTCTTTGACATTGGTGACCATGCCCGCAGGGTTGCTGCCAAAATCGGGTTCTGTCAGGCCAAAACAACCGATAAAATCACCATTGCCGAGTTTGGGGAGGTATTTCCTTTTTTGTTCTTCTGAGGCGTATTTAAAAATGGGGTACATCACCAGAGAACCTTGCACAGAGGCCATGGAGCGGATGCCGCTGTCACCTCTTTCGAGCTCCTGCATGATGATTCCATAGGCAGTTTCATCCATCCCGCCACCACCATATTCAGTAGGGATGCTGGGACCAAAGGCGCCGATCTCCGCCAGCCCTTTGAATAGATGGGTGGGACAAGTTGCCTTGTTAGAATATTCTTCGATGATGGGACTGACTTCCTGTTTGACCCATTCCCGGACGGCAGATCTGGCCATCAGATGCTCTTCACTGAGCAATTCGTCCACTGCATAATAATCGTGTCCTTCGTACAGATCAGAGCGGTTTGCCATGGTACAAAATTTTGCGCAAAGGTAAGAGAATCTATCTGCTTGATCAGGATTGAAAACTTTAGAAGCTGCGTAGTTTGGGACAAAAAAGGATCACGAAGCTGAAAAGCTTATTCATTGGGCTTGGGCAACATAATTAATATCGCTACGTTTGGATTATATTAACGATTCCTTAATTCCTCTGATATGAAAAACAAGCACTTCTTTTCAATTTTTTTCTTCGGTTTCTTTTGCCTAAATACATTTTACTTAAAAGCCGTTAACGATCTCACCGTTGCAGACCCCAGGGGTTCAAAGAGTGGGAAGGGATCTATAGATTCAGCCAGCCTGATCATACGTCCAAAGGGAGTTTTTTTTGAACATTCTCTCTATCTCAATTTTTCAGGAAAGTCTCTTAACTTTCAAACGAAAGATACTTTTGAAATTGTCTTGAAATTTGATTTGCCAGAAAATGCCATCGTGACAGATTCCTGGCTTTGGCTAAACGATCAGGTCATTTTAAAAGGAAAACTATTGGATGTCTGGAGCGCGATCAATATTTATGAAAATATAGTTAGAAGAAATAGGGATCCGTCGTTGCTAAGACGATTGAGTGCCACCCAATATGAACTTAGAATTTTTCCAATGGCGGGAACGGAAGACAGGAAAGTGAAAATTACTTATTTATTGCCGGCCACTCTTTCTGAAGATCTGATGAGCAGGACCATTTCCATCCCATTCCTTCAGGTTTCTAAAGTCCCATTGAAAGAAATCAATTTGGTTTATTTCCCCACAGAAAAACATCTTGAACCAAGCATTTCACTAGCAGGGGCCGCTTTTGAAAATTTATGGGAAAATACTGACTCTGTCAACGGCAAGTTTTATTATAAACCTGTACCTATCAAAGAGGCCATCAATGGATTTAAATTAAATGTATTAATGGATAAAGCATATCCCAGTTTTTATTCAACTTTTTACAATGGCAAAGATCATTATTATCAACTTGGGGTGAGGATGAGTTCAATATTGGATCTGGTACAGAATAAAAAGATATTGGTGATTTTCGATTATTTTTCAAGCTTCGCAAATCCAAAGGATGAGGTCCTTTTAAATTTAGAGGAATCCTTACTAAAACAAGTCAGTGATCAAAATCAGATTGGTTTTATTTTTATTCGCGACTTGCAGGTGGAACAAATTTTTCCGAATTGGGCGGTTGCTTCTCCGGAAAATATTAGGACAGGCATTGCCCAATTAAAATCCAGAGCAGGGAATTCCGGATCTCCGATCCAACTTCTCAACCAGGGTCTTGAGATATTAAAATCTCAACAAGGTCCTGCCAATATTTTGATGGTCACTTCCGGTGATAATTATTCGGATTGGCAAACAGTCAATACGATCATCCAAACACTGACTGACAAAGGCATTTCTCAATATCCAATCAATATTGCAGACATCAACATCCGAACTACCGCCTGCTATAATCTCGGTGGAAGGACGTATTGTAACAATCAGTATTTATTGCAAAATTTGTCAAACCTTACAAAAGGGTCTTACTCAAAAATTGGTGGAAGCAACACACTTCAGACGGTAATACTTTCAGAAACAGAAAGGGCTAAAGGCACCATTCTTCATTTGGATTTTTATACCAAGTCGGAAGAAGGTATTTGCATCAACAGGTTTTACAACAAACCATTGAGCGAAGTGACTTATAGCGACATGGTATTGCAATTTGGGAAATTTATTGGAAAACCACCTTTTAGTGTTGAGATATCCGGATTGTTGGACAACCATTTTTTTAACAATAGGATCACGATACCGGAAGATCATGTTCTGCCCGGCGACAAAGCCACTCAACAGGCCTGGAGTTCTTTCCATATAAAAGAACTGGAAAAACTGAATTCAAACAGTGCAATCAGTAATATCATTTATTCCAGCCAGGAAAGCAATGTGCTTTCACAGTACACCGCATTTTTATGTTTGGAGGACAGCAGTTATTTTTGCCTCAACTGCGTGGATGATACCAAAGTGATCTCAGATGTGAGTGACGACATTTTCAGGGACAGTATCGAGATCATCGCGCTCCCCAATCCGTTTTCTGAGAAAATTCAAATCATACTAAGAAACATTGGCAATGAAAATCAAGATCAGTGCGTGGTCAGCTTAACAGATATGAATGGTCGCTTCTTAAAAAAATTGACAGAAGTCTCACGTCAAAATAATGAGTTAAAATTTGAATGGTTACCGGAGGCGAACTTTCCACCAGGTATCTATTACTGTGTAATTCAAACAGATAAATTTAGGAAATCGATTAAGCTGGTTCGATTTTAGAACCGGATATGGGCATTCAATTTTGTCCTGATATTTGTATTTTGACGAGAATCAAAGTTATTTAGGTTTTATGTAGAGATTACTAATAATTTGGATTTTAGTAGCCGTTTAAGATATCTTTCAAAATAAGTCATGAGACTTAAGATAATTCATAATAAGTCAATCATTATATTGAATATCTAAATGTATCAATGTATTCAAGGTAGAAGAAATTCAATTTAAAGGATCAATAATCAAGCAATAAGAATCAAGAATCTGTTAATTAGTTGTCAATTGTTTGAAAACCATTATATACAATTTTATATTTGTGAACGCTACCTGATTTATTCACCTTAAAATAATTTTATGCAAACCTCAAACCTCAAGCCTCAAGCCTCAAGCCTCAAGCCTCAAGCCATTTTACTGGATAAAATGGACTTGTTCCTTTACCCAAATTAGTTTTCGAACAAGCTACCTGAGAATTTTTGTTGTGGTCTTTTCTCATTTTCAACTCGGTTTTTATTCTTGTAAACAAGACCTTCCGAATCCTGACTCTAGATTTATAAAGAACAAGCCTGACGATTTGGCTTCTGGCGTAATAAGTTGTACAACGACTAATTGTGTAGAGTACAGTTGTTTTTGCTTTCAGGCAAATTGTTGTGATCGGTATGATCTTGATCCTTGTGATTCAACAGATATGAGAAAATATGCTATCGCAGTTGCGAGGGAATTATGCAAAGCTACAAGTAACTGCTTACAAAAATCATTTTCTTTGGAATGTGTGCCGCATTCTGATTCATGTTATGATTTTAGCTTTTTGCCTTACAATTTATTTACAGAAGATCCGGATGGAAATCCTTTTCACTATTGTTCAAATGCCGATTGTAATGGCACACATTATTGTGAAGACCTGGGACCAACATATTATCTTCATCGACCAATGACCATTGCACTTCAAAATCAAATTGCAGCTCATGTAATATATTTGGCTAACCAATACAGACCACGCTGTAATCCAGCACAATTTGGTTTAAATTGCTTTGCAAGAATCGGAGATATTTTTTACAACGTTTGTACTGATCCTGATAAATCTGGTTGTCAAACTTTGGAAGATCCTTGCTGGGATACAAAAATAATAATTAGATTTGAATATTGGTGTTGTCCTTGTAGTATTTGATATTTGAAATGAATAAATATTTTTTTATTTTTTTATCCTATTTTTCAGCTACAATGCTCAATGGACAAACCCATTGGGAACTTGTCTCAGACAGTTCTTTTAATGAAATACAGGATTTTGTATTGACAAAAAAAGGAGAATTAGCTGTTTCAATTAAAGGGAATGATTTAATTTTTCAAACTAATATCTTTAATCATCCAATTGATTGGGTTCGGTTGCCTAAGGTATCTACAAAATTCTTTAGGTACGATTTAAATCCAATCAATTTGTTCTTAGATTTTAGTGATACCTTAATTGCTTTGAGAGGAGCCATTCCTTATCGTTATGATAATACCAGATTTTTTATTGACAGTATTGGCAGATTGGATACAAATTATTCAACTATATCTATTAGTTATTTAATGAAATATAATCTAAATGGAGATTTATTTGGTGAATTAAATGGTTCAATTATTCAATATAAGGACAAATGGAAAAATGATAGATCATATACTGTATTCAATTCAAATACTGGAATTATTAATTATTTTCCATTTAGTCAGGATAATAATTATGCTCTAATTTATAATGCCAATGGAGATGGTTATAGCGTAGTAAAATATAACACTGCAACATCTGTGACGCGAAAAGTATTTGAAACTAATACCCCTATGGATTATAGAGATTTAACTGTAACATCTGATGGGCATATTTTTGCTGGTACGAGTTTAGGTCTTTATCATTCCTACAATGATGGGCAAGATTTTGAATTATGTCTAGTTGATTCAGTTCTAGGCCACACAAGTACTACCAGAGTTTGTCAGACAAAGTCAGGGAATGCCGTTCTTGTTAAGCTTTCTTCTGGTTTCTTTGCAAGCTACGATAAGGGCAAAACATGGAAGAAATTATATTTATTTGGTATGAGTTTGATTGATTATCCATTTACAGTGTGGGAAAAAGTAGAGATTATAGATACTGCTCACGCGGCAATTTTAATAAGAAATGGATGTTTTTCATCAGGTGTGTTTCTATTAACTCCAAACAGTATCGGATGGATAAAAATTAACCCTCCATCTTTTAAATTGGATGCCTATGATCTGTTTAAAAATTTGGAAAATAGATTGTTTATCCAGGAAAACCAATGCAAATGGATTTTTTCTGATAGTGAGGGAAAAGAATGGAAAAGTTTGGAATGCAATGGTCACCAAATAACAAAACTTCATAGGGATAGGAAAGATCAACTTTATTGCTTTTTCCCTGATGGTCTTGAGAAACAAGTCCTTTACAAATCAAAGGACAATGGTGAAAGTTGGGATACAAATCATATATTTCCAGGGAGACTATTAAGTTTTAGTAGTTTTAATGATGGATCAATTTTGCTTTTAACGGGTCTTCCTGATAATGGATCAATAAATCCATATATGATTTATTACAGCTCAGATTATGGACAGAATTGGCAACTCCGCAACAATTATTTTGCACCACCAAAGGATGTATCCAAAGTTTTAAAAGGTCCTGATGGAACATTTTACGCCTTCCTTTCCGGAACAAGAGAAGTGATGAAGTCCTCAGACCTTGGACAAAACTGGCAAGTGGACCAAAGATTTAGTAATATCAGCAATCTCAATTCTCCATTTTTTGATGAGCGCAGTTATTTTGTTTTTATAGGAAATGTATCAGGAGTTCATGGCATATACCGAAGCCTGGATTTAGTGAATTTTGATTACATAAGTACAGGGCTCTCGGTGGCACAAGGGATATATAGTATTGCACCCGGAGTTCTGGTGGCTTCCTTTAGCAAGGATGGGATGTATATCACTTATGATTACGGAATAAACTGGACCAATATTACAGGAGATCTTGAGTTTGACATTGAGAACAGAAGTTATAGGGTCAATTCAATTTTAGTGGATCAGCAAGGTAAGGTTTTTCTTGCAAGAGCCTACGATGGAATTCACCGGACACTTTCTTCCGTTGTAAATACCATGGATGTTTCACAAGAGGAAGGACGATTGTTTCATTTTCATCCTAACCCCACAGAAGACTTTGTCAATATCCAATATAATGATATGGAGCTTGGGTCCATCTTGCGTTTGGAACTGACGAATTCTGTTGGCAAAATATTACACCTACAAAATGATATTGGCCCTTCTAACAGGTTGGATCTGAGCCAGATGCAAGCCGGCATTTACTATCTTTCAGCAAGAACCAAGGAGGGCAGAATACAGACAAAAAAAATCATCAAATATTAACCGCCCAAAATAAATTAAGATTTACCGGATCGCGTCTTGATATAAGCTCTCGTACATCGGTAGAATTTTTGATATTTCAAAATCTGAGGCTCTCTGAAGGGCGTTTGACTTGAATTCCTTGTGTTTCTCAGCGTCTGAAAGGATATCCACCGCACCCATACACATATTTTCAACGTCACCGATGGGATAGGAGTAGCCGGAATAGCCGTGGATATTGACTTCTTTGAGTCCTCCTGCATCTGAGCTGATAACCGGAACCCCACATGCCATGGCTTCGAGCGCAGAAAGACCAAAACTCTCATGGTCGGAAGTGAGCATAAACAAATCGGAGATGGCCAGGATATCTTCCACAGCGTCCTGACGACCCAGAAAAAAAACCTTTGGTCCGATGTCCAGTTCGCGGACCAAATCCTCAAGTCTGCTGCGCTCCGGTCCATCTCCCACCAGCATGAGTTTGGCCGGAAGGGTTTTTTGAACTTTATAAAAGCAGCGCACGATGTCTTCGATCCGCTTTACCTTCCTGAAATTGGATATGTGACAGATCAGTTTTTCGCCCTCGCAGGTAAACTGTCTTTTGAGGAAGGAGTCTGTCGAGGGTTTGAAGCGACTCAGATCTACAAAGTTTGGGATCACATCGATCTGCCTTTCTATTCCGAAGGCTTCAATGGTTTTGTTTTTGAGATAATCCGATACCGCAGTAACCCGATCTGATTGGTTGATGCTGAATTCTACCACCGGAAAAAAAGCGCCATCGATCCCCACCAGTGTAATGTCAGTTCCATGCAGGGTGGTGACAATGGGCAATTTTTTTCCTTTCGAACGCAGGATCTCTCTCGCCAGAAATCCAATGATCGCGTGAGGAATGGCGTAGTGTACGTGTAAAATATCCAGCTTCTGGTATAAGGCTACATCCACGATCTTGCTGGTCAGGGCGGTGTCATAGGGTTTAAAATCAAAAAGAGGGTATTCCATTGGAGAAACCTCATGATAAAAAACATTGGATTGATATGGGCCCAACCTGGCAGGGCGCTTGTAACTGATAAAATGAACCTGGTGCCCTTCATTGGCAAGAGCAATTCCCAGCTCAGTCGCCACCACACCGCTGCCTCCATAGGTGGGATAACAGACAATTCCAATGTTGAGTGGCGGATAATTCATAAACCGGTTAAACAAACAATTTGACCGAATGTTATGCTCCTGCTAATTAAATCATTGATTCTTGGCCATTTACTCCATAACAGATCTAGAGAAACTGACCGGTATAAAGGCCCATACCATCCGTATCTGGGAAAAGCGATTTAACATTGTACAACCGAAGCGCACACAGACCAATATTCGCTATTACGACGATTTCGATTTAAAGAAAATCACCAATGTGGCCTTGCTCAACCACAAAGGATATAAAATCTCTTCCATCAGCAGCATGCAGGAATACCAGATTGAAGATCTTGTCGCGCAAATGACAGATGTTGCTTTTTTCAATGCAGATTCCCTGGATGCACTGTCGCTCAGTATTATTCAATTGGACCATGACAAGTTTTTACACATCATCAACAGACATATAGACCAGGAAGGCTTTGATCAAACTTTTGATCAGTTGTTGATGCCCTTGCTCGACAAACTGAACGATCTTTGGTTGGCCGGATCGATTCGCAAAGTGCATGAAGAATTCGCCATGCAATCGATTAAAAGAAGAATTATTCATCAGATCATCCAACTGGAAGGTCAGGCCAAAGAAAAAGAAGGCAGATTTATTGTGAGCATGCAGGGTCAGGAAAATCAGCATTTAAGCCGGTTTTTCGTCGAGTATCTTTTGGCGAGAAATGGGATTGCAAGTTTGTATATGAGCAATGATTCTGACTTAAAGGATTTGCTCGAAGCTGCTCAGACCTTCAAAGCAAAATATATGCTGAGTTTTATCAATGAGGAATCTACCATGCCGGCCATCCAAGAGTTGGCATTGGCCATTCGACAAATGGAACAGCCCATTCAACTCATTCTCATTGGTTATCTGGCCGGAGAGGTTTGTCAGCAATTTCCTGAAGTGGTCTGCATTCAAGATTATGGGCATTTGAAAAAATTAATTGCTGCTATCTGAAAGGCTTCTACCCACCAATAGATGACGGATATTTTTTATCCCTAAATAAAAAGGCTACCACCACAGAATGAAAAACAAGCTTAAATTAATTATTGTCATAGCCTTGGTTTTTGTATTTTCATTGGTGGCATGGAGGATGTCCATCCTACCCCTATGGGGAGTACTACCTTTGTTGTTTTTTCTGAGTGCTTGGATGCTCATTGTTCTTGCATTTGAGAGCCAGTTTAAGACTGTTCCGGAATTTTGGAAAAGACTACTTTTCACAAGTACAGGAGCCATATTATTGAGCTTGGCTTTTCCTCCTTATTCGCTTACACCATTCGCGTTATTTGCGTTGTTGCCTTTGTTCCATTTGATGGATGAAGCTCTACTCAAAAAAAAATCAAGTTGGTTTTTGATTTTTCATTTTTTCGTATTGTGGAATATTCTTACCACCTGGTGGGTGGCCAACGCAGCCCTAATGCCCGGTATCGTAGCCATTTGGCTTAATTCAATGTTGATGCTTATTCCTGTATGGTGTGGCTTACAAACAAAAAAATATCTGCCAGGACTTGGGTTTTGGCCTTTTCTCTTTTATTGGATTGCGTTTGAGCAAATCCACCATCAATGGGAAATTTCCTGGCCCTGGCTAACCATTGGAAACGCCTGGTCCGGCTTCGTTTCATGGGTCCAATGGTACGAGTTTACCGGAACTTTTGGCGGTACGGCATGGACCATTCTCATAAATCTTCTCATTCACCAATTTGGAGGGAGGCCGATATACTCCGGAGAGCATTCTATTCACACGATATGGAGGACCCATAAAATAAAAGGCTCAGCGATTTTGTTGGCTATCCTCGCCCCGGTTTGCTTTTCATGGGTCATTTTATTCCGTACTGCTGAGCCAGAAAAAGAAGTGGAAATTGCGGTGGTCCAAGCCAATTTTGAACCACATTATGAAAAGTTCGAGATTGGTGAATCTGTTCAATTTCATCGATTTGATTCTCTTTCCAGGACGGTGATTCGCCCCAGTACCCAATACCTTGTTTTTCCAGAGACGAGTTTTGGTGAAGCCGGCGCAGTGCTGCGCAGCAACCACCTGAAGGGTGATCCCAGAATTCAGTATTGGAAGAATTTTCTGGATTCATTCCCAGATCTGGCCCTTGTAACTGGTATCACGAGTATACGCGAACTATCGGATTCTGAAACACCTGGGCGGGCCAGCAGAAAATTCATACAAACGGCTTCTGAAAAATATTATGAAGTTGAAAATGCGGCCATACAGATTAAAGCAAACTCAGACAGCATTCCTCTTTACAGAAAAAGCAGATTGGTACCTGGTGCCGAAATATTCCCTTATCGCGAATGGTTGCCTTTTTTAAAACCGATCGTGGACAAGCTTGGAGGTTCCTTGGAGGGTTTGGCTACTCAGGAAAACAGAGAAGTTTTTATCAATGGAAATCATATCATTGCCCCGGTGATCTGCTACGAATCCATTTATGGAGATTACATGCGTGGGTACCTGAAAAATGGAGCCCAGGCCATTTTTGTGATGACGAATGATGGTTGGTGGGACGATACACCTGGTTATATTCAGCACAGGGAATTTTCCAAATTAAGAGCCATCGAATTAAGGAGGCCAGTCATCCGGTCTGCCAATTCAGGAAGCTCTTGTTTTATTAATGTAAAAGGCGAAATTAGTCAAGCCACTGCCTATGACATTCCTATTGCGATTCGCGAGACTGTTGGTTTTACCGACAGGACTAGTTTTTTTGCAAAGTACGGAGACCTGATTGGTTATGGAAGCAGGTTTATCTCGTTGGCGATTATGTTGACAATAATAGCGTTGGCTGGATATCAAAAACTGATGGCCAAAAGCAAGGATTTTATGAAAATCAATTAAGAGATAGAAGGCAATAAAGGCATTACTTCACTTCCATCATCTCTTTTTGGGAGTCATTGGCCGGTACTGCTTTACCTTTCCTTCCCAAATCAAAGGACAGTGTCAGCTCATGAGAACCGCCATTGTAATTTTGGAAGGTCTGATAAGTTTGGTCATAGCTGTAATAAAACCTGAGTTGTTCGATGCGCACTCCGACTAAAAAGGAAACCCTGCTGTCAGAGGGCCCAAAACTGTAGGTAAAACCTCCTGTCAGGCGATCCTCCAACATTTTGAACAATACATTGAGATCAGTTCCAAAAGGAACATCCGAGATTTTTCTAACACATACGGAGGGCTCGATGGTCAATCTGTAAGAAGGAATATCCCAGACACCACCCAAAAATCCTATGAAGTTGACATTGCTCACAGAATCTTTGGCGCGAACCTCATTGTCCAACCTTACCAAAGCAAATTGAGGCAAAGTGATTCCCACTCGGATCTTTTTGTTGAATTCACCCCAAAATCCAAAATCAGCCCCAAAATAATTTAAACCATTCACTGCCCGGTTGATAATGGGATCCGGTGACTGGTGATTGGGATCTGTAATGGTTCTGTTGTCCAAACTGTATTGGATATAAGTTCCTCCTAGACCCAAAGAGAATTTGTGCATTTCACTCACTTTAAAATGATAGGCATAATTGACCTGACCATTGAAGCGATTGGCGACGCCAAAATTTTCATTGTATACCAAACCGCTCAATCCCATATTGGTGGCTGGAGAACCATTGATTCCAAGGGTAATTCCTTTTGGTGAATCATCAAATCCGGCCCACTGACTTCTGAAATTCAACAAAAGTCTATTTGTTTTGTCAAAGCCCGAATGCGCGGGATTGATCAAAAAAGGATTGAGGGTATAATGGTTGTAAACCGCCGGTGTTTTTATGGCTTTGGCGTAGTCTTGTGCATGAAGTCCAAACACGACCACCAGCAAAAAAGAGCTTAAAAAAATATGTAATAAATTTCTCATGTTTTTTCTATTAAAAATTGGAAGAGAATTTTTCATTTAGGGTGGTCTTATCTGACAATGGTGACATGACTTTTGTACAACACATCATTTTTGCCGGGTTCCTTGACCGTGAGTACCCACATGTAAGTACCGTCCGGAAGGATATTACCATCCAAATCTACTCCGGACCATCCATTTGCGTAATCAACCTCCTGGTACACGAGCTGACCCCAGCGGGAAAAGATTTGAAGAATGTTGGCAAAATTTTCAGAACAGCTGATTACTAAATTGTCGTTGGCTCCATCTCCATTCGGAGAAATGGCAAGCCTTCCTGCAAAACAGTCTGCTTTGACATCTTCAGAGCATACCGTAAATCGAAGGACTTTAGTGCATAGATTGGCGTCGGTCACAGTCACACTACATTCACCCGCATTTAATGCGGTTGCAGTGGAAGCAATCTCCCCATTGCACCAGCTGTATGTGTAAGGTCTCACTCCACCACTTACCAATGCCTCATAACTACCGTCAGCGGCAGATTGATCAGATTCACAACTGATTCTTCTGATATTGATATTGATGTCCGGGGCTTCCGTAAGGGTCAGTGGTCCCGCGGTGGCTGTTGTTCCATTTGAACTGGTGACGGTCACGCGGTAGGTGCCAGGACATAGACTAGAAGCAATATTGCTGTTGAGGTTATTTTGATGAGACCATCTGTAAATCAGGGTTCCGCTGCCTCCGGTGACTGTTGCAATTATACTACCATCACATGCACCATTGCAGCTGATGGCATCTCTAATGGCAATACTGACCTGGAGTGAATCACCCCCACCCATCTCTGTAGGAATAACCACCTGAATGGATTTGGTACAATTATTTTTATCTGTAACCACCAAAGTGTAAGTGCCAGCAGGAACATTCAACAGATCTTTTGAATTGCTGACTATGGTTTGGGAGCTGTTGGTCCATACATAAGTATAAGGGGCAGTCCCGCCGGTGGTAGTTGTTCTTGCTCTACCCGAACTGGCATTTGTGCCGACAATGCTATCGACAACAATTTTAATGCTATCAGGAGCTGTCAGATTGATGGTACAGGTGGTGGTTCTGTTGAGCGCATCTGTGACGGTCACCGTATAGGATCCCGCGCATAATCTAGAAACAGAAATTCCAGTACTGTCCGTACTCCAATTGTATCTGAATGGTATGGTGCCCCCATTGACTTCTACACGGATTCTACCGGTGCAATCTCCAAAACAACGAATGCTATCAAGTATGGTGATTGAACAAGTGGGATCTTCGGTAAAACAATTGACTCTTGTGGTATCTCTGGCTACACAGCCATTGCAATCTGTAAGGCTCAATGCATAATTACCACATCTGAGGTTTGTTACCCTGCTATTGATGGTGTCTACCGGATTATTGACCGGCACTCTAAACCATCTGTATTTATAGGGTTGACAACCTCCGGTCACGTTGGCTTGGATGGTCCCATCATTTCTAACAGAGGATTCATGGGTGACGGAAAAATTGATGATTATTTCATCTGGTTGGCTGATGGTAAAATTAGCACTGACGCAGCTGTCAAAAGGTGCATTGTTGTCTCTTACTACCAATCGATACCTGCCTGCGGCCAGATTGGTTGGATTGGCAGCCGGACTTGGAGTAGGACTGACGGGTAATCCAGTCACATCATTGATCCAGTTGTAGGTATAACTACCGGATCCTCCTGTAACGGTGGTATTCACTGAACCAGAGTTTTCACCAAAACACTTGGCAGGAGTGACTCCTGTGATATCGCAATCTACTCCGGCGGAAGGGCAATTGATGGTGATGGTTCCTTCAACTTTTAAAAATGCAGGCATCGGCGGTCTTCCGCAAGCTGCTGTGAATTCAATCGGAGAACTGCCCAAATTGATAAATGTAGGCTTGGTGGTCATGACACAATTACCAATGACATCAAAACATATATTGAATAATATGGTGCCGTCGTTTAATGTGACCGGCATCAGGTCGATGGCCGTCCAGATTACGCGAATCGAATCGTTGCTCACCTCGACATCCCCGGGACCAATTCTCAGATTGGCACCGCTGATTCTTTTATATCTCAATTTGGTATTGTCAAACCGCATCGCAAATTGGAAAGCTTCGATGCAGGTAAAATCTTTTACTAAAATGGGCATACAGTATTCCTGACCCTCAATCACTGTGGTATCTCTGGTGATTAGAGTGATCGTGCTTGGAGGGACAATGACGGTGAATTTTCCTTTGACAAGTTGGGTGTTGAGGACATTGGAGTTGACATCTACCACCTCGATGACATTGGTCTGAGTACTGATAAAATTGATGTCTGTCATGGACATATCATTCCCTACGGCAGTATAGCAAACCTGAAAAATGGTCGAATTATCAGCAAGTGTTGTTGACTGTCCCTGTGGATGTGACCAAAGCCATCTCAATTCAGTAGAATCTTGACTCAAAAACATGGTTCCCCCATAATTCAAGCCGCCCAATCCACTGTTGATATTCCGGACAGAACTAAACCTGGCCACCGTTTTATCCCACTTGAGATTGGCTTGCATCGACTGAATATTTCTAAAGTTTCTCACCGAAATGGTCACACAGCCACTATCGCCTTTGGGTACTGTTTCACTCGAGGCGATGAAAATGACATCGCTTGGATTACCTCCTCCTCCTCCGGGGCAATTGGTTCCGTTTATTTTAACCTTTCCATTTTGACCGCTGGCGTTAATGGGATCACCATTGCCATTGAGAATTTCAACCGGAGTGGGGGTACTGCTCAATGAGATCAAAGATGAATCGCATTTACGCCCAATTAATTTAAACCGGATATCAAATAACTTTGAATTGGCCGGAAGGGTGATGGCGGTCAGATTGGGCTCATCCCACTGAAAAGCCAATTGGCCATTTTTTGGTCTGACCCCGGTCCTGTGATCGGTAAAATTGACATTGTATTGCGGATGACGATTCACGACATCTACAATTTCCAAAACCAGCGAATCGTAAATGACCGAATATTGAGTGGAAAGAACATTGGTAAATCCATCTACCAGAACTGGAACGTCCACCGTAGTACTTGAATCACCACTGACGTTTCCAAATTTGAAAATAACTTGCGCATCTGTATTTAAACCTGTGATGAGGAGTAGAATGGCAAAGATTAATTTTTTCATAGACAACTGTTTTGGGTAATACACCATTTTCTAAAACTGCCCAAAGATAAGCGATTTTTCACTTAATAGACATATAAAATGAATGTAATATTTAAAATTTTGATTTATAGCTGATATTAAAGGAATTAAAGAAATTAAAAAGATATTAAAAAGGCCTGACTGCGACTTTTCGTCACAATCAGGCCAACACACTGCATTTACTCAATCCTTTATCATTTGATATAAACCAGTCTTCTGGTTTCTGTCGTTTCGCCACTGTTCATTTGCAGGAAGTAAACACCACTTCCGGGGAGCTCATTCCCTTTAACGATCCATTGGTGGGTACCTCTCGGGTAATCTTTGTACACTTTTCGGATAACCCTTCCGTTCATCTCGTATAGTACAAATTCAATAAATTGACTTTCAGATAATTCAAAACTTATCTGGGTTTGGCCCTGGAATGGGTTGGGTTCGCATTCAAAGAACTTTATACCTCTTAATGGCTCTTCTGTACTTCTGAAGCTCAGCTCAAGGTCATTGGCTGTAATATATTCATCGTAAATTTCAGAATGATAGTCCTGACCCTGTGTGAGATCAATGGAATTCTCTAAAGATCCTTCATCCAGTGCTTTGAAGACCAGATAGAAAAGGACTTCATTCTTTTGGGTCATCCGATTTGTCTCCAAAGCGTGGATCATTTTTACCAGACCATTGGTATGATGGTATTCAGCCTCATCGATCTCGAGTATTCCTTTTTCAAATCCAATGAAACTCAATTTGCTCATGTCATAGGATAAACCAAACTGTAATCCTGACAAGCCCATGCTCTGTTCCATTCTGATCGGAATCCTCAATTCCTCACCGATCGCATAATTTCGCTCAGGAGCCACCAAAACCACTGGTGTTGTGCGGCTTTCTGCTTCTTTGCTCGCACCATTTAGCTTCGCATCTCCTGAAACATCGCCGATCTTTATTGCATAAAAATTGGAATTCATTTCATTTTTATTGATCGGATTGAATACAAGGGTCTCTGGATATGGAGCGGGTCTGTTTGGATCAGCAAACTGATGCGCCATAGGTACAAACCTCCAGGACTTATTGTTTTGATATTGATTGATCACTCCGAGTACCAATTTTCTGATTTCAGTAATGTCCGCTGCGGTCACAAAGCCATTGAAATTGGCGTCCGCCGCGATGACTCTGTACGGACTATTCAGGTTTTCCTGACCCAGGATGTGTCTTTGGATCATAACAATATCCTGTCCGGTTACACCATTGACAAAATCATTGTTTCTTATGGGTCTGACGACATAGTTCAAATTGGCGCTGACCGTATTGAAAGAATAGACACCATTTGCATCTGTATAGGCCAATACGGAACTTGAAGGATTGCTGCGTTCAAGTTGTACTTCCACATTGCTCAATGCTTTGTTGCTCGCAGTAGTCAATCTACCCTGGATGGTCAGACTGTTTGGACAAACTTTGTTTGGATCCTGTACCTCAATGGTCACTTCGCAGTAATCTGAATTGCCGGCCTGATCAAAGACATACATTCTGATGATGTTGAGTCCGATATTGCCACAATCCAGTCTCATGCTTTTGTGATAAGTTGTATCCGTTTTAAAGTAAAACTTCAAACTGTCTTTGGGCGTACAATTGTCTTCTGAATTGATGTTGTAATCTTTCGCCCAGATTTCCACGAATTTTCCGCTAGGCATAACGGTCGTTACAATGGAGCTGTGACAATATGGAGTTGGTTTCTTACCATCTCTGACCGTCAGCAAGAAGCTGCAGAAACTTAAGTTGTCACAACCATCCCATACCCTGAAGGTAACTTTATGGGTTCCGAGCGGATAATTTCCACTGGCATTTCTACTGGCACCTGAGAATCCTAAATCTGCTTTGCCATCATTGTAGAGATCCACTTCATAATACCATTTTAAACTTAGAGAGTCTGTACAATCATCGATGGCGTAGCCAATAAGATCCACATGTCCTCCACAACCAGGTCCAAATACATCTACTGTATCGTTTTTACAATCATTGACGAATGTAGGAGGAACTTTGTTGATGATTTTGACAATTTGTTTCCATTGCCAGTATCCTCTCGTTTCAGGATTGTTGGGTTGGTAGATACACCAATCAATCACTTCCCAGGTTCTAATAATTTTAATGCATGCATCGGGATCATTGATAAATGGTTGATCCGTATATTTTGTAAAGATGCTGTTGCATTTATCTGCACCACGAATTAATGGTCTGCCTGTACTATCAGGATTGATATTTTCCATTTGAATACAAACCGTATTGGTGATATAGTCATCAGGCCAAGTGATGCTTATATTATCAGGGTCGTAATCTTTGATGACGATTCTTTGAATACAAGATCCTTTAAGACCTCCCTTATCCGTTGCTTCAAACAATCTGAAGATGGTATCTCTACCGCAATTTCTTCTGACAGTTGGTGTTTCAACGAGGTCAAATCCGCAACCATCAAAAGCATAGCCGTCTATCTTTTGGCCACTGAAAGAGGCGGTTGAATCTTTGATTACAATGTTCTTTCGGTCAGAAATATTTTTTCTGACGGTTCCAAAGACATCGTAAGTCGTATAATCAAACTTACAGCTCACAGTAATGTGCGGAGGACACACCACCAATGGGACCGTTTTATCCTGCACATCCACTTCCACCATACAAACATTGCTATTGTTGTTGTAATCCCATATTCTCAAAGACACCATGATGGTCTTGTTGATGTCGTCACAACAGAAATAGACATAAGGTCCCCACTGGCTGCTACGGGCTGAGTCATTGCAAGGAAATCCATTGTCCATTCTCTTTGCTTCGTAGTAGGATATACCACAATTGTCATGGGACCTATCGTCAAAAGTAAACGCCTCTATTTTGGCAGTTCCATCCAAAGTCAAAGAGACGACTGTTTTTTGATCACAGACAGGCACAGGTGGTACCTGGTCTTCTACGGTGACTTGTGTATTACAATCCGCAAAATTATTGCACTCATCGGTACCTCTGTACACGATCCAACTGGTACCGAGCGGCAAACCAGTAATCATATAACCATTGGCCAATCTAGTGATGTTATTTTTAGAAGTTCCTTCAAAAGTCGGTGCTCCTCCGGGACTTGCAATTTTATATCCGATTTCATAGCTTATATTGGAACAATCAATGGCAAGCGGAAGAGGAACAATGGCAGTTCCTGTACATGTCCACACATCTGTACTCACGGTAAGCTGTGCAGGACAAGTTAAAATAGGACCTCTGTCATCCACGACTTTAATCAATTGATTGTGTATGTAAATATTAAATGGTGATGGCATACACCAGTCGATAACCGTCCATTTTCTGATTACTTTAAATGATTTTGGGCAAACCGGAATAAATTGGTCTTCATAAGTAGTTACGATTTTGCAAGCCCCCCAAGTTGGGAAAATGGGTTCTCCATCTACTTCCGGAACTCCTGTGGAATCCAAAGGTGGAATGGTGTCGTGGTTGTTGCAATAAAAAGTAACATCTCCCGGCCAATCAATGTCAGTTTCTCTGAATTTCTCGAAGTAAACACATTGGGTGCAGGTATCTGACCGGTTGCCGCTTGCATCCGTATAATAGTAACGGATGGTTCTTTTTCCAATGATAGAATCCAAAGGGTTGGAAGCACAATTAAACATCTCCATTTTGTCTTCAATGGTATGTCTGGTCACTGGAGAACAAAACTCTGTTACAATTGGCGGTATCAATTGATAATTGGTCCTGTTACAGAAAACAGTATCATCCGGAGGACAAATGACCTCAGGAGGATATTTATCTTCCACCAGGATTTCACCCCAACAACTATTGCCATTGGCTAGCGTAACTGACACCTTTAGTCGTTTACCGACATGGGTAGAGTTGACCACTGGTTGTGGCAAAGGTTGGTTGTTGGTGCCATACACCACCACAGTATAAATACAGGTTGGAGGTGCACCAGGATTTTGCAACAACATCGCTGGTGTAATGGTCAGCTGGCAATCTCTTTCCAGCGATACCTGCACCAGGTTATTGCAATTGAGCGGGCAAACCTGTGCATTGGTGTTGGTCAGGTAAAGCCCCATAAACAGGATTGTTCCGATGCTCATCCAGAAGGATTTAGTTCGGAGGAAAATCGTGTTCGATTCTTGAGTAAACATTTGCTTTTTCATGTGAATACTTTCAGTTAAATGGATATGAGTAATTACAAAAATTTCTATGGACAATTTTCCAACAGACCGGAGTCCGAAGGCCAATTGAGTTTTGTGTGAATGGTTATAAAATTTATTGCATCAAATTCAGCTCGTTTGCCAGCTTGACAAGTCTTACCGAATTATTTACGCCCAGTTTTTTCATCATGTTTCTTCGATGCACGTTGACCGTTTCTTTGCTGATGTACATTTCGGCCGCGATTATCTTGGAAGACTTTCCCTGCATCACCTTTTCGAGGATTTCTATTTCTCTTTTGGTGAGCACAAACTTTGCGTTGTATCTGTTCATTGAAACAGCAGTTTCTGCTTTTACCGGATTTTTCAAATCTACTTTGTTCGGTCGTATTCCAGGTCCAAGGTAAATTTCACCAAGCATCACTGTTTGGATGGCTTGTACAATATCTTCCGGATTGGAATATTTTGACAGATAACCATCAGCACCTTGCCGGAATGCTTCCCGCACGGTCTTTGGTTCGGTCGTGGCAGAGACTACAATCACCCTGCATTCAGGGAGACGGGTTTTGAATGTTGGAATCAACTTGATTCCATCGGCATTACCGAGATTCAAATCGAGAAATATCAGATCTAATACTTCGTAAGAAAGACTGGAAATCAATTTTTCATGATCGCTCACAGATTGGGTGATATCCAATTTGTAATCCTTGATCGCCAGTGTCTGAAGAAGAAGTTGAAAACCCTTCAGAAACAATACGTGGTCGTCAACAATTCCTACTTTCAGATTACGCATATAGTCTTGGTCTAATATGTCTCTGCGCAAACACTGCAAATCCAATGCCAAAATCCGGTTCTAAATGACGTCCACAAAAAGGAAATTGCAATGAATTAAAAAATAAAAATGTATAAAATTGTGGTGTTCCGAATACTATAAATGAAATTTGAATTTAATTTCAAGAAAAAATTAATTTATTTTTTTTTGTAATATGAAACATGAAGACAATTCTTTGTCTCTATCAAAAGCGGATTGAACAAAATTTTACAAATGTGTAGTGGCGGAGTGATGGATTGTATATGAAACTGCAGGCTTATCCCAATAATGATCCTGCGTTTGACCAGTTGATTTCACCATTGACTGCTGAGGTGTATTGAAATCCGGGTCTTAGCCCAAAGGCGCCAAATCTACCTTTTTTGTCCATGGCGATATATCCCACCTGGAATTCGCCATAGTCAGCTATGTCGGTCAACCTTTTAATTGCTTTTTCGCAGGCTTTTTGTGGATGCATACCCTGGCGGATCATCTCAACGATGGAAAAGGCACCTACTTTTCGAATAACAGCTTCTCCCAAACCAGTGCCTGTGGCGCAGCCATACTCATTGTCCACATAGAGGCCTGAACCTATAATGGGAGAGTCGCCGACTCGACCTTTCATTTTGAAGGCGAGTCCGGATGTGGTACAAGCTCCCGACAAGCGCTGCTGGGCATCCATGGCCAAAATTCCTATCGTATCATGTTTCTCTGCGTTTATTTTCGGTTTGTATTCCGACTTTTGCAACCATTCCTTCCAGGCTTTTTCAGCAACTGGTGTCAATAAGTTTTCTTTCTTGAATCCATTGGCTTCAGCAAACAGTTCAGCACCTCTTCCAGCCAAATACACATGGGGGGTTTTTTCCATGACCAGTCTGGCCAGGGATACTGGATGCATGATATTCTGAACAAACATCACGCCACCCGATCTGCCCAGATGATCCATGATGCAGGCATCGAGACTGACGTCGCCATCACGATCCGGAAACCCACCGTATCCGACCGATGTGTCTTTGGGATCAGCTTCCGGTATTCTGGCTCCGGCTTCTACGGCATCCAATGCAGAACCATTTTCATTAAGGATGGCCCAAGCCGCTTTGACGGCATCCAAATTTTTCCAGGTGGCAATCAATTTCCTGCCGGGATTTTTTGCGCTGGAATCACTCAACCAGCGCAAGCTATCCATGGCTGACATGGTATAAAGCCCACCTACTCCTGCTAATAATTTCTGAAAGAACGCTCTTCTTTGATTCATTTTTGAAAATCCAGTTTTATTTCGTCGATAAACAACCAACTCTTCTCGCCCATGGACAAATGCCATTCGGGCAAGGGTCCCGCATTGTGCACTTTGATTTTTATCTTTTTGATGGGTCCTGTAGATTCGGATTCAAACCGATGGGTCAGAGATTCATCTGTTGAAGCAGAAACATCATGTCCGATTTTAACAGGTTCCTGCCATCGGATGCCATCGGATGAAAATATAAATTCAACCCATTTCGGCAATAAAATCCAGGATTTTTGATCCTGCAGACAGGAGATGGAAATATTTTTTAAATGCTGTATTGAATCCAAAATTATTTCAGCTTCTACATCTGTGCCGAAAAATCCCTGCCACAAGCCATCTCTGAAATCCCTGCTTCCACTCAAACCATCCATCATGGCCTGATCTCCGCCTGCAGAATACACAGGCGCGTATTCTGTCATCAGCTTGAATTGAAAGCCGCAGGGTCGGGGGTCAAATTTTGCACAACACCAATTATTGTGGTCCTGATTTATTTCAAGCTGAAAACAAATTTCATCTGATGAAGAAATACGGATGGGATTCTGGTATATTTTTTTCTGAGTTCCTTCTGACTTTACATGATAAAAGATGTTTTCAGGATAAAGTGATTTGATTTGGATTTCCTGCGTCTTATCAAAAACCCTGTCTCCTTTATAGAGATAAGGCATGGGTTTGTAGTGATTGGTTTGTAGGTCTAACCATTCATCACTGTAGGTATTCCATTTATCAGTATCACTGTACTCGAAAACCACCCGATCACCCGGTCTTAAATGAATGGGTTGTTGAACATGCTTTTTATTGTGAAGGATTTTCCCAATTTGTTTTTGACCCCGATTTTGATCTTTTTTGATCACAATCGAACTGGACATGGCAGGACTGATGGTAATTTGATCTGCCATCGGAACACCGGGATCCAACAAAGGCGTAACCGCCATCAGCGGATAAAGTCCCAGAGTACTCCACAGATACCAGGCAGACATCTGGCCACAGTCTTCATTTCCACTCAATCCGTCGGGTTTGTTGTGATAAAAGGACTGCATGATATAACTCACATACTTTATCGTTTTATCATGCCTTCCTGCATAGTTGTACAGATAAGCCACGTGATGGCTGGGTTCATTGCCGTGTGCATATTGTCCGATCAGTCCGGTGATATCCGATTGAGCCCTGCCTGTAAGTTTGGATTCTGCTGTAAACATTGCATCCAATTTTTTTTCCAGAGCATTTCTTTGATTTAGTGGGTTGCCGGCTGCAAAACATTGCATCATACCAACGGGATCATGGTGGGCGCCAAAGACATATTGCCAGGCATTCGCTTCGGTGAAATGAAAATTCACCTCACGTGGGTCAAAGGGACTTAGAAATTTGTGGTTTAATTTTGCCTGAAAAAATCCGGTTTCCGGATTGAATAAATTTTGATAATAATACTTCTCCTCACCATCCTGTCCCAACAACAAATCCAATGCTGCCATGTCCACACTGTTTTCCAAAGTTTTGCTGACCGATTCGCTGCATAGATCTGAAGATATATATCCGGTTCTAAAATTATTCAGACAGGAAAAATCCAAGGCCATGGTCGCTTTTGCAGCGGCAGCCAAAGGATCGCGCTTTAAAGGAAAGGCAGGATGCTTATCTAAGACCGCATAAGACAGTACCGGTAAGGAATGATTGCCGATCATACAATAAGTTTCGTTGTTGCTGAGCTCCCATACCGGCAACCTTCTACTTTCTTTAAACTGGCCTAAAAAACTTTGGATGAAATGATAATTGTAATCAGGATACACCAGTTGATAGAAAGGATGAGCGGCGCGATACGTATCCCACAAAGAAAAAACAGTATATCTTGGATAGTTTCGATTGCCTTTGTAAATTTTTCCATCCATGCCCCTGTACCGCTGATCAGCATCCTGATAGAGGGAAGGGTGAATACAGAGATGATAGAGCGCGGTATAAAAAATCGACCACTGATCCTGTTGCCACTTGTCGTCCTTAATTTTGACCCGCGATAATATATTTTCCCAGGCTTCTCTGCAATCGAATAAAGTTTGCTGAAAATCAAATCCGGCCCATTCCATTTCCATATTGAATTCAGCACCACTCACATCCACGGGAGAAATGGCGCATTGCAGGAGAACAGTTTTTACAGCAGGATCAAAAAAGCAAATCAGCTGGGTCGAATCCCTGCTCATCCGATGTTTTTGGATGGGACTCGAGGTCCTGATGTGGAAAAATAATTTCTGGTCCGAGGCCCAGGCCGAGGAAAACCGATGCCCGCTTATCGACTGCTTGGAGATATTTTCAAACCCTGCAGATAAAATTTTGTCCCTGTGTCTCAAATCAATCGCGATCCATTTTTCTTTGTTCTGATCCGGGAATTCATACTGGTGCAGGCCGGTTCTGAGGGTAGTGGTTAGGCTTACTTTTGTTTTGTAACGGTCCAAAACAACCGAATAATAACCCGCCTCGGCTTTCTCATTCTTCTTTTTGAAAGGAGAGGAGATATTGGGAAGACGCTCAAATCCATCCTGGATCGATAACTTCCCGGTACCCGGCTGGATCAACACATCACAATAATCCGGGACACCTGTACCTGACAAATGGGTGTGACTAAAGCCATAAATCACAGAATCGCTGTAGTGATATCCGGAACATCCATCCCAACCTTCCAATCGGGTATCAGGACCCAGCTGTACCATTCCAAAAGGTCGCACAGGGCCCGGAAAGGTATGACCATGACCACCGGTGCCAATAAAGGGATTGACATGGCGGTAGAGTTGACCCGACAAATGGGTCAGAAAAAACAAATGTATCAAGAGGCAAAGCCATATTCCTTTTTTATGCATCGCGGTCCAAATATAGCTCAGGCCCAACACTTGACTTTGGATTATTTTTGCGGCCAATATGCTGGTATATTTTTTGGTTAGATTTGTCATCTGGAACTTCAGTTGGTGGAATTTTGCGATCGTCAACAGGGCTTCGCAAATATTGTCATGGTTTCTAAGGAATGTACTGAGATACCGCAGGAAGGTCATGGAAGAAAATCTGAAGAATTGTATCCCACAGCTTTCACCTTCTGAACTTAATCATACCATTCGCCAAAGTTATCTGAACTTATCCGATGTGCTGTTGGAGTCTATCAAAGGACTAAGCATGTCCGAGATTCGGCTGGCGGATCGAACCAAGATCATCCGGGCAGAGATGGTGGAAGAATATTTGAATCGAGGTCAATCTGTCATCTGTGTTTGCGGACATTACGCCAATTGGGAATGGGCAGTTTTGTCCATCGGATACCGCTTTAAACATAAAGCAATTGGCATTTACAAGAAAATCAACAACCGATGGGTGGAGGATTATATCAAAAAACTGAGGGCCAAATGCACTATGAAACTATTGACCACCCATGAGACCCGATTTATTCAGGATGAAATTCCCAAAGGCAAACTGATCTTATTGATATCAGATCAAAATCCCTCCAACATCCGTGATGCCATTTGGGTGAAATTTTTTGGAAGAGATACTGCATGTTTGCATGGTCTTGAGAAATATGCAACGACCTATCAATTACCGGTCATCTATATGGAGATGAAAAGGACCAGTCGATCCAATTATCAAATGGAATTTGCGATGCTTTGCGAAAAACCATCTGAACTTGCAAAAGGAGAGTTGACCCAATTGTTTATGTCGCGACTGGAAAAAACCATTCGGGAAAATCCATCAGACTGGCTTTGGTCGCATAAGAGGTGGAAGCATCAACGACAATGAAATGATATTTTCTTCAACCAAAATATTTTTTGATGGCCTCAATCGTTTCTTTTGTTTTTTCCGCATGAACCCAATGACCGGCATCTGTGATAGATTGAAATTGGGCCTTTGAAAACATATAACGGATGGAATTGTGATCATCCAAAGAAATATAATTGGAATTTCCGCCGGATAAAAACAAAACGGGTGTTGCGACTGGATTTTCAAATTTAATTTTATCCATAATTTTGGGATAGTTGGCGATGATTGCAGTTAAATTGCACTTCCATTGAAAACCATTTTCTGATGCTCTATCCAGATTTTTCAATATAAATTGTCTGGTCCCAAAATCAGGAATACTTATTTTTAATAATTCATCGGCGTCAGATCTTTTTGCCAGTTGCGATAAATCCATACTGCTCATGGCTTGCAGAATGGATTCATGACCACCTGCATATTTTTTGGGTCCGATGTCGGCTATGATCGCTTTTCTAAACAAATCAGAATTCTCAGCAAGACATTGCATCACGACTTTTCCTCCCATCGAGTGACCAAGGATAAATACAGGTTCGGTGGACTGTTCTTCGATGAGTTGCAGAACATCAGCGGCCATCAGCGGGTAGTTCATGTCCTGAGTGTGTGGAGACCTTCCGTGGTTGCGCAAATCCACAAGGAAGACGGTAAATTCATCTGTCAAAGAATTGGCCACGGTCTGCCAATTGTCCAGACTTCCCAACAATCCATGCAGAATATAAAGCGCTGGTCCCGAACCTTGTTTTTTAAAATGCAATTTAACACTCTCCATCAAGGGGTTTGATTTAACTTTGCAGGTTTTAGATTAATCACAATATGTCAGATTTCAAATTAAATTCATCCTATCAACCATCAGGAGATCAACCGGATGCCATCCGTCAACTTACGGAAGGAATAAACAACAATGAGCGCGCCCAGGTTTTGTTGGGTGTCACCGGATCGGGAAAAACTTTCACCATTGCAAATGTCATTGCAGCCACCAACAAGCCCACTTTGGTCTTGTCGCACAATAAGACACTGACGGCACAACTGTATGGTGAATTTAAGGAGTTCTTTCCGGACAATGCGGTGGAGTACTTTGTAAGTTACTACGATTACTATCAACCGGAAGCCTATGTATCGGTCACAGATACCTACATCGAAAAAGACCTCTCGATCAATGAGGAAGTGGATCGACTCCGACTGAAGGCCACTTCTGCTATCTTATCAGGGAGGAGGGACGTGATTGTTGTGGCTACGGTGTCCTGTATATTTGGAATGGGTAATCCGGAAGACTACAAAGCCGGAATCATTCGGTTGCAAAAGGGACAGATACTGTCGAGAAATCAGTTTTTGTACCGTTTGGTGGACAGTCTGTACAGCAGGACAGAAAGCGATCTCAACAGAGGACAGTTTAGGGTAAAAGGTGATACCGTGGACATTCATCTACCGTATATTGAAAGAGGGCTTCGCGTCCATTTTTTTGGAGATCAGGTCGAGCAACTCGATGAGTTTGAACTCAGCTCAGGGAAGAAGATCAGCAGCATGGATTTTGCTGCAGTTTTTCCGGCAAACCTGTACGTTGCGCCCAAAGACCGTTTTAAATCTGTATTGGTACATATCGAGAATGAAATGTTTGAACAGAAAAAATATTTTATTTCTGAAGGAAAATATTTAGAAGCCAAACGGATTGAAGAACGCACCCAATTGGATTTGGAAATGATGCGTGAATTGGGATATTGCAGTGGCATCGAAAACTATTCGAGATTTTTTGACGGGCGGGTCCAGGGCACCCGGCCTTTTTGCCTACTGGACTATTTTCCGGATGACTATTTGCTCGTGATTGATGAGAGTCATGTGACCATACCTCAGATCCGAGGCATGTGGGGAGGTGACCGTGCGAGAAAAATGAACCTGGTACAATTTGGATTTAGATTGCCATCTGCCCTTGACAATCGCCCTTTGAGTTTTGAAGAATTTGAACAACAGATTCACCAGGTTATTTTCGTGAGTGCAACGCCAGCGGATTATGAAATGGGGCAAACTGAAGGATTGGTGGTAGAACAGGTGGTCAGACCCACCGGACTGCTCGATCCTCCCATCGACCTGCGCCCTTCCATGAATCAAATCGATGATTTATTGGATGAGATTCAGCAAAGAAAAGAAAAAGGAGAAAGAGTATTGGTTACCACTCTCACCAAACGAATGTCAGAAGAGCTGTCCAAGTATTTTCAAAATCTGAATCTGAGGTGCAAATACATACATTCGGAGGTGGACACGATGGAACGTGTTGAAATCCTGAGGGATCTTAGGTTGGGAGAATTTGATGTGTTGGTGGGCGTCAATTTGTTGAGAGAGGGATTGGATTTGCCGGAAGTTTCTTTGGTGGCCATTCTCGATGCAGACAAAGAGGGTTTTTTAAGAAACGCACGTTCATTAACACAAACAGCCGGAAGAGCCGCGAGAAACGCCAATGGACTGGTCATTTTTTACGCAGATAAAATGACCGACAGCATGCGCAAAACCATTGAAGAAACAGAAAGAAGAAGGGCAAAGCAGATGGCCTACAATGTTGAACACGGGATCACACCGACTACTTTGAGTAAATCGAGAGAAGAAATCATGGAAAAATCTTCCATCTTGGATTTAAGAGGAAAGGGCAGCAAAATATACACCGGACCGGACGAACCATTGTCAATGGCAGCAGATCCTTTGGTCGATTATTTATCAAGACCGCAAATTGAAAAGCTGATCCTTGAGGCTGAGAAAAAAATGAAAGAGGCAGCCAAAGATCTTGATTTCATTACAGCAGCAAGATACCGGGATGAGATGCAGGCGCTTAAGAAAAAATTGCAGGGAATTTGATGGGAATTTTGAATTTTGAGTTGTTAGTTTTGAATTTTGAGTTTTGAATTTTGAATTTTGAGTTGTTAGTTTTGAGTTTTGAATTTTGAGTTGTTAGTTTTGAGTTTTGAGTTGTTAGTTTTGAGTTTTGAATTTTGAGTTGTTAGTTTTGAATTTTGAGTTTTGAGTTTTGAATTTTGAGTTTTGAGTTTTGAATTTTGAGTTGTTAGTTTTGAGTTTTGAATTTTGAGTTATCCCTTACTTAAAGCCAAGAACTTATCAAAGTGTCGTTAAAAGTTCAAGATTTGATTTTGAAATGCAATTTTTATTTCGAGAATTATCATTGAATATAAGACTCTCAGTCTAACGAATGTTTTTATTCTTGTCCATGAAATTCGATGATTAAGCACAGGAACCGAAAGTTATTTCGATCATTTAGCAAAAATCGAAAGGAGGTAGAAAAAAAATATTGGACAGCCATTTGAAAGGCAAGTTCCTCAAGAATCAACAATCTCTTTTTTAATTGTTTTATTTCTTCATCATCATTTCTCTATGCTTTAAAGTATCTTGATGATAAATGACCACAGCATATATTCCTGCAGGAAGCTGATTTAGATTTACATTGTTATGAGAGCTTAATAATTTCATTTCTAAGACCGTCTGTCCAAGCATATTTTGTATCACCAACCGGACTGGAAAATTTGAAAACGCTTCTTTTAAAGACACCGTGAGTTGATCAGAAGCGGGGTTGGGATAAATGGAAATCAACTTATCTTTTTGAATATCCTGCGTGGAAGTAAGTGGATGAAATGTCCGATAAACTCCATCGTAAAAATTTGTTAAGTACAAATGATTTTGTTTATCAATGAAAAAATCAGTAATTTCTATTTCCCGTAGTGTTTGATCAATGGGGAGGTCATTTAATATATCTGTCCAACTTTGACCGTAATCAAATGAGAAAAACAGGTAATTTGATTTATTCCCACCAAATGCAGCCATTTTACCTTCTCCAAGATATTCCAAATAGAATGGGTTAGAAGGAATTTGAATGAGAAGATTATCAAAATTAATAAAATCAGAAGTTTGGTAGAGTCCAAATTTCCCATCAAGATAACCAGAAACAATGGTTTTGCCATCCTCATCAAAATAAATTGACTCCAAATTTTTCATTCGACTGTATTGAGGATCAATTTGCCAGACTTTCCCTTTATTTGTGGAAGATAAGAGGACGGTACGGTCCCAAGCCAAAAGTTTTCCATTTGGATCCATTACCATTCTTCCAATAGGAACACTCGGATTATTACCTTCATATTGCAAAATCCAGTTTTTACCTCCATCTTCACTATAATAGTAATGATAACTTGGATTAGGTGAAAACCAAGTAATGTCTGTAATTGCCATCATGCGATTGCGCGTTAAATTGTGGACAAACAACAATCTACCTTTGAATGTATAGATAGGAATCCAGTTCTTACCCAGATCATTACTTTTATACAATATGCTATCCTTTCCATATTCAAATCCTAGTAGCTCATTTTCTTCATTTATTATAAGACTTGGTAGGGGAAGTTTATTTAACAGAATGCCATCCCAATTTTTCCCTTTATCTATAGAAACAGCCCATTGACATTGATTCATAAAAGCAAAAAGCCGGCCATTTTTATCTTCAATTAAATTTCTCAATTCCATATAACTTTCGCCAATATCCAAAGGAGTCCAACCGCCAGTTTCCTTGGTTATCACAAATGGTCTAGGGGCCAATTCGCAACTCTCCTTTATTGTGACTATGGCTCTGATACTATCATATAATTCAAGGTTAATGATTTCGCCTTCAGGAAAATTTAAATTTATACTTTTGGGTTTTGTCCATGAAACCCCATTATCGTTGGTGGAATAAAAACCAGACGAATTCCTGACAAGCACACAGTCATTTTGCTTGCACCCAAATGCTCCCATAGTAGGAATATGAGCACCAGAAATAGAATCTAAGATTGGAATTTCTATTTTCTCACCTTCATCCCAATAGTGTAATAAACCTTTTGTAGAAGGTAAATAGACATGACCTGATGGTGAAATATAAGATGTCTTGCGAAAAATTGTTTGATTTGTTTCAATTATTTTTTTGTATTTTAAATCTTCAGAATTGTAGTGATAAACTCTGGTTCCATTATTGTCATCTGATATATTTGTGATCGCATAATTATTATTATAGTCGTAAGGAAAATAATCAAATACCAGATTTTGAATAAATACTTTGATTAAATTTCTTTTGTTCCACTTTTCCCTATATTTGTAAATGTCACCAAAACTAAAGAATAGCTCTCCCTCATTATCCATTTTTGTATTCTCATAGGCAACTGGAAGTTTAAGGTTATTGGGTGGAAGTAAGGAATCAATGGTAAAGATTCCGTTTCTATAAATGTAAGGAATACTTTCTCGAATGGCATATACTTGATCAGACGGATCAACAAACAAGGAAATTACAGTCTGTGGGGTCGTTTTAAACACGAATGGAGAAATTTTTGGCAATTTATTTACCTGTAAAGATGGAGTTTCAAAAGAAAACTGGTATACACCTTCGTGCATAAATGTCGAAATATAGCCATTACCTTTATGATCAATACCTACTCCTTGACTTAGGCAATAGGGAGTTTCATTCATTTTTTTCCAGAAGTTCTGAGATTCAATTTTTAAAATATATGTAAATGATATTAAGAGGCTAAGAAATGTTTTCACCATACAAAACTTTAAATTTTGACAAAATGATGCTGCATCGAATTTTATTTCTAAATAAGATATTTGTGGAAGCAGACAACTATGTAAAATTAAAATTTATTTCTAAAAACTGATCCAGATATAATATTTATTTAATTCAAATATCTTTTTACCTGAGAAACAATGATCAAAATCCATATACATCACTGGAGGACCGCTATTTTATGACAAATCCCCATTTTTTGTTTTCGTTTTAAGAATCTTTCTATCTTTGCCATCCCTTCCGAATACCGAAATGGCGGAACTGGTAGACGCGCTGGACTCAAAATCCAGTGACCTTTAAAGTCGTGTGGGTTCGAGTCCCACTTTCGGTACTTCCTACTACAATTTTATCACTCTATAAATCTGGGCGTTGGCAAGGCTGTCCAGTAATATTGGCATCGAAAGACCTCATTTTTTAAAATAGTAAAAGGCGCCATCCGAAAATGAGCGCCTTTTAACTGGTTTCATCCATTCATTCATTCTTAATATCCGTATCAGGATTCATTCCAAAAACAAGCTGCGTGATTGCGAATTTTACTTACAGTAGTTCGGTAAACTTCGGATTGGCACGCAATTTGAATAATTGCTTGAAGAATCGTATCCTGAATGTATTCCTTGGAAATTGGTAAATAGATCTTTGAAGGGTCTATTGTATAATCCGGATCAAATCACAAGGTTCCATTCATTCAATGGCTTCTTCAGTTATTTTTCATTCAAAATCAGTTTTTATTGAACAAAAACTATACCAAAACTGAAAATTGGTATGATTTTGGAAATGTCGCAGGCCCATTTAATCTTGTCAACGGATTCTCTTCCCGGCCCTGTTAATAAGTTTTGAACGTTTGGTGGGACATCGAAGCTGCATTACCTTTGCACAATGACAAGAAAATTAAGCATTTACAATAGTTTCACCCGTGAGAAGGAGGATTTCACCCCTATTGTGGAAGGCAGAATCGGAATGTATGTCTGCGGCCCAACGGTTTACAACGACGTCCACCTGGGCAATTGCAGAACCTTTGTTTCTTTCGATATCATCTATCGCTATCTGATGAAAGCCGGATACAAAGTTCGCTATGTTAGGAATATCACGGATGTGGGGCATCTGCTGGACGATGGGGAGGATAGAATGGCCAAAGGGGCCCGTTTAGAACAATTAGAGCCAATGGAAGTGGCGCAAAAGTACACGAATGGCTTTCATGAAATGATGCAGATCTTTAATACCCTGTCACCCAGTATTGAGCCAAGGGCTACCGGTCATATCATTGAGCAAATCAAAATGGTGCAGGATATTCTGGACCGTGGATATGCTTATGTAAAAAATGGATCTGTCTATTTTGATACCCCTCAGTTTGTGAAAGATGGCCATCCTTACGGTAAATTAAGCGGACGCGTCATAGAAGAGTTGATCGTGGAGTCTCGGGACAACCTGAAGAATCAGGATGAAAAAAACCACCCTTCAGACTTTGCACTCTGGATTAAAGCCACAGAAGAGCACATCATGCGATGGGAATCACCCTGGTCCATTGGTTTTCCGGGCTGGCATCTGGAGTGCAGCGCAATGAGCACCAAATACCTTGGCGAGCACTTTGACATTCACGGAGGCGGTAACGACCTCAAATTTCCACACCACGAAAATGAAATCGCTCAAAATATGGGTTCCTGCGGACATGCTCCTTCCAGGTATTGGTTGCATACCAATATGCTCCTGCTCAACGGCAAGAAAATGTCCAAGTCCGATGGAAACACCATTTCTCCAACGGAATTATTCACCGGAGAAAGTCAGCACATCAGCAAGGCTTACAGCCCGATGGTGGTTAAATTTTTTATGATGCAGGCACATTACAGGAGCCCATTGGACATCACGGATGAAGCTTTGCAAGCAGCTGAAAAAGGTTATAAAAGACTAATGGAATCCTTGCGCATCGCGGCTGAATTTCAACCAGACTTGCCGGACCAAGGGAATAAAGATATCGATATAGAAAAAATGATGGATGGTGTTTTGGCCAACATGGACGATGACTTTAATGTGCCAAATGCCCTGTCCGGTATTTTTGAATTGACTGGTCTCATCAATTCTATCAAAGATGGACATCTCAACCCTTCTGAAATAGGTGCTTCATGCTGGACAAAGATGTGCGCATTTGTGCAGGATTTTGTGTATCAGGTCATCGCTCTTAAGAATGAGCAGGAAGCATCTGATGCTAAAACGGTGGGAGGTCTGATGAACCTGATCATCGATCTGCGGAAAGACCTCCGCGACCAGAAAAACTGGGCGGCTTCGGATAAAATCAGAGACTCACTTTCTGCATTGGGCATTCTGCTCAAAGATGGCAAGGATGGCACCGAATGGATGAGGAATTAATTCCTCCACCAAGGTCCCGATTTTTTTTGGGAAGCGTATCTGCAATTCAAATCTTTATGCAGATACTTTGTATGTTTATGTTGATTGGTTGCATCCCGAAAGGAGCACAACTGGGTAAACCAGCACCCGAATTGGTAAGCATGCGCTGGTGGAACAAAGAAATACCTTCTCTTCGGTCATTACAATCCAAAGTAGTACTGATCCGCTGGTGGACAGACGAATGCATATTTTGTATTGCTTCTGCGGATGCGCTCAACGAATGGCATCAAACATTGTCAGATTCAGGACTGGTCGTTTTAGGCATTTACCATCCGAAACCCGCTCCCCGCAAGTTGGAAGAAAATGAAGTATATGAATATATCAAAGATAAGAATTTTACTTTTCCAATCGCAGAAGATGCTCAATGGAAAAATCTAAACAGGTACTGGCTGGAAGATGGCCCAAAAGACTTTACATCTGTCAGTTTTTTGTTGGATAAAAAGGGAGTCATCCGCTACATTCATGAGGGAGGAGAATACCACAAGGATTTTGTGGAAGGACACAGTGAATGCATCCGTCAGTTTAACCGGATAGACAGTACAATCAGGGTTTTGTTGAATGAAAATTAGATAGGCCGGTTTATATCAATACTAAGCAATCAAAACTACCAGCTCAATGGATAATATGATTTACAGACTACTTTTGTCGACCACAACTACAAAGGATAACCCGGATGGTGCAGCCGTTTTATCCTATGGATCTCAATCAATAGACTCATCCTTGATGTGTATATCGCGAATGGCCAATTAAGAATTAACTTTGTGTGTGAATCGAATGAATAAGGACCATTTATACAAGCAAATTCTACTTCAGAAACAAAAGGGAAGGAAGAGCCTGGCCGTATTGTTGGATCCGGATCATATTAAGTCTGTTGATTTTGATTTAATTTTAAGAAAGTCCATTCAAAGCAAAGTAGATTTTTTCTTTATTGGCGGCAGCTTGATTTTAGATGATGCGATGCCGGAACTGATTCGCAAGATTAAAATTCAGACAAACATTCCGGTTGTCATTTTTCCGGGAAATGGAATGCAAATTCACAACAGCGCAGACGCCATATTGCTTTTATCCCTGGTATCTGGCAGAAATCCCGAATATTTGATTGGCAAACAGGTGGAAGCTTCAATGACCTTGAGAAACTCCGGATTGGAAATCATCCCAACGGCTTATATTTTGATTGATGGGGGTCAGGTGTCCAGCACTGCATATATCACCCAGACCATTCCTATTCCGGCAGATCGTTTCCCACTCGCCCTGGCTACGGCCATTGCAGCGGAGCAATTGGGTTTTAAGTTAATTTATCTGGAAGCTGGCAGTGGAGCAAGCACTCCAATCAGCAATGAGATGGTTTCTTGTGTATCACAAAGTATTCAAATTCCTTTGATCACGGGCGGTGGAATCAAAAATGGCAAGGCGTGTTTTGACCTTTATAAAAATGGGGTAGATCTGATCGTTGTTGGGAATGCACTGGAACAAAATCCTCAACTCGTAACAGAACTCATTCAGGCAAGAGATGATGCCCATCAAATTCATATCGATTCATGAAAAAAGGTCTGGTCAAGAGGTCCACCGGAAGTTGGTACGAAGTGTATCTTCCTGAGACAAAGCAAACCCTTAAATGCAGAATTGCAGGAAAAATGAAGTTGTTGGAAAAAGAACTTACGAATCCTGTGGCCGTTGGTGATTTTGTCAATCTGTCGGAAGAGGGAGACGAGCAGGGAATTATTCAGTCCATTCTGCCCAGAAAAAATTTTATTGCACGCCAGAGTCCGCGCAAAAAACACCAGATTCACCTCATTGCTGCCAATGTTGATCTTGCCATCGTTGTTTCCACCATTAAAGAACCTGATTTAAAACTGGGTTTTATCGATCGGTTTTTATTAACCACCGAACCCCGCGATATCCCGGTTTTGATATTGTTCAACAAATCAGACCTTTGGGATGCAGAGGATTGGGAGACTTTTAGAGCAGTCGAATGGATGTATCAGCGCATAGGATATTCTGTCTTGCCGGTTTCGACCATCCATCACAGCAACATTGATCAACTAAAGGAATTGATCAGAAATAAAACCTGCCTGATTGCCGGTCAATCCGGTGCGGGTAAAAGCAGTTTACTCAACGCCCTCGATCCGGAGATGGATCTGAAAACTTCTGCATTGAGCAATTATACCGGAAAAGGAACCCACACGACCACCTTTGCTGAGATGTTCGAAATCAGTGAAAATACTTTTGTCATTGACACACCAGGCATTAAGACCCTTGGATTCAACAACATGGAGGTGATGGATGTGGCACACAACTTTAAGGAGTTTTTTCAATTTTCGGACCGGTGCAGATTTGGAAATTTATGCACCCATCGGAACGAACCCGGTTGTGCCGTAAAGGAGGCCATTGAAAACAATGAAATTTCTGCCCTTCGCTATCAAAGCTATTTGTCGATCTGTGAAGAATTGGAGGGTCAAAATTATTGGGAACGGAAGAAGAAATACTAGGGGAAGGTTAAATAGTAAAGGTTAAATAGTAAATATTAAATGGTAAATATTAAATAGTCAGTAGTCAATTCTGAAGAATGAAAGCTCAGAATTTAACTCTACCAGCTAGACCATAATAAATCCCGCGATGACCGAGATGATCAAAAAGAAAAACAATATGATCAGGTATGAAAATCCAACCAGGCAGGTTTTGAAAATTGTCTTTAGGGTGGATTGACCAAAGCAGGTTTTTTGAGAACTTATAAAATAAAAGACCAGCCAGACCATAAAAAGGAGGAAGATCCAATAACTACTATATACCCAACTGTCAATCATCATAAAGATCAACAGCAGGCTGAACAAAGCAGTATGATTATGTATTGAGAAAATCAGGAATTCATAGTAGTTTCTTTTTGATCTGATGTGGACCAGGTACATCAACAAAGCAAATACAGGCATCAGGACAAACATCAGAACCGAAATAATCTTTATAAATTTTTCGAACAAAGCATTCTTTGAAAAATTTCCGGTGAAGAATTTTATATAAGTTTTTAATACCGTCCGGTTGTAAAAACTCAGTTCTAAATCCTGAGCCAAAAGAAGTGAATCGATGGTATTGGAATTCAATAAATTTTTATTGAGCATCGTGCTACTGTCCGGATTCCATACATATTTGAAATCAAAAAATTGTAAGGTATCAGGTTCTCCCTGCCCACTGATACCATTTGAATACTTAAAATTTACCTGGTTACCTCGGTCGGTAAGATTGCTGATGAGGATGAAGAAAATAACACTAATAAAAATATACAATCTCATTGGAGGCACAAACCTCGCTCTTTGGTTTCTGAGAAACTCCAGACTCATTTTGCCGGGTCTGAAGAACAGGTATCGAAGGCTGGTGAAGAGCTTGGTATCAAAATGCAAGAAGGATTCTAAAAATTCCAAAAACAAATGTCGGATGGGCTGATTGGGTGTGTGATTTTCCTGACCACATTCAGGACAGTAGTTGTCCTGCGCCAAAAAGGACCGGCCGCAGTTCATACATTTCATGGATTTGATTCTCCTTTTTGCCATTGCGAGCGTCTGTTTGCGGGACAAAGCTATTTAAACATCTGAATTAAACAAAAAAGCCCCCCTCAATCAGAACAGGGACTAACCTGATTTTTTGAGGGAGGACTTTCGCTACTTCAACTTTAAGTCCGCAGAAATAAAGATTCCGGACTATATAATTTAAATCACACGGTCAAGCAAATTTGCTTAATACATGTAGCTTTATTTCACAAATTGATTTGAGAAATAATCGTTATCATTCTTCGGTTCATTTATTCAAATCAAGAGGCCAATGGCAATCACCAGATTGTAAATTTCGGAAACCAAGATTGGAATTTTTTACATTTGAATTCTTGATACAATTCAAATCCATTCTTTTCTCCTGGCCAACGATTGCAAGCTCATTAGCACTTCTATTTTTACTATCGTATCACAAATATAGGGACGCAAAAATTACTTGTGCAAGTTTATTTTTGATGTAAGACTTAATTCAGTTCAATTTATCAAAATATGCAATGCAAACCCTGCTTTTTAAAAAATTTGTAAACGTTTAAATACCCTTCTGTATTGGGTTTATGCAAATAAATGATTTGGAGAACAGACCATAGTAAATAGCCATATAACTTTTGTTATATGCCACCAAAAATGGTCTAAATTGGGTTTTTTTAAACTCAAAATTGGAAGGAAAAAAGAACATTTTAATTTCTAAAATCATGCCAATTTCAATGGGTTGAAAAAAAAAATTAAAACTATTTTATCAATGTGTTTTAACTGTTATGATGAAATTATTAAAATTATGAATACGATTGTCTGACCCAAAATCAAAGCGGGAACCAAGGGTTAGACATTCTTATTAAGTTTGAGATAAGCACCACCGAAACATTGGATGGATCGAAATGAGCTTGGAATGTTGATTTACTCTACGTCATTGAATGGCCTTCAAAATTTGATTGTTTCTCTGTGAGGTCAAAAATTTCCTGCCAAATGACCCTCTTGTGGTATTTCAATGTGGTGATAAAAGGTTGTGTACCATTGAGAGTTTTCACAGATAACAAAAACTGAGGGGAGCATTTTGGAGACATGTGGGCTTGTAAAGGCAAAAAGAACAAAGCTTTTCCTATAACAATGAGCGCAGGAAGTACATTGTTAATTCCATTGGGAGTCACAATCCAATGGGTATGTCCAAGAGGAATGCATTATAAAGTACCAGAGTAAATGCACACGTATGATGGAATGAGCCAATTTGTTCCAATAAATTTGGCAAAAGAAAACGACAATTCATTCCTTCATCTTCCTTTTGCCGCGTTTATTGCCCTGCTGATCCCAATTTTTGAATCATAAAATCCAAAATTGGTTTATTTTTAAAAAGCCCCCCTCAGTCTATATGGGAGAGTACCCGATTTTTTAGAGGGAGGGCTTTCGCTACTAAATTTTTTACCTCATTAGAGGAATTCGAAAGTAATGACATATTATTTGAAATCATTCCTTTACTTAGAGCTCAGCATGCAGCAGGCGATCAAAAATGATAGACAAGTGTATCTTTGGGTATATCTTGTGTTACACCTCTGATTTCACCTGCGCATGGACTTACCTTTGGGACGGTAACTGAGCTTCAGAAAAATCTAAAACAAAAAACTATATATTGAAAGAAAACCAGAAAACGATTTCATTCAAGTGAAACCGGAATAAGTCAGGGGATTGGAAACTTGATCTCAACGGGTGTCCGTCGATGCCACAAATGTAATATCATTTACTGCAATTTTTCAAGAGAATAGCGTTAAAATTTAAAAAAATCAGGGAAAACCCTTAGATTCTCAATCTAATTTCTAAGGGTTTTCCCTGAGTTTTCTTTCTTTGCGGAGTTGCTTTGGCAATGATAGCTTATGCCTCAGATATTACATCATATTGATTCCAATGAAACAGAAGTCAGAATTTGGCGCATTGAGGAGCCTGAGTCTTTTTTTATGGATCAGGTAGAATGGACAAGCTCCGAATTGGATTCCATCCGGCATTTTCAATCAAAAAGAAGACTTGAGTACCTTGCATCCAGATTCTTGCTTTACAAACATCAGCCTGAATTGTCTCCTCAGCATATCATCAGGGATGAATTTGGTAAACTGCTGCTTAAAGATGGTGTTCACAAAATTTCCATATCGCATTCTGGTAGATATAGCTCTTATGTGAAGTCAATCCGGGAGGTCGGTATAGATCTGCAAGTCTGTTTACCCAAAGTGCTTCACATCCTTCCCAAGTTCTTGCATCCTGAGGATCAGCTCTTTTTCAAACAAACCGGTACCTTGTCCATTGAAGAAGCCACTTTGGCATGGTGTGCAAAGGAGGCAGTCTACAAGGCGCACGGTAAGAGGAATATACATTTTAAAGAACAAATTCGTTTGTATTTTAAAGACGGATTTGGCTTGAAGGGCTCGGGCTCGGCTACTCTTAGCTGGACCAATCAGAGAAAAGATTATCATTTATATTATGAAATACACGAAGATTTTGTTTGGCTTATCGCAAGGCATCTGGATTAAAGCCTACATTTTTATTTTATTATTCCCTTTGGTTTTCTCTTGCAAGGGTCCAGAAGGAAAGTCAGGCTCCATGGAATCACAGCAATCACAACAAACCAATGGAATGTTGTTGTTCGAAGATTTGCCAAATGACTTTAAGGAATTTTATCTCAAATTTCATGAGGACAGTTTATTTCAAATTTCCAGAATCACTTTTCCATTGCAGGGTTTACCCGAACAGGCAGATCCCGAATTTATTGGTGACGAACCCTATTATTGGTCAGCGGATCAGTGGAGTTTTCAAAAAATCGCTTTCCCGGACAAGGATAAATACAGAACAGAATATGATCTGATGGCCGATGTATTGATCGAAGAAAGGATCCATGAGCTGAAATATGGCCTGACCATGATCCGTCGATTTTCCAAGGCCGCTGATGGCTGGGGTTTGATCTATTATGCAGGTCTGAATAAATACAAGCCGGCCACGGAAATTCAAAATTAACTATCTTTATCCCGGAAAAATCAATCTTCCATAAAATGACCAAAAATGGCTATCCGCAGACCTTTTAACCTCTATCAATGGATTGAGCAACACCGCGCTGAGCTCAAGCCTCCGGTAGGTAACCGCAATCTGTATGAAGAATCAGATGATTACATCGTTATGATTGTGGCAGGTCCCAATGCCCGCAAGGATTACCACTACAATGAGACAGAAGAGTGGTATTTTCAAATTGAGGGTGATATGAATCTGAGAATTCAGGAAGAGGGTCAACCGGTGGATATTCCAATTCGTCAAGGCGAGTTGTTTTTGCTGCCGGCCAATACCCCACATTCACCCATGAGACCTGCCGGCACCATTGGTCTTGTGATCGAATGCAAGCGAAAAGCAGGTGAGAAGGACGGATTGCTTTGGTTTTGTGAAAACTGCAACCACAAACTTCATGAAAGTTATTTTCCTCTGACCAATATTGAAAAGGATTTTCTGCCCAGATTTAAAGAATATTACAATTCAGAAGAAATGAGAACTTGTAGCCAATGCGGAGCAAAGATGGAAGCCGATCCCAGATTTACAAGTTGAACAGCCTTTGAAGAAAACATATTTTGCTTCTGACTTTCATTTAGGCGCCCCCGCAAGATTGAGCTCTGCGGAAAGGGAAAAATTGATTGTCCGATGGTTTCGAACCATAGCCACGGATGCCGGGGCCATTTATCTTTTGGGTGATCTTTTTGATTTTTGGTTTGATTACCGCCATGTGGTGCCGAGAGGTCACACCCGGCTTTTGGGGGTCTTGGCTGAAATGAGCGATGCTGGAATTCCCATCCATTTGTTTACCGGCAACCACGACATGTGGATGAAAGATTACCTCTTCCGGGAAATGAATATCCAGATCTGGCACGAACCCCAAAAGATCAAAATAAGAGAAAAAACATTCCTGATAGGCCATGGTGACGGACTCGGACCAGGTGATCATGGATATAAGCGGCTAAAAAAATTGTTCAGGAATCCAATGGCGCAATGGCTTTTTCGATGGATCCATCCAGACCTTGGAATTGCGCTGGCCAATTACTTTTCCAAAACCAGCAGAGAGCAGCAAGAAATGGTTCAAACCTACCTGGGACATGATCGTGAATGGTTGATCCATTTTGTAGAAAATTACAAACAACAAGACGCGGTAGATTATTTTGTTTTTGGGCATAGACATATCCCCATAGATTACCCATTGAAAAATGGCTTTTCGCGATATATCAATTTGGGAGATTGGCTAAGTCATCAATCTTATGGAGTATTTGATGGAAATGCGCTCAAGCTCCAATTTTTTGAAAATGAAAAAGGTCAGATTTATCGTTAGTGTGATTTTTCAAATGTTGTAGTAGTAGTTGGTCAACACCAAATGGAAAGACTAAATGGTCAACTTTGTTTTCTCAAAAAAATGAAATCTTTGAAAGGAATTCCGGGATTCTTGATCCCAAACCGATCTTTTCAAATGACAAAAAATTGTATGATTTCGCGCTCCACCAGAAATATCTTTTGCTTGCTGAAAAATACCAGATCAAGAGATACTTGGGTGGGCAAATAAGAAATTAGTCCTGATCAACCATCATCAAATCTTCATAAATTTATCTTGCCACACAAAATGTGGATGCGAAAACCGGAGATGATAAATGCCGGGGATCAAACCTTCAAGACTTACTTCCAGTGCCCCCTTTATCTTGAAGGATTTGACCAACTGACCATCGGAATTGAAAATTTCAGCCAAACCATGGGTCTCTGGAAGCCCTGAAATATGAAGGGTATGTGAAACAGGATTTGGAAAAACGATAGGCTTAAATTCTGAAGAAATATTCTGTGTGCCGCTGGTGGGATTGAAATAAAAATAAGGCCGCTTGCCCAATAATACATTGTCTCCCGTATTGTTGCCGTCACTGTTGGCAGCAAGACTCACAAAATAAAAGTAAATGCTATCACCAGACATGCTATCCGGAGCCCTCCATTTGAAATCCCAGGAAGTTTCTCCGTTGTTGAGAACCCTGGCAGAAGTTTGACGGATGTACTGCCTTCCAAAAGTCCTTCCTACTGCTACATTCGTTCCGGTTCCCTGGATCAAGTTTCCTATCCGTTCATGCTGGGGATCCAGACTGGTTAGCTGGAATCCAGCCCGACGGGCGTTGGAGCGGTGAATCAGTTTGACATCATAGGTCTGACCAGCTACCACCGTATCTGGAATGCCCTCCAATAAGACCATACCATTAAAACTCCCTCCGCTGTGGCATTTCATGCAAGTCAGTTCGCCTGGAGCCGCAGTAAGCTCCAATTCAGGATTATTGGGGACATAGACCGCGGAGATAAAGGCGGCTGCCAAGCACAATAGGAATAAGTTTTTGCGCATATTCAAATTTATATTTCTTTTTTACAATATACCTAGACGATCGTATCTGAGATTTTACAAACCACAAAATTTAACACTAAAGTTATCTTTTGTTGTTTTGGGACAAACCTCCAATAAACCAAGCGATCATTCAATTTGTTGTTAGCAATTACCGGAATTAATTCCAGTCAGTTGGAATTAAACCCGGCTTAGGAACGTTTATAATTCATATTCAACGGGCGGTTATGCAAAAAAACGAGAGTTATTACGATCAGTTGATCCTCAAGATCGATTCATTTACCAGAAAGTATTATTTAAATCAGTTTCTGAGAGGGCTGATTTGGTTTACCGGTATGCTCACAGCGGTTTTCATTGCATTTAATCTCCTTGAATCCTGGTTTTATTTTAGCAAAGGCGTCCGCAAAGTGCTTTTTTACTCCTTTTTGACCATAGGTTCCGGTACGCTCTATTATTGGATGTTCCGCCCATTGATGCATTATTTCAGACTCGGAAAGTTGATTAGCCATGAGGAAGCGTCTACCATTATAGGAAGACATTTTACTGATGTCAAGGACAAACTTCTCAATGTACTTCAGCTCAAATCCCAATCCGTTCAGTATTCTGACAGGACATTAATTGAGGCGAGTATCCATCAGAAAGCAATGGAATTACATCCGGTTCCTTTTGTCAAAGCCATTGATCTTCACAAAAACAGACGATATCTCAGATATGCCATTTTGCCCTTGTTGATGTTGATCAGTATTCTGCTCGTTGCACCCAGCCTGATCAGAGATTCTTCTACCAGACTGATCAAAAACGATGTAGATTTTGTGAGGGAGGCCGCTTTTCAGTTTATTGTTCAAAACGAAAAGTTGGAAGTCCTGCAGAACGGACAATTCGATCTAAAAATAAAAGTAGAAGGAAAATACTTGCCTGCTGATGCTTACATCGAAGTGGATCACTTTAAATACCGACTTCGCAAAGAGACCAATCATGAATACAGCTATACCTTTAGCAATGTAGTAAAAAACACCTCGTTTCGTATCTTTTCTGGGGATGTAAGCACTGACGAGCATCAACTGGAGGTTATTTTAAAACCACAGATCACTGCCTTTGAAACAAAACTTGATTATCCGGCCTATATCGGCAGAAAGGCAGAGACGCTTAAGAACACAGGTGGTTTGGTGGTTCCTGCCGGAACAAAGATCAGCTGGGACTTTTTGGCAGACCACACGGACGAACTTTCCATCCGATTCTCCAATTCTCCCAATTTGGTGCAGCTGTCCCGTAGAACAGAATCGGAATTTCACCACCAGCTAAAAGCGCTGAAAGACCAAAGTTATACGCTTTACCTCAACAACCGGAAAATGCCGGCACCGGATTCTGTGCAATACCAAATCAGTGTCATTCCGGATCAGTACCCATTGATTCAGTTGGAATCTTTTGAAGACAGCAGCAATGCCAATGTGAAATATTTTGCGGGAGAGCTATCCGATGACTACGGTTTGAAAAATCTGAGTTTTAACTTTCAAAAAATCAACAAGACCGGAAAAGCGGAAGCATTAAAAAGTATCCCGCTTAAATTTGACGGCAACAAGGTAGCCACCTTCCGTTACATTTTAGACATTGAAGAAATGCAACTCGTACCCGGAGATAAACTCAGTTATTATTTTGAAGTGTGGGACAACGATGGGGTGAATGGAAGCAAGTCCTCAAAGAGTTCTGTGATGGAATTTAACATGGCTACAAAAGAAGAACTGGCCCAACAAGAAACCAAAAACAACGAAGACATCAAATCGAATTTGGAAGATGCTTTGAAAGATGCCCGCAAGCTTCAGGAAAAGCTGAAGGATTATAAAGACAAACTTCGTCAGAAAAAGGATTTGGAATGGCAAAACAAGAAAGATCTCGACAAAATGCTGGAACAACAGCAGGACATTCAGAAGAAATGGGATGAAGCCAAAAAGAAGTTTGACGAAAATCTGAAAAAACAACAACAGTTTAGCGAACCCGATGATGAACTCAAAGAAAAGCAGGAGAATCTTCAGAAGCTTTTCAATCAAAACATGCAAAATGAAATGCAGCAGTTGATGAACCAGATTCAACAACTAATGCAGGAACTCAACAAAGATCAGGCCATCCAGATGACAGAGCAGTTTGAAGACAAGGGCCAAAACATGGAAAAGCAAATGGAGAGATTGCTCGAACTTTTTAAACAACTTGAACTTGAAAAGCAAATCAAAGATCAGATCAATGAATTGAGAGAGCTGGCTGAAAAGCAGGAAGAGCTAAAAGAGAAAACAGAAAATAAATCTGAAGAAAATTCAGAACTCAACAAACAGCAAGAGGACATCAACAAAAAATTTGATGAGCTGAAGAAAAAACAGGAAGAAATTCAGGAGAAAAACAAAGAGCTTGAAAGACCTAAGCAGATCGAAGATCAAAAGGAGAATGCCAAAGAAGCAGAGCAGAACCTGAAAGACGCAAAAGAGAAGATCGGTAAGAATGACAACCAGGGTGCAGGTAAAGAACAAAAGAAAGGTGCTGACAAGATGAACGAGATGGCCGATCAAATGGAACAACAAATGCAGGACAGTGAAGAAGAGGAGCAGGAGGAAGACATCAAAGCATTGCGTCAATTGCTCGAAAATCTGGTGGTTCTTTCTTATGATCAGGAAAATCTCATCAAAAACTTTGAAAAAACCCCGGCGCAAACACCTGCCTATGTGGCTTATGTGCGCGAACAGTTTAGACTAAAAGACAATTTCAGACTTGTTCAGGATTCATTGGATGCCTTGAGCAAGAGGGTTGTAGAAATAGAGAGTTATGTGACCGAAAAGGTCAATGAAATAAACGACAATTTTGAAAAGACGCTTGGATTTCTCGAAAAAAGACACAGCCAGCAAGCATCTGCCCATCAGGGTAAGATCATGAAAAATGTCAACGATCTCGCGGTGATGTTGTCAGAAACTATGAATGAAAAGCAACAGCAAAACAACGCCACCTGCAACAAACCCGGTAGCAAGTCTTGTAAAAAACCCGGGAAAAGCAAAAGTCCCAAAGGGAAAAAAGGCAAAGTGCCTTTGGACAAAATCACCGAGGGACAACAGAAGATGGGAGAAGGCCTGAAGAAGATGCAGGAGCAAATGAAAAAGGGAGAGGGAAAACAAATGAGCCAGGAGTTTGCACAAATGGCGGCAGAACAGGCCAAACTGCGCAAGCAATTGCAGGACCTTGAAAAAGAGAAAAAAGAACAGGGACAGGGAATGTCCAAAGAACTTCAGGAAGCCATCGAACAAATGAACAAAAATGAGCGCGATCTGGTCAATAAACGCCTCAACAATGAAACCCTTAAACGACAGCAGGAAATTACCACCCGCCTGCTTGAAGCAGACAAGGCGGAGAGAGAAAGAGAATATAAGGAAGAGCGAAAATCAGAAACTGGTACGAAAATTGAAAGGAAGTTACCTGCAGGCCTGGAAGAATACCTAAAACAGCGCCAGGCAGAAACAGAATGGTTCCAATACATATCGCCGGATCTTCGGCCTTTTTACAAAAAACTGGTCGAGGAATACTTCAACAAATCGAGGAAACAGGGATGATCAGGATCGCTTCAGTACCGCACAACATTGTAAAGATTGAAGAATATCTCAACCATGTTTTTGCAGAGTATCAAATCAGTCCTGCCCATTACCACAATGTGCTGATCGCTTTGACCGAAGCAGTCAACAATGCCATCACCCATGGCAACCAGGAAGATGAAAAGAAGTTTGTTCAGATCAATTCTGAACACAACAGTCGCTGCATTACTTTCAGAATCTCAGATGAGGGCAGCGGCTTTGACCCATCTGCAATACCAGATCCCACTCTTCCGGAAAACATTCAAAGATGCGGCGGCAGAGGAGTTTTTCTTATGCAAAAACTATGTAAAAAAGTTATTTTTTCTGACAACGGCCGGACAGTCCAAATTGAATTTGATGTTTGATCTGATTCTGATTCTGATGGATTAAGTTTTAAACTTAATCCATCAGAATCAGATTAAACCATCTTATTTTCCATATTTCTCATTCAGCGCTTGAATCATCTGTTTGGTGATGTCCAATGCAGAATCCGCATAGAAAATATTGCCTTCTCTTTGTACAGAAAATACAAATTTATAGCGGCCGTCTGTGTTCATTTCTTTGAGGTAGGCGCTGATTTTGTTGTGTAGTTTTTCGTTGAACTCTGCAGTCTCTTCTGCAAGTTGTCCGGCCAGGTTTTCTCTTCTCATCAACAGATCCTGCTCCATTTTGGCCAATTTTTGCTGTCCTTGTTCGAGTTCATTGCGGGTGAGGTTGGGTGCATTGTCCTGCAATTTTTGGAATTCTTTTTGTAAGGCATTTTCTTTGGCCTTCACTTCGCCCATCATATTTTCTTGTTTCTTCTTAAACTCTTCTTCGCTTGCTTTGAAAAAATCCAAATTGGCCAATAGACTGTCCGATAAAAAATAAGCAATGGGATATCCACCAGCTAATGAATTGCTGTCAACATTTGTATTGTTGTCCTCTTGCACGTGTTTATTTGTGGCAGAAGAAGATTGGTTCACATTTTTGTACAGTAAAAAAGCGATGGCTACAAGAGATACTGCGTGTAAAATCCAGTTGATATTTTTCATACAATGATTTATATTTTGAACAATTAAAATTCAGCGCCGCCAGGAAACCTTGGAAATGGTATGACATCTCTGATATTGGTCATACCCGTTAAAAATAAAATAAGTCGCTCAAATCCCAGACCAAAGCCGGCATGAGGACAGCTTCCGTATTTGCGGGTGTCCAGATACCAATACATCTCATCCAGTGGTATGTTCATCTCTGTCATTCTTTGTTCCAATAGAGAAAGTCTTTCTTCCCTTTGAGAACCACCTACGATTTCACCAATCCCCGGAAATAAAATATCCATTGCGGCAACGGTTTTGCCATCGTCATTCTGGCGCATGTAGAAAGCTTTGATGTCTTTTGGATAGTCGCTGAGGATGACGGGCTTTTTAAAATGTTTTTCGACAAGAAACCTCTCGTGTTCTGACTGAAGATCCGCACCCCATTTGTCAATCGGAAATTGGAATTTCCCCTTTTTATTGGGATTGGAATTGCGCAAGATTTCAATGGCTTCGGTATAACCAATGCGGATAAATTCATTTTCGACACAGAACTTCAAACGATCGAGCAGACCCATTTCGTTGCGCTCGTTTTGAGGTTTTGACTTTTCTTCTTCTGTTTCGCGGTCGTGCAGGAATTGCAGATCGTCTTTGCAGACGGTCAATACTTTCTGAATGACGTATTTCAGCAAATCCTCAGCGAGGTCCATGTTGGATTGGAGATCGGCAAAGGCGACTTCGGGTTCGATCATCCAAAACTCAGCCAGGTGGCGAGGGGTGTTGGATTTTTCAGCCCGGAAGGTTGGACCGAAAGTATATACTTTGGAAAGAGCAAGCGCTGCCAACTCTGCTTCCAATTGTCCTGACACCGTCAGGTGGGTTGATTTTCCAAAAAAGTCTTCGCGGTAGTCAATTTCGCCAGCTTCAGTTTTAGGGGGATTTGTAAGAGATAAGCTCGTCACACGAAACATCTCTCCGGCACCTTCTGCATCAGAACCCGTAATAATCGGTGAATGCAAATAATAAAAGCCTTTTTGGTGAAAAAACTCGTGGATCGCAAACGCAACCTGATGCCTGATCCTGAAAATTGCCCCAAAAGTATTGGTTCTAAACCTCAGGTGGGCAATGCTGCGCAGAAATTCCAGGCTGTGTTTTTTTGGTTGGAGGGGATACTCGCCCGGATCACAATCCCCCAGAATTTGGAGATTTGAACAATGAATCTCCTGTTTTTGACCAGTGCCTTGAGATGCCACCAAACTACCTTGCACGGCAATTGCAGCGCCAACAGTCACCCTTTTCAGCAAACTCTCATCCAATTTTTCGAAATCGACCACCACCTGAATGTTGTGAATACAGGATCCGTCATTGAGGGCGATAAACCGGTTGCTGCGAAAGGCCCTGACCCAGCCCATGACTGTGATGGATTGGGCTGAGGGAATTAATTCCAAGGCTTCGGATACCTGAGTGCGTTGCATATTGCTTTTGTTGATTGCGCCGCAAAGGTAAAGGATTTCCTGATTGTGGCCAGATCATCCCCTCGAATCATATAACTTCGACCTGACAGATCCGAAGTATCGAACAAAACGGTCGGTGGGTAGGCAGGACTTGCTCTCCTTATTGTTTTACAAAGCGAGCATACCGCGGTTGAGGAGATAATTGCAGACGGATCAGGTATAAGCCAGGAATCAAATTACGCACATCGATGAATGGCATATCCCTACTGAGCAACTCGCAGGAGACCCGCTGTCCGTTGGAATTGAGAATCTCATATTCAGTTGGCAATTTGATTTGGTCATCAATGGTTATTTGGAGAAAATCTTTCGTAGGGTTGGGTCGAATAGAAAGTGGATTTAATGAAGTTTGTTCCTGATCATCTGACTGACTGAGCGGATTCCATCCATTGATCCTAGCCACCAGAACCCAAAAAGCCTTTGACACCCGAATTCCTCCCGCAGAAATTGATCCCAGATGCCCACCTTCGGTTTCGGTGGTGTATTGAGGACAAATGGCAGCCAGGGCCAATCCATCGTCCGGATGATTTTCTGTCAAATACTCGATTCCATCCCGGTTGTCATAGCATTCAGTTCCATCCGGAGCATGGCTGAGAATGTCCGCCACATCAAAAAGAATTTTTTGATGGGAGATCGCATATTCCCTCATTTGTTGATTGAATTCTTGTGACTCAGGGGTACCAATTCCCCTTGCCAGAGAAGTGGTCCACCAGACCACTTTTTTATTGGGGTATTTTTGTTCAAAAGCGTCGAGGGTGTTTGCATGATTTTTGCCGATGCCCGATCCAAAAAAGCCGGTCTGTGGATCAGCCACTTTAGAACCCGGGGTCACCGCCAGATAACTGAATTGACAGCCTACCACGTCGAAGGAATCCAAGCGGGGTTCAATGGTCCGGATAAAACAATCAACATCTTCGGAGCAACCGGAAGGCCAGGTCTCATAAATCCATTTGCTTCGGTCCCAAACCCCATTCCAATGGACTTCCTGAGGATCAACCGCGTATTTTGGATCACGGTGCTCATATCTTTTGCAATAAGATCGCGCACTGCTCCAATCAGAAGCCAAACAATCAAGCGATTGAGAAATGTTTGCCCCAACCGATCGATCCATAAAATACAGACGTGTATTTTCTCCAAGAGCTTTATATTTAGCGGGAATCCGGTCAAAGTCCTCAACAGAATGGTGGTTGATGATCATTTGGCCTTTGACAATTGGGGACAATATCACCATCAGGATGAATAGACTCATTTTCATAATTTTACATTTTAAACTCCTCCTATGACAATCCAATGGAAAAGCCTCGCAACAAAATTAAACATTAAAAAGCAAAAGCCTTTGTCATTTAAATTGGAATTTTATAAGAATGATTCTTCGAAAAATTCCAAATCAATGGCTTAAAGCTATTATTGCAGTAATTGCAATGCCTAAAGACACTAAATCTCCATCCTCAAAACCACCGATACATTTCTTCCCACATCATTGGCATAATAACGCAATCGGTTTAGGTAATCGCGGTAGGTATGATGGAGTAGATTTTCTCCACGCAGGATGAAATTCAAGCGGTGCTTAAATATTTTAAATTCTGAATTAAATTCAGCACCCAATAAAAAATAGGCTTTTGGCGGATCTAAAAAATCTGCTTCAGAAACAACTCCCGTTCTTTGCCAAACGTATCGGGCGTTCAATTGAATTTTGGGATGGATCAGAATTTTATTTCCTTCCCAATGATAAGACAGTGCATTTAAGATCTGCGGAGCCGGAGTACCCACCAGAATCTGCTTTAGGTCTTGCCTTACGATTTCCACCATGGAAAAGCGGTTAAGGATGGACCAGTGATGAAAAATCTCTACACGGTTGGTCAGATCCAAGCCATAAATGCGGACATCCGTTTGTTCATATTTAAATACCGGAAAGGCCCCGCGAATCGTAAGTCTGTATTCAGCTTGGGGCTGTAGGTAGATATAATTCTGAACCCACTGATAGTACGGACTGATCTCAAACACCCAGGCTTCTCCTCCGTGGATGGACTGCGTCAGAATGGTTTTAAACGAACGTTCAGTTTGAAGGTCCGGATTTCCTTCTTCGATGCCTGCGACGCTTTGATGCAATCCAAAACCAAAGAGCTCGTTGATTTCTGGTGTGCGGGTAGAAAATCCCGATTGCAATTTGATTTCCCAATTTTTAAAGATTTGTGAGCTCATACCAAACACCGAATTCAAATTGTGATTGATTTTTGATTTAATATTGGCGGGTTGAGAAATACTTCTTTGAGGAATATTGGCGGTGTAATATATAAAATCGTATCGGGCCCCGGCCTCATACAAGATATTTTCTTTTTTAATTTTGTAGAGAACAAATGCGCCTGAGTTCCACCAACCATAATTGGGAATCAATGGAGAAACACCCGTACCGGAAACATTGTAATTGTGGTTGAATTTTTGCTGGATTCCCGTGTGCCAATGTCGATTTCCTTTTTCTTGCTTGATCTTATACTCTGCGAAATAGGATTGCAGCAAAAGGTGCAGGGAAGGAGCATCCCGGTATTTTTTTCTCCGAACATCGTATTCCTCCCGCGAATTTATTTGCGCGGCCAGATTGAATTCTTTGTATAAACTTCCTTGCTGTTTTTGCCAGGAAAATTTATTCAAAAAATGACTCACCAACTGAGAAGGTGATTCGATGGAGTATTTAAAATTGGCTTCGGTAAAAAAAGGAGTGTCTCTGCCTATTGCAGCTTTGAGATCGCTTAGATTTCCTATATGAGAACCTCTCAAAATTCCCAATTGGGTGTGAAAAAAACTGAAGTAATTTTTGACAATGCTGGTTGGTGTCGGTTCTTTAAAAACATAAAGAGATCCAGACATTTCCCGGACGCCCGTATTGCTCAAATAATATTCTGGTGTTTTGAGATCTCCCCCGGCTTTTAATCCAAAATTGGCCCTCCAGTCAAATTTCTTTTCGGACCTTTGGAGGCTAGAATGAAAACCCAGCTGATGTCCATTCGATTGATAGGATAGGGTATGAAAACCATGCAAATGCGGGTCCTTGGCGATTTTGTCCTGATCCAACAAAACCACTCCTCCCAAATGATTCCCACCATAGGCCACCGCATCTGTTCCTTTGACCAAGGAGATCAATTGCGAAGAAAATGGGTCGAGTTCGGGTGCATGGTCAGCACCCCATTGTTGGCTGGCAAGCTGAATACCTTGATTGTAAATTCCTATTCGGTTGCCACTCAAACCATGGATGACCGGCTTTGCGATGTTGGTTCCGTTTTTAATAGTATTTACACCAGAGAATTCTTCCAGAATGGATCCCAGAGGTTTGGCAGACAATTGTGTCAGATCGTGTATGCGAATGGTATTGCTGGTCGAGCTTTCAAATTGTGCTTTCACTCCGGAAATATCCACAGTTTGCAACAGATGGGCGTGATGTTCGAGAAGTACTGTGATAAAAGTGTCTCGTTCTACACTTAAATACATTTTAGAAGCAACACAACCGGGGTGACTGATCCTGAGATGGTATGAACCCCTGCATAAAGACGCAATGTTGAAATAGCCCTTTTCATCGGTTTTATGGCTTTGGCGAATTTCCTCAATGTAAACCAGACCATACTGCAAACCGATCTCATCGTGAGGGTCAATGATCTTGCCCCTGATGTTAATTTGGCATTCTTGTGCCGCCAAACCCAAAGTCAGGCAGCACAAGAGCCAAAAAATAATGGATCGCACGATCTTATTGAATTCTTAAATTTTCAAAATCTACTTCTATATCGGTTTCTCCACCTGCATTTGTCGGATCCCCAGTGGAAACACCTGTCGCATTTTTATCGGGTTGGTGTCTCAACAATATGCGAAGGGTACCACTTGATGTACTGCCTGTATTCAAAATGGTATTTATTCCAATGGGTTTGCCGTTGGTGTCAGCATCAGCATAGGAAAAGGACATATTGAAGCCACTGCTTATTCCGTAAAAAAACTGGTGATCAACACCTTCCAGAAGTATTTCCGGCGTGATATCTATAGCAGGCACGACAGACTCATTGAGGATTTGTAAGCTTCCGGTATAATAGGTGTTTTGTTTTAATTGTCCTGTTATAACAAATTCAGGTGGATTCCCACCGGTCCCATCTACATCCCTAAATAGCAGAACTACAGAAGAGTTTCCGGCAGTGTCAAATAAGGTATAGCGCAAAGTGGTGATTAATTCCTCTTCATTGTGATCGGAGTCATCGCCACAAGATGAGATGCCTGTCAATATCAGTGAACATAAAAAAATAGAAAAGAATATCGATTGAAAATTTTTCATTTGATTTAATTTGAATGGTAAAAAAATAAATAAACCGAAGACTCAGGTCATCGGAAAAAGATCAATGAATTATTTGATCATTCTAAATGGAAATAGATTAAAATCAAATGAGATAAGGAGGACCTCGGGTGAGTTGAGTGGTGGAAGTACGAGAGCTGCTATGGTCGTAAAAATTGCAATAAGTTTCTTTTGAAAAATCCAGTTTTCTAAAAAGAAAAATTTTAGATATCAGCACATCTGATGCAAAGTGATCGCTGCATAAAAAACACTCTTTCTTTGTATTTTGAAAATGCCCGTCGTGCTTGCATCCATTTACTTTGTCAGCATGGAAAATACTTCTATGGCATGGATCAGATTCTGCAGTGATATCGTGAGCCACCGAATGATCGCAGGAATGATGGTGGTGGTTGTGGAGAAATGAAAGGGTGGATAAGGACCAACCAAACACATAAACCAAAATCAATATCAAACTCCGAAAGTCCGATTTTTTTTTGGATTTAAATTTATGTTTGGTTTTATACCACATGGATTGCAAAATTACTCGAAATGAGCCATACGATCAAAACTTATTCTTCCACATCATACTTTCCACCGGCTTATCGGTGCGCTGATTGTATTTGGCACCCGGCTTTTTATTGTAAAAATGATGGATCTCACCATCGACCTGAAAGTAAATCAACTGCCCGATGGGCATGCCCTTGTACACCCGCACCGGTTGGACACAGCTGATCTCCAGGGTCCAGTGGTTGCAAAAACCGACATCACCTTTTCCCGCCGTGGCGTGAATGTCTATTCCCAAGCGACCCACACTTGATTTTCCTTCCAAAAAGGGCACTGTGCTGTGTGTTTCCGTGTATTCCAGGGTTACGCCGAGATACAAGATACCGGGCTGCAACACAAATCCAGATTCGGGAATGCGGAAATGATTGATTGGATTGTGTGATTTGGCGTCTAATTCACGCTGGGCATACACTGCAAGGGTCTCTCCCAAATGCACATCATAAGAATTGGTGCCCAGACAAGCTGGATCAAAGGGATCAATCCGAATGTCTCCGCGGTCAATGGCTTCCAATATTTTTTTATCCGTAAGAATCATAATTCGATAACAGGTTTCCAGCATTTGATACTTCCATCGTCTGACGCTGACACCAGGATATCAAGAGATCTGATCCAGAGCAGGCTGTTGACAGAGAATGTATGGCTCCCTTCTTTGGAAGCCGCAAGGTCTTTTAACAAACTTAGGTCTGACAGGTTCCAGATTCGGATGCTTTTGTCTCTGCTCGCACTGGCCATCCATCCATAAGGCTCCATACCCACCAGCTCGTTGATGGTGTACCAATGCGCTTTAACAGGATTGCCAAGGGTTCTGATTGGAGGCAAAGACAATCGGTGGATCCGGGCATCCATTCCACCTGCCAATAGGATTTTATTCTTCGCATCGTACAATAGGCTAAAGGCCATCCTGATTCCTGGAATCAGAATTTCTTTTTGCAGCTTTTGATGGGACAAATGATAGGACCAAAGATGTGCAGACCCATCTGAAAAAACAATTTGATCCAATTCTTGGATGTAGATGGCTTTTCTCAATTTATAAGGACCCACTTCAAATGCATGGAGGAGTTTCATTTCTTCCGACCAAACAGACATTCTGCCATCTGCAGAAAAAGCATAGAGATGTTCTTTAATTTTAAGGAGACTGTGAATGGAAGATTGGTGGAAAACCATTTTTCTGGGAGAGGCATTTTCTCCAAATTGGATCACAAATAAAAATCCACTTTTTGTTCCGGCGTAGATTTTCGAAGATTCAGGATCAACGGACATTGCAAATATGGCGTCTTCCGTCGTGGCAAGGGCTTTGCCGTGAGATGATTGCTTAGGATTCCATTCGACGATGTGTCCATCACTTCCTGCACTGTAAAAACATCCATCACGCATTCCATCGACCAGGCAATATACTCCTCCCAGATGTCCGGTCAGGGTTTGCTGGAGCATCAACGAGGAAAGTTTCATGGGTATTTAATTCTGATTTCATCCAAAGCTTTTCGGCGGATATCCGGTACCATCGCATCCACCGCAGGATAACCTATTGGAATGAGTAAAAATGGTTTTTCGTTCTCTGGTCTCTGCAAAATTTCCTGGAGGAAGTTCATCGGACTGGGGGTGTGTGTGAGCGACACCAATCCAGCCTGGTGGATCGCTGACAACAAAATTCCTGATGCGATTCCAACCGACTCCTGGACATAATAATTTTTCCTTTTTTGATCGCCGTACAGATCGTGTGTTTTTCTAAAGACGACAATTAATACAGGTGCAATTTCCAAAAAGGGTTTCCGCCATTCGGTGCCCAATGGCGCCAGATCTTCCAACCATTCGGCAGACATTCTCGATTGATAACTTTCGTATTCTTCTTTTTCTGCAGCGATGCGGATCCTTGATTTGATGACAGGATCTTTCACTACACAAAAGGTCCAGGGTTGTTTGTTCGCTCCGGATGGGGCTGTTCCTGCTGTGGATATGATGAAGTCAATCAGCTGATCAGGTATTTCCCGATCGCTGAAATGGCGAATGCTCCTTCGGTGGTTTAAAAGTTGGTAATACTCTTTTGCCCTGTTTAGCATTGTTTCTTCATCCCACTGCAAGGGATGATAAGGAATAAAAGGATGCTCTGTCATGGGAGATCGCCTAATTGGGGTCTTAATACAATTTCTTCCATAACAGCGTTTGGACTTAATTTGATGGCGGAAGAAACCACTTCTGCTACATCCGATGCCTGCATAATTCTGGATTCTGGCAGCTCAGAGCCCTCCCAGGAATTGGACCAGGTGGCTCCCGGATAAATCGTGCAGACCTTGATTCCCTTGTCTTTTAATTCATCCCTGAGACAGCGACTAAATCCCTGCATGGCAAATTTTGAAATGCAATACATTCCTGCACGGGGATATGGGTCAAGACCGGCGATCGAACAAATATTGATGATGTGACCTTTTTTCTGTTCAAGAAAAATAGACAACAATCCTCTGGTCAGATAAAAGGGGGCGTAAAAATTAACCGACATCATTTCTTTCAAAATCATTTCTTCTCCGTCAGCAATGGTGCCGGGTGTAAAAACTCCAGCATTGTTGATGAGAACAGATAAATCTGAATGAGCTGTTCGGATATGAAAGATCAATTTTTGTATTTCATCCTGTTGAGAGAGATCAGATACCATCAAGTCGATTTGAATTTTTGGAGCGGATGTGTGAAGCTTATTTTTCAACTCCTCCAGTTCATATCTATTTCTTGAGGTCAACACAAGATCCAGACCATCTTTGGCAAGTTTGAAGGCAATGGCTTTCCCTATTCCTTTACCAGCGCCGGTGATCAGAGCTTTCATGGATTGAATTTGTTGGTTATTGTTGAATGGCAAGCAAGGTCATGGACACTGTAATTTCATCGGATATAAACTGATCGGCCAATGACGGAAAAACAGATTTTGATTTGTAGTTAATGTTCCATTTGGTTCGGTCAATGGTAAATTCCGGCACCTCGATCATCATCAAATCTTCTGCCATACTGATTTGAGCTTTAATGATCAGACCATGGGATATTCCCTTAATGGTCAGCTGTCCAAAAACATGGGTATTTGTATTTTCTTCTTTCACGATTTGGAAGGAATCAATAAAAAATTCTGCCATCGGAAAAGAGTCCACATCAAAAAATTCATCCGATTTGAGATGTTCTTCCATGTCTTTTTTATCATCCGGATCAGTGATATCAGTACACTCGATGGTTTTCATATTTAGCCAGACCATCCCACCCAATACGCTGCCATCGCTTTGGGTAAATACCTCTCCCTTGCTGAGCAAAATAGTTCCGTTGTGAGTACCGGTAGGCTTTGAACCAAGCCATCTGACAATGCTGTTGACCGTATCCATCACATATCTGGTTCCATACCTGGAATAATCTTTGGCTCCACGAAAATCTACATTTTCAGGAGGGGCTTGATTTTGTTTGCTCTTGCATGCATTTAATAAAAGAAATGCCGAAAAGCATAAAAAATACAAAGTGTTTTGTTTTGACATTTTATGTTGTGTTGGTGGATAATTTGATATCGTTACAATGGTTTGCATTTATTTTCCAACCATGTTTTTTCCCTTTCATCCAAATAAGGCGACAATCTTTGAAAGACTTCTGTGTGATAGGCATTGATCCAATCGATGGAATGCCTGTCCAAATCTGCGAAGGATATGAGCTGGGTATCCAAAGGGAACAAGGTGACCGTTTCAAATTTGAGAAACTCTAGCTCTTCCGTCTGGGTGGCTGGAGTGGTCAAGACCAAATTTTCAATTCTGATTCCATAAGATCCCACTTTGTAAAATCCGGGTTCATTGGAAGTGAGCATGCCCGGCAGCAAATCGGCACTGCCCCTTTGATTCCATACAGCTACAAATCCCTGTGGAGGTTCGTGTACATTCATAAAAAATCCTACACCATGACCTGTGCCATGCGCATAATTCAAATGATGCTGCCACAGATATTGCCTGGCCAATACATCCAATTGAATGCCTTTGGTGCCTGTGGGGAAAACGGCTCTGCTCAATGCAATATTTCCCATCAAAACCGCCGTATAGGCTTTCCTGACTTCCTCCATCGGAGGAGAAAGAGCAATGGTTCGTGTGATGTCGGTGGTTCCGTCCAGGTATTGACCTCCAGAATCCACCAAAAGGATACCCTGAGGATGTATTTTTTTGGACTGATGGGCATCGGGCCTGTAATGAATGATGGCACCGTTGGATTCATACCCAACAATTGCATCAAAACTTTCGCCCACATAATCTTTTTGGCCGGCTCTGAAAGACTTTATCATTTGTGCAAATTGGTATTCGCTGGGATTTTGTCCGGATTGCAATGCTTCTTCAAGCCACATAAAAGCTTTGATCAAGGCACAACCATCCTTTTCCATCACCCTGCGAATGTGATTGATTTCCACTTGATTTTTTACGGCCTTTGCAAGCATCACCGGACTGGGAGCGGAATGCATTTGTCCCTTTCCAATTTGCAGACTGATTTTGGCATTCAATGTGTTAGGGTCGATCCAGATTGGATCCTGACTAATTTGACGGATGCTCTCTAAAATCTGATCGTAAGGTTTGAGACTTATTCCGGCAGAATGAAGTGCAGTTCGGGAGTCTGCCCTGAGTTTACCTTCTTCTATAAACAAGCAGGCATCCTTTTCAGAGATCAGGACATAAGCCATAAATACGGGATTGCAGTGCACATCGCTGCCGCGCAGATTAAGCAACCAGGCGATCTCATCCAACGCGCTGACCAGAAGGTATTTTATCTTTCGCTCCGCCATTTGTTTTCGCATGTGCTCCAGTTTGGAACTACGGCTTTCTCCGGCAAATCTTTCTTCGTATTCGTAAACAGCTGCATGCGGCAGGTCCGGCCTGTCGGCCCAGATTCCCTGTAACAAATCCCCGCTATCCTTTAGCTGTAAGCCAGCATCCTTTAGTTTTTGATCAAAAGAGGCCAATTGACCAAAGGACAGAGACCAGAAATCACAAGCTACCACTTGTCCTGGACTCAGATGCTCCAGACACCAATCCAGATACTCAGCCTGCGTCTGTACCTTTAGTGGATGCAGAACGAACTCAGATCCTGCCAATTCTGACTCTGCTTGTAAAAAATAACGGGAATCCGTCCACAATCCTGCGTGGTTTTGGCTGATGAGGGCAGTTCCTGCGGAGCCGTTAAATCCGGTAATCCATGCCCTGCCTCCGTAATGATCGGGTACGTATTCACTCTGATGGGGGTCGGCGGTGGGAATGATATAAACATCGATTCCGTGGACGGACATTTTCTGCCGGAGGGCCTGAATGGCTTCGTTTCTGCTCATATAAAATAATTAATGTATTAAAAAAAATTATAATATGTTTAAAAATTTATACATTTGCCCTTCCGGAGAAATGAACATTAACGGAACCATTATTTTACAACGATTGTTTTAACTTATCGGCTTTAATCATGATCAGACAACAACTCAGTCAAAAACTACTCCAGAAATTATCTCCTCAGCAAATTCAATTGATGAAGCTGCTTCAGATTCCAACGGCTATATTGGACCAGAGAATTAAAGAAGAATTGGAGCAAAATCCTGCCCTGGAAGAGGGCAATGAATCCGGAGAAGAACCAGAGCAATTTGAAATAGAAAATGATGCAGAATTGTCTGCAGATGACTTCAGCGCTGACCAACAGGATTTTGAAGAGACAGATCCGATGCTGGAATCTTCCGGAGATGATTTTGATGAATACCTCAATCAATACTTAGAAGACGATACCGCTTCCTATAAGTACAGAACCGATGAGTACAATGGGGAGATTGAAGAACAGAAAAGCACTCCCTATGCGGTTGAAAATACCTTTCACGATCATTTGGAAAAGCAAATTGGATTGTTGCCTTTAAGAGGGGAGGACCAATACAAGATCGCTTTGCAAATTGTGGGTTCTATTGATGATGATGGCTATCTCAGAAGAGAGCCTTCTGCCATTATCGACGATTTGGTTTTTGCACAAAATTTAGATACCAACGAAGCGGAGATCACCCAGATATTGAAAATGATCCAATCTTTTGATCCTCCGGGTGTAGGAGCGAGAGATTTGCAAGAATGTCTGCTTTTGCAAATCAGGGCAAAGATCAAAACGGAAACCAAAAAAATTAAAAACAAAATTTTAAAGCTTGCGGAGACCATCCTGGAAAAATATTTTGAGGAGTTTACCAAAAAGCACTACACACGCCTGCAGCGTTCACTCAATTTGACTGAAACACAGTTGAAAGCCGCCCTTGATGAAATATTAAAACTCAATCCAAAACCATCGTCCGGATACGTCGATCCTTTGTCCGTTAATTCTGTGATGGGTCATTACATCGTTCCTGATTTTACCGTACAAAACCGAGACGGTGAACTGGATTTACTGGTCAATTCCAAGAATGCCCCGGACCTTAAGATCAACGACCACTACCTTGACATGCTGCGCGACTACAATGACCAAAAGAAAGCCGGCAACAATGGAAAAAAAGAGAAGGAAGCGGTCATGTTTATCAAACAGAAGATCGAAGGTGCCAAGTGGTTTATCGACGCCATTCGTCAGAGACAGGACACCTTGTTCAGGACCATGTACGCCATCATGCAATTCCAGAAAGAATATTTTTTGACAGGGGATCAGAAAAAACTAAGACCGATGATCCTCAAGGACATCGCAGACATTACCAGTCTGGACATATCCACCGTATCGCGGGTTGCCAACAGCAAGTTTGTGCAGACTGAATTCGGAACCAAAAGATTAAAAGATTTTTTCTCGGAGTCATTGCAAAATGAGGAAGGAGACGAGGTCTCTACCATTGAGGTCAAAAAAATTCTCTCAGAACTCATCCAGAAAGAAAGCAAGCGCAAACCCCTGAGCGACGAAAAGCTCAAAGAAATGTTGCTCAGAAAAGGATACAACATCGCACGCCGCACCATCGCCAAGTATCGCGAGCAACTCAACATTCCTGTAGCAAGATTGAGGAAGGAGTTGGTGTAGCCAAACATAAATGCAGTCTTACTGAAGGGCTGGTTCTATCATAAATGGCTAAATTTTTATGTTCGAATTTAGATCAGAGAATATGATATATTTATTCGCTTCCACCCAATCTGACCGAGGGAGTTTATATCCTTAAGATTCAATCAGAGCAGGGGGTCTGGGAAGAAAAGATCCGAGTGATTGGAGAGTAAATTTTAAACTAAATATTTATTATTAACCAGCTAAGAATTGTATTAAATCCTGAATTCAAATTTTAATTGAGGCTTTCACCTTTCGAAGAAGCATCTTCTAAGTTCGTTTCCTATTCAATGCATATTTCACTCTGATCTCACCCACAAACAGCCAGGCCTTGTGGCCCGCACTGGGGTTAATGAAGTAAAATAATTCCGCTTTAGTTCATAGGTAAAGGTAACTTTTTGGTAAATTTATACCCCAACAGGTATAATTATAACTAAAAGTCCAAAAATATACCCGATAGGGTACAAAACAATAAAAATAAACAAATTTATACCCTATGTGGTATAAAATTTAAAAAAATAAGTATATTTGTACCCTAAAAGGTATAAAATGAATCTATCTTCTTTTGTAAAACAAATGAGAAATACATCCGGTCTCACGCAGCCTGTTTTGGCTGAAAAGGCAGGTGTAGGCTTGCGATTTGTTAGAGAATTAGAACAAGGAAAAGAAACCTTAAGGCTTGATAAAGTGAATCAGGTACTTAAGCTTTTCGGGTACAAAATGGGACCGATTAAATCCGAACAACCCACCACAAACATCCAGTCATCATAATATGAGAAGGGCTGAAATAAAAATGCACAATGATTTAGCAGGTTGGTTGAAAGAAGATGAAAATGGATATCATTTTCAATATGCAGCTGCCTACCTTCGGACAAAGGATCCTATGCCAATTAGCCTCACTTTACCTCTTCAGGAGAAGGAATTTACAAGTAAAGTGTTGTTTTCGTTTTTTGACGGATTAATTCCTGAAGGATTGTTGTTGGACATTGCCGAAAAGAATTGGAAACTCAATTCCAGAGATAGGATGGGCTTGTTGCTGGCCTGTTGTAAAGATTGCATTGGTGCAGTAGCTGTTCATCCATTAGAAGAAAATGAAGTATGAACAAACAATGTCTATACTGTTATAAATCCCTTAATGGAAACGAAATTGATTTTCATTCCACTTGTAGCAAAAAGATATTTGGAATACAGCTTCCTCCGGTTCTCCCTTTTTCAGAAAATAATATCAATGAATTGGCAGCTCAAGTTATCCAGTCTCAAACCGCTGTTACCGGAGTGCAAGCAAAATTATCCCTTCATCTGGCTTCAGCAGAACAACCAAACCTAGCCAGGAGGTTTACCATAGTGGGCATGCGGGGAGGCTATATTTTAAAACCACCATCTCCTCATTACCACCAATTACCCGAAGTAGAAGACCTGACCATTCATTTGGCAAGCATTGCTAAAATCAAAGTAGTGCCGCACAGCCTTATCCGATTGGCATCTGGTAATCTCGCCTATATCACAAAACGCATAGACAGGGTAAAGAAAGAGAAACTCCACATGGAAGATATGTGTCAGCTTTCCGAACGACTCACTGAAGACAAGTACCGAGGGTCTTATGAACAAGTGGCCAGGACCATCCTAAAATATTCTGCAACGCCTGGTTTAGATGTAATTAATTTTTTTGAATTGGTTTTGTTTTCCTTTCTCACAGGTAATGCGGACATGCACCTGAAAAACTTTTCCCTGATTCATCAATCTGGATTGGGTCCGGTATTTTCTCCGGCCTACGACTTGGTAGCAACTGCATTGGTAAATCCGACCGATGATGAAGATTTGGCATTAACATTGAACGGTAGAAAGAAAAAAATCAACCGCAATGATTTTATTTCGGCATTTAATACACTTGGATTGGAATCAAAACAACAACAAAACATTTTTCAAAAAATGGAAAGGGCTAAACCAAGTTGGTTTGATTTCATTGACATCAGTTTCTTAAATGACGAAATGAAAACCGCCTATAAAAATCTTGTAAATGATCGATTTGAGAGACTCAATCCAAATCCCTGATCACTCCACCCTAATCTCCCCCACAAACAACCAGGCCTTGTGTCCTGCACCGGGAAGACCTTCAGCGATGCGTCCTGCATTTTTGGCAACAATCCTGAGGTATCTGGATTTAGTTTTTTGTTTTAATGCAATCTCCTGAAGGATGATTTTTTTAGGACTTAAAGGGACTTGCACTTATTGGATCTGATCGTATTGCTTACCATCCTGAGAACTGTAAACAAGGATTTCTTCGGGCGCATAAATCCAGGAATCATAAGCCTGAATAAATTGAGTGGCAATAATATTCAAAATATAACTTTAGGCAATCCTAATTTATTACTAGCACATGATGATAATAAATATGTGTACTCATTGGTTGCAAAATTGACAAAATGATGTTATCTTTGACTTGTACTTTTGGATTTTCAAAATTCTGAGAAGTATCATTCCCATTCGATTTTTATAAATCCATTGCTTTTTTTACGGATCTTTTGCTACCTCAATTAAGTTGTAACCAACAAAAATGAAGAATATGTTTTCAAAAATTTCTTTCCCCGGACGGCTTAGAATTAATTCTCTAAGTAACAGGTTATCATATATATATATATATATATGATTTTCTTAATGTGTTGTTTCAATTCCTTTAATTTAAATGGACAGACCGGATTTGAGGGAGCCGATAATAATCCGGGCAACCAAAATCCATGCAACACTTCTTCTTATTCTTGCTCCCTCACGACATTCGACTTTACTTTTCAAGATGGACACCAAATTAGTTCTTCAGGAACTTTTTATCAAGGAAAGACGATAAAAGTTTTAGGTGAACTAATCATCGATCAAAGCACTACCTTTAGATGTTGTTTTTTTAGTTTTGGATCTGGGGCAAGTATTATTGTTAATTCTTCAGTAGGATTAACAATAAGCGATTCTGAATTAAGGTGTGGGTCATGGAACGGAATATTCGCAGGGTCCAATAATTTTGTTTCATTAAAGAACAATTACTTTAGCAACTTCACAACTGCCTTGATGTCTACAAATCCTTTTCATCTTACAGTTCAAGGAAATCATTTTATTAGCACGGGGTCATTAGGTACAATCACTGGAATAAGCTTAATGAATGTTAATTCCAATAGCATGCATCGATGCTTTATTGCAGAAAATTATTTTCAAAATTTGGAAAAAGGGATTGAAGCTTACAATTGTCAAAGCTTAGGTATTGGTTATTACTCATTCAATAATAATTTATTTTCATTTTGCAGATATGGCATTTATACCAATAAGAGTATTCTTTTTGTCAATAGGTCCATTTTTGAAGATTGTAGAAATGGTTTCAGGACAGCTTCAGGTGAAGATGTAAATGGGTCAATATTTTATGAAGGGGTTATAGATGATCCATCACAGTATTCATTTAATAGATGTTTGTATGGCGCTGAAGTACTTAAACATACGCTTAAGATTTCAAAAAGTCATTTTAATGATTGTCGTTTTGGGGTTAGGGCTATTTTTCATTCTGAAATAGCTCTAAATGAAAATAAGTATATAAATACAATTGATTATACTCAGAATCTTGTTAACCAAAGTGACTTTGTTTCAGTAGATATATCCAATACCAAATTAGTAAAAAATATTGTCGAAAGAAACAAGAGCGGAACCGGTTTTTTTGCATTCGGTACCATGAGACTGTCATTGCTTGACAAAAATGAATTTAAATGCAATAGTCTATGTATTAATAGGTCACAAGAACCTCGAAACTTTATTATTGACAATAAATTTGAAGGATATAGTACTGATCTGCTTTTAAATAAAGGTGGAAATGACATCCATGATAATACATTTACAGGAGATAATTCAGATTTTGAATATGCTCTTAGAATAAATCAGGGATTTAATAATAAATTGTGCAATAACGTCTTCAATGGTCAAAACACTATTTCAAATGGTCGAATTGGGTTAAACTTTAGAGTAGGGAATAATGCTGCTCAAATGGGGATTAACACGTTTAAAAACTGGACTAACAGAGGATTGTTAATTGATAAATCTGATATTGGCAGACAGTATCATTTAGGAAATATTTGGGAGAATAACAATACTACAAGTGCTGAATGCATTGGTGATCCAGATAAATCGCTTTTTTATGTAAATCCCTCTATTAATTCATCCCACCTGCCAGCGACAAGAATACCTACAAGTGGCTGGTTTTTTTCTGAAAATCAGAACGTAAGATCTTGTCCACGATCCATTGTTCCTGCTTTGGCAGAAGAATTGACTGACATCGATGTATTGGAAATTGGAGGTCAATATCAGTCAACCGAATTAAATAACTGGTTGCAGACCATAGCGACTTGGAGTAAAATAGATGCAAATCCAGATTTATTATCTGACCCTGAAGTTGAAGATTATTATAATTCAAAACTTGAAACCAACGTAGAGTACATTTCTAAGCGAGACCAATTGATTTATGAATCTAAGAATCATCCTTCTTTTGAATATTTTTTGGACAGCTTATATGATCAACTAGTAGTTCTCCACGAATTAATAGCAGATATCAATGAACAACTTCAAGCTGGTCCGAACCAAGACCTTGAAACCCAAAAGTTAATTTTTGCAAATGAGTATGATTCTATATTGTTAAATATCACTTATCATTCAGATAGTCTGGAAAATTACAGAGAACATAAGTTAAATGAGGCATTGGATTATAACCAATTAATTTCTACTACCGAAACATTTGATGAGTATGAGCAATGGATCAATCAAAGGATTATAAGTAAAATGTTGGATGCAGACTTTGTATTAAGTTCATCAGATTATGCAGAAGTTCTGGACATCGCTTATTTATGTTATGATACTTATGGATCTCCTGTACTCAGGGCGGTACAATTATTGGATAGAGAGGATATAACTTTGGATCTATTGGAAGATCATTGTCCCCTTCCAATCACTAAAAGTAAAGATATAATTGATTCTACTCAGAAGTATGCCATAAGCTATATGCCTGAAAAAGTGGTAGTAGAAGATAAGGATGGAACAATTTCTTCTATTATTCTCATTGATATGCTAGGTAGGATAATCTATAAAGTTAATTCCAATGAATTGAATACTGTAGATGTTCCTAAAGGTGTTTATATATTGGAAGTGCAAAGTAGAGAAAAGACCAGTAGCTATACTACGAAGATAATTTTATAATTCTATCCAGCCAGATTGGCCAATCTAGTTTGATTGGCCAATTTATTTTAATACCTATAATGAAAAAGTTAATACTATTCTATTGCATTTTTTCTCAAGCTTTGTTTTCACAGAAATTCGATAATACTTGGATTCTTGGTTATTGCAGAGAATGTGATGGAAGACCGTGGGGTAATACCACTATTAATTTTACAAGCGGGTATTTAGATACTTCCTATTCTATGAGAAATGTAGAATTTGGCAGAGCATCGATCTCAGTCAGTGACCCATTCACGGGAGAATTGCTTATGTTTAGCGAAGGCTGTAGATTGTACGATTCAAAAAATAGGGTAATTAAAATGGGGGATACTTTAAATCCTGGCCAAACTTATAATTTAGATTGTCCTGAATTTGGGTTTTCTTTTCCTAAAAATGGTTGCTTTTTGGAGGATTACAAGGATAAAAACCGATTAATCCTTTTGCATTTAAGTGATACTATGGCCGGATTAAGAGGATGGTTTACGAATAAACTTTATATGACTACTTTAGAATATAGGCAGGGTGAATGGCAAATTACAGAATTGAGAAAAATGCTTTATGATCAATTTATATTTAGAAGATCATTTGAGGTGGTTAAGCATGCCAATGGATTGGATTATTGGATTTTACTGACCAATTATAATTCAGATAGTTTAATTACGTTTTTGTTTCGATCGGGAGAGGTAACAGGTCCTTTTTATCAAGATATCGATATCCCAACCGGGGAATATGACTGGGGATCAAACTCTGTGTTCAGTCCTGACGGTAGTAAGTACATTAGAGTGGATATCCGCTCAGGCTTGACAATCTATGAGTTTGACCGAAAGGAAGGTCGGGTAAGTAACAAGAAATATTACCCAAGTTGGATACCAAGCGATCAAGTGAATAATTTACAGTTATTAGAATTATCTGTCTCAGCTAGTTCTAAGTTTCTTTATGTATCTAGTCCCATACATTTGTGGCAAATGGATCTTAGCGCCGAAGATGTGGGTGCTACAAGAATATTAATTGATACATTTGATGGATTTGCATCACCTTTTGGTACTACATTTTATAGACATCAGTTAGCACCTGATGGTAAAATTTATATGAATTGTACCAATAGTGATAATTACTTTCACATCATTCATAAACCGGATTTAGAAGGACAAGAATGTATGTTTAAACAACATGATTTTGAACTACCCACATACAATGCTTTCACCATGCCTTATTTCCCGAATTACCGATTAGGCCCGCTAAGTGACACCAATGATCATTCAATGAATTTTGAGTTTTCATTATATCCCAATCCTGTAACTGATGCACTATATGTCCTTAAACCGGTTCAATCAAAATTGAAAATTTACAATCAACTTTCAAAATTGGTGATGGAAACCTATGATTGGAGAATAGATGTGGGTCATTTTGGAGCAGGAATGTATTATGTAGTGGTAGAAAATGAATTGCTGAATAATAAAGTTTTACGGTTCTTAAAGCTATAAAAATTTAAATTTTTAACAGTATGGATTTGCCATTCTTGATCCCTGCGAATACACAAACATATCTTGATATAATGGTTTAATTGATCTCCTATACCTAATGGTATATTTTAGATGGTATAAAGAACTATATGCTAAATTGGGTAAATTGTGACATCCTAAAGTAATGACTAATTGCTTTTTAACTTAATTAAGACTTACTCCACCCTAATCTCCCCCACAAACAACCAGGCCTTGTGTCCTGCACCGGGAAGACCTTCAGCGATGCGTCCTGCATTTTTGGCAACAATCCTGAGGTATCTGGATTTAGTTTTTTGTTTTAATGCAATCTCCTGAAGGATGATTTTTTTAGGACTTAAAGGGACTTGCACTTTTTGGATCTGATCGTATTGCTTACCATCCTGAGAACTGTAAACAAGGATTTCTTCGGGCGCATAAATCCAGGAATCATTGGCCTGATAAAATTGAATAGAAATATTTTGAATGTCTTTTTCCGTACCCAGATCTATATCTGCTTCAAGATCATCAGCTTCAAAGCCCATCCATTCTGAACCACCAAATTTATGGGAAGGAGCAGAAAATCCGTTGACCAGACATTGTGCTCCAGATCCCGGATATTTTGCAGAAGGATTGTATTTTAATTGGATACTTTTTCCAGCCGCAAGATGCTTTTGGAAATGAAGCCGCAGAGCCCTGCCCAGGGTTTTATCAGGCAACTGATACCAAGCCCCAAATTCTAAATCTTTTTCCAAAAGGAAAGAATCTGAAACAGGATATTCCTGTACGATTCCTTCGTCCGGTTTTTCAGATTCCAGCAGTATGCGACCATCGACTGGTGGTTTGACAAAAGTGAATTTAACCCCATCGGAAGCCGTCGATGTCTGATACGCCAAATCGAGGTAGGCGTTGCAAAATCCGAATTTATTTTTCTTAAACCAATTGCTGTGTTGCGCCAGCCTTTCCACAAAATTTTTATAGTCCAACGCATTCGATTCTGACCACAAAATCTCGGCCAATGCAATCGCTCTTGGAAAGGCCATGTACTGTAAATGCTCTTCACCTGGAATGTATTCCGTCCATAAATTGCCCTGCGCACCCAATACAAATCTCCGCTCATCGGATTTTAATTCTTCCGGGATTGGCTTGAAGCCATAGACCTTTTCCAGACTGGTATAACCACCAATGGCAAGAGGTTCTTTGGAAGATTCTGACTGATAGTGGTCAAAATAACAATGGGATCCCGGACACATAATCACCTCGTGTTTGAGTTTTGCGGCCTCAATACCGCCTTTCGTACCTCTCCAGGACATGACCGTTGCATTTGGAGCCAAACCTCCTTCCATGATCTCATCCCATCCGATGAGTTTTTTACCACGGTTGAATAAATAAATACCCACCTGCTCTATAAAATAGCTTTGAAGTTCGTCTTCTGATTTCAGTCCCTGTCTTTTTCGGATGGACTGACAGTTGGAACAAGCTTTCCAACGATCCTTGGGTACTTCGTCTCCACCTACATGGAAGTATTTACCCGGAAAAAGATCACAGACCTCGCCGAGCACCTCTTTCACAAACCAGAGTGCAGTATCCTTGGTACAAAACACATCTTTGAATACTCCCCAATGAGATGCCACATGATAGGGCCCACCCGTACATCCAAATTCCGGATAGGCAGCCAATGCAGCAGAAGAATGTCCCGGCATTTCAATTTCAGGAATGATTTCAATATGTCTTTCTTTGGCGTATTGGATGATTTCTTTGATTTCTTCCTGGGTATAATACGAGCCGTAATCTTCTTGGTCTTTTTGATCTTTTGCATCATGTGCATGACCCAAGGCAGTACCCTTTCTGTAAGCCCCGACTTCAGTTAATTTAGGAAATTTTTTTATTTCTATCCTCCATCCCTGGTCATCGGTGAGATGCCAGTGGAAGTAATTCATTTTGTACCTGGCCAATAAATCCAGATATCTTTTGACCGCAGCCACCGGAAAAAAATGTCTGGCTACATCGAGATGCATTCCTCTGTATCCGAAAACTGGTTCATCTTCAATCGAAATAAATGGAAGTGTTTTTTCAGTTTGATTGGAAGACTCCAACAGCTGGATTAATGTTTGTAAAGCATAGAACACTCCTTTGGGTCCATTGGCGGCCACGAGGATTCCATTTTTTGTGACCGTGAAGGAGTAATAATCGTTTTGATTTTCCTGATTCACCAGCTGAAACACAAGGGATTTGTTTTTTGCAAATTCTGGTTTTTGTTGCTCTGTGATCTGGTATTTATCAAGTCCCAACGCGCTTGCATATTGAAGGGCCAGATTTTTAATTTCAATATTTTTCTTTGGTATCACAATGGTCTGGATGTCGCGAACGGTCACCTGTCCGCCCGCCATTTTGATGGACTTTGGCTTAGGAATGATGGATGGAATGCTTTGCCCAAACAGGGTGAATACAAACAGACTACAAATTAAAAATAAAGTAGATTTAATATTCTTCATCATCAGGTTTTGAAACGCCTCAAAAGGCAACTGTGGATAAACAGATACAAACGGAACTCGGCTTATTTTGTTATAAGTTTCCCCATAAAATTAATGGTCTCCAAATATTTATACCTTTGCTTTTCAATTTCGATGCCATATTATGTTTACCATCCATATTTATCTTAAGTTTTTTCTGATTGCTTTGTTTTTAATCGGAGGGACTGTACTTGCTTTCACCCTTGGCTTTTGGTATGCCTTTCCTCTGATTTTAATTGGTTTGGTATTGCTGGTCAGTTACCTTCTGCTCGGCACCATCCAATCTGCTGCTCAGATGATGCAAACCATGGATTTTGATGCATGTGAGAAAAGATTGAATCTGACCTTCAGTCCTAAATTATTGTACGTGACCAATCGCGCCTATTATTTTCTCATCAAAGGGTCAATGGACATGCAAAGAGACCGCGTGGCAGAAGCCGAACAGTGGTTTAATCAGGCGCTTGCATTGAAGCTTCCCACCGACAATGAGAAAGCCATGATTCTGATACAGATGATCAATATCCACATCCAGAAAAATCGGTGGACCCAGGCAAACAATACCTACCGGGAATTCAAAAAACTAAATTATTCCAAAGAACTTTTCAAGGATCAGGTCAAAATGATTGATCAGGTGATGTCGCAGCAAGGTAAGGTAAAGTCTATGGGACAAATGGACCAGAGAATGATGTTTAGACCCGGCGGCAAAAGAAGGATGCCCAGAATGAGGTAAGTTCGATTCTTTTGCCAATCATTGCTGTACAAATTGATTATTTGAATGATCATTGCTGAAACAACAGAGGACTTGCAAAAAGTGACCAATGGCTGGAAGGCAGAAGGACATCGAATTGCATTTGTGCCTACCATGGGAGCACTCCACAAAGGCCATCTCAGTTTGGTCAGTGCGGCCAAATCAGCAGGGCGAATTCCGATCGTCAGCATTTTTATCAATCCCAGCCAATTTAACAACAAAGAGGATTTTCAGAGATACCCAAGGATGGTTTCTCAGGACATCGAATTGCTGACCAAATCCAATTGCGCCCTTGTTTTTATTCCTTCCGTAGAGGAAGTTTATCCCGATGATTTTGTACCATTTTCAGGACTTGATTTGGATGGATTGGATTTGGTCATGGAAGGAATATTTAGGCCCGGACATTTTGAAGGAATGTTGCAAGTTGTCAAAAGATTATTGGACCTGGTGCAACCGGATGAACTCTACATGGGTCAAAAGGATTTCCAACAGCATACCCTGGTCAGGCACATGATTCAGAAACTCAATTTGCCGGTCCGGCTGATCATAGGCCCCACTTTAAGAGAATCCGATGGTCTGGCGATGAGTTCCAGAAACATGAGACTTACACCAGAATTTAGAGCAAAAGCACCCGTCATTTTTCAGGCATTGAAGAGATTAATGAAAATCAATGGAACCAAGGACCTTCCAAATGCAATAAAAAGAGCCATTCAAATGATAGAAGACAAGGGCTTGAGGGTAGAGTATTTGGAGATCGTCGATGCTTACAATCTAGAGAAGGTGTCTGATCCAAATTCACATTCTTATATTGTGGCTTGTGTAGCCTGTTGGGCGGGCGACATTCGACTGATCGATAATGTTGTGCTAAAAGGACCCGAACAATGAACCTTTTGGATGGATTTTGACTTAACATAATCGTTTCAATCAGATTAAATAACTTTGTGCCATGCTATTGCAGTTTTTCAAATCAAAAATTCACCGAGCGACTGTCACGCAGGCCAATCTTCATTATGTGGGCAGCATCACCATCGACGAAACCCTCATGGAGGCAGCCAATCTTTACGAAGGCGAAAAAGTCCAGATTGTAAACAACAACAATGGGGAGCGATTTGAAACCTATGTTATCAAAGGTGAAAAGGGTTCGGGCATGGTTTGTCTCAATGGGGCAGCCGCACGCAAAGCGGAAATAGGAGACATTATTATCGTCATCTCCTATGCCATCATGACCCCTGAGGAAGCCAAGAACTTCCACCCCATTTCTATTTTTGTAGATGACAAGAACCAGATCAAAGAACTTTGATTTTGGCCCCTTTTCTTAAAAAATTTGTACAATTTCTTTTTTTTCTGGCACTTGGCGTTGCCATTTTGTGGTGGTTGTATCAAAAACAGGATGAATCCTACAAAGCCTATTGTCAGCTCAACAATATAGCTTCTGCCGATTGCATCCTTTGGAAAAAGCTCTTGAACGATCTGGTGGAAATCAGATGGGTTTTTGTGGTGGTCGTTTTTATTGCATTTTATCTAAGCAACTATTTCAGGGCGCTCAGATGGTTGCTTATCTTCGAGCCCCTTGGTTATAAACCACATAAAATAAACACCGTTGGGACCATCCTCGTCTCCTACTTTGCCAATCTTGGTTTTCCCCGCAGCGGAGAATTCGTAAGGGCTGCCATGATTAGCCGTTATGAGCGGATACCCATCGACAAATCACTGGGAACTGTTTTTATTGACCGGGTCCTGGATTTAATTGCCATGGCCCTGATCATTGTACTCACTGTTTTGACCCAAATACCAGCCTTCAAATCACTGTATGACGCTCATTTGGCATCCGTTCCGGTGTATCAAAAACTGGTTTTGCCCATCCTTGGCCTGTTGATGAGTCTGCTCATATTTTTGACGAGACATCAATGGAAAAATTGGCCGCTGATCAGGGATATAAAGCACAAGGTCAAAGGCTTTTACGAAGGGGTCTCGTCGGTTAAAAAAATCAAAGAGCCAAAGGCATTTTTCTTTTATACGTTTATGATTTGGTTTTGGTTTTATGTGATGCTGTTTGCTGCCATGCAGGCTTTCGAACCCACATCGCATCTATCCTTTGGGGCAGGCCTTGTGGTTTATGTTTTTGGTTCTTTGGGGATGCTGATTCCTACCCCTGGCGGAATTGGCAGTTATCATTATTTGGTCATGCTGAGTCTTGCCTATTATCAAATTGATCAGGTGAATGCTTTTTCATTTGCCAATATTTCATTCTTTTGTGCACAGTTTGCCACCAATCTTGTGCTGGGTATAACGGCATTGATTATTATGTATTTTTACAATAGAAACAGAAGAAGGGAAATGACCAGACGATAACAGATCCAATGTAAAAGAAATGAATCAGGCAATTTTGATAAAAGATCTCTGCGAATTTTTAGAAAGCATTGCACCCCTGCATTTGCAGGAATCCTACGACAACTGCGGATTGCTTACAGGAAGTCGTGAAGCGATGGTCACCGGAGTGCTGTGCAGTCTGGATTGCACCGAAGAGGTCCTGCTGGAAGCTGAAAAAATGCAGTGCAATGTAGTGGTTTGTCATCATCCGGTTATATTCAAAGGAATCAAGTCTTTGACGGGTGAAGACTATGTGCAGCGTACCATCATTTTAGCCATTCAAAAAGGAATCGCCATCTACGCGATTCACACCAACCTGGACAATGTGCTGAAATCAGGGGTCAATCAAAAAATAGCCCAAAAAATTGGTCTTACAGATCTTCGCATTCTCAAACCAAGTTTTGAAAATACAGGAGACATTGGCGCCGGAGTTCTGGGAAATTTCAGGACTCCTGTGTTGTTGTTCGATTTATTAAAACACCTCAAGTTGCAATTTCAGACAGGGGTGATTCGCTACACCCGGGATCTGGGCAAACCCATCGAAAAAGTGGCTGTGTGCGGTGGGTCGGGTTCGTTTTTGACCAAAGAGGCCATTCGTCAGTCAGCAGAGGTGCTGATTTCTGCAGATTTCAAATACCATGATTTCTTTGATGCAGACCAAAAAATAGTGCTCATTGACATAGGACACTATGAGAGTGAGCAATATACCATTGAATTATTAAAAGATCGGATTTCTGAGAATTTTTCTAACTTTGCGGCCCATTGTACAAAAGTCATTACAAATCCAATTAAATACTTCTGATTTATGGCAAAAACTGCACCAGTCTCCGAAGTTCCGATAGGGATCAAATTAAAACAGTTGTTTGAGTTGCAAATTGTTGATTCTGAGATAGATCAAATAAAAATATTAAAAGGTGAGCTCCCTATGATTGTCAGTGATCTGGAAGACGAAATTTCAGGTCTTACTGTAAAAATCAATAAAATGTCTTCCTCTTTGAGCGAACTTGAGAAAGAGGTTGCCAACCATAAAGCCAATGTAAAAGCGTCCGAAGATGCCATCAAAAAATATGAGAAGCAGCTTGACAGCGTTAAAAACAACAGGGAATACGAAGCCCTGAACAAAGAAATTAATTTGCAAAGGCTTGAGATACAGCTCTCTGATAAAAAAATGAAAGAATCTGCGGATCAGCTGAAGGCAAAGAAGCTCGCGATTGATGGGGTGAAAGAAAAGTTCGACCAAAAAGAGAAGGAACTGGAAGAAAAGAAAGCGGAGCTGGAAAAAATATTGGAAAAAACAGACAAAGAAGAAAATACCCTCAGGAACAAAGCGGATAAGCTCAGAAAAAAAATTGAAACAAGGTTGCTTCACGCTTATGATACCATCAGACATCGATATCGCAATGGTCTTTCAGTGGTCATGGTCAAAAGAAATGCCTGTGGAGGATGTTTTAATCAAATTCCACCCCAGGTACAACTCGAGATTGGTCTTCGCAAGAAAATAATCGCCTGTGAACACTGCGGTCGGGTGCTGGTAGATGACTTAATCATGGAATTGGAAGGATAGAAACAGAGCATCCCTCACCCTATTTTTTGTATTTTTCGAAAACTCTGGTAATTAGCTCAGCTAGCTTGCGGTCCCTTTCAGTAATGGTATTACCCGCATCATGGGTGTACAGCTGGATGCTCACTTTATTGAAACTATTGGACCAATTGGGGTGATGATTCATCCTTTCTGCCTTTAGCGCAATCTCATTGATAAATCCCATGGCTTCTGCAAAATCCTTGAAGATGAATTCGCAGGAAAGTCGATTGTTTTCTTCTAACCACATCGTTTTTATTTTTAATGTTGAGCGTGATTCCAATCCATTGATTCGATTTCAGGTATGGCTGCTAGAACCAGATCGATGGATGCTTGCACATCGGCCTGATGCACCATTTCTATGACCTGGTGTATGTGTCTGGTAGGTATGGAAACTGCGCCTGCAATGCATCCACCACCGGCCATTTGAATGGAGGCAGTATCCGTGCCACCCTTCTGCAAAATTTCAGCCTGCCACTTTATCTTGTGTTTGGTAGCAGTTTCTTTCAACAATCGAACCATTCGATAATCACATAGCACGCTGTGGTCCATAATTTTGATGCCGACACCCTGCCCAAGCCGACTCACCATTTCATGGGATTGAGCACCAGGCACATCAAACGCGATGGTGGTATCGATGTTTATAGCAAGGTCTGGAGCCAGTTTATGAGCCACTGTTTTGGCACCGCGCAATCCTACTTCCTCCTGCACCGTGAAAACAGCCAATACATTCAAATCTGGATTTCTACGCTTTATCTCCTGAAAAATCTTGAGAAGAATAAAAACTGAAATTCGGTTGTCCAGGGATTTTGCATTGATGCAGGGTCCCATTTGGATCAGTTCTCTTTCCCTGGTGATTGGGTCTCCGACCTGAATGAGTTTCTTTACCTCTTCAGCAGGAAGTCCGGTATCAATAAAGTAATCTTTGACCTGTGGTGCTTTCGTTCTCTCCTCAGCAGTCATCAGATGGATGGGCTTAGAACCCATTACGCCAATTACATCTTTTTTTCCATGGATGGTTACCCTTTGCGCAGTCAGAGTCTTTGCATCGAAACCTCCAAGGGGAACAAATCTGATAAAGCCATCCTCATCAATGTGCTGAACCATAAATCCAATTTCATCCAGGTGCGCAGAAAGCATCAGTTTTTTATGGTTTCTGCCCTGGTGAAAAGCAATTAGATTTCCCATTGGGTCAATTTCGATCCGGTCTGCAATGTTCTCAAGTTGGCTCTTAATATAATTTCTTATGGCCGACTCGTAGCCGGGGACACCGGGGAGTGCGCAAATCTTACGCAGAGTTTCTATTCCTTCCATGGATCAACTATCTTGTACAAAGGTAATTGACAAACTGATTTGATCCTTTCAAAATTGAGTTTGAGCATTGGCTTAGAATTTAAAATTTTGAAGAATCAAGCCATTTAAAATGATGATATTTACGCTTTTAAGAAATCAAACAATTGTCAGTTATCCGATCATTGGCCAAGGAAACGCTCATCTACGGTTTGAGTTATTCATTGGGTAGAGTCATCAATTTTTTATTGATTACTTCCTATTTGACCTATCGGGTATTTGTATCGGAGGATGGTTACTTTTCCATTTACCAGGAACTTTATTTTTACGTGGGACTTTTTTTGGGATTGCTGACCCTTCGAATGGAAACCAGCTATTTTCGATTTGTTACGGATGATCGCTACAGTGAGATTATTTATCCAATCGCCTCCAGATTGGTTTGGCTTTGTTCAGCAATTTTTTTACTGATTGTTTTTTTGGCGAAAAATCAGATTTTGGCATGGATGAAGTATGAAGATAATCTTGATGCACATCTGATGATAGCCTCCTTCATTCTTGTGATGGATGTTTTAATTTCCTTGCCATTTGCAAAAATAAGATATGATAAGAGACCACTCCGATATGCTTGGATTAAATTGACAGGCTTAATGATCAATGTTGTTCTGGTTTTAATTTTCTTTGAAGGAATACCTCTGCTGAATGAAGAATTTAATCTTCATCATTTATCAAGCGAGCAAAAATTATTTTACGTTTTATTTGCCAATTTGTTGGCCTCGTTGATGACATTGATTTTACTATATAAAGAAATTTCAGAAGCCTTTGCTCCAGTGAGGGAATGGAGTTTGGTGAAAACCTTGATACAATTTGCATGGCCGCTTGTCGTGGTCACCTTTTCATTCATCATCATTCAAAGTGGGTACACCAGTTATCTCAAATATTTACTTTCTGATGATGCAAAATCAAATTTGGTGGCAAGTGATTCGCTCAATGCAGCTTTTCGTTTGGCTGTAATCATGAATTTGTTTTTAACAGCTTTTAATTATGCAGCAGAACCCTTCTTTTTCAGACAAGCTAAGAAGCAAGATGGAAAAAAGCATTTTGCCGATTTGTCCCTGGCTTTTGTATTCAGTTGTTGTGTAATTTACTTATTTACCACTGCCAATTTGAGTTTGGTTTCCCAATTGTTGGGACCCAATTACAGAAATGCACTGCATCTGGTACCCATTTTATTGATGGCCAATATCTTTTCGGGGATGTATTACAATCTTTCTGCCTGGAATAAGTTAACGGACCAAACCCTCTTAGCAGCCGGAATTTCATTTTCAGGTTTGATATTAAATACTATTTTGTATTTCCTATGGTTGCCCATCTATGGATTAGATGCTTCAGCCTGGATCATGTGCCTGGTGTATTTTTGGATGTGTGCCTGGTCCTATTTTCAAGGTCAGAAACATTATCCCATTCCTTACAGATTGTTGCCCATGTTTTTAAGCCTGGCATTTGCAGGAGGCATGTCATGGTTTTTTTTAAGCGATTATTTTGGCAATCTCCGGATGAATTTACTGCTGGGAAATACAATTGCCTTGTTATTTGTTGTTTTTTCAATCCGCTGGTTTCGCCGATTGACCCAGCCATAGGGATCCTGAAATAAGATTTACCTTTTATAGTAATATATATCGCACTCCAAATGTGCTTGAAGAAATCAACCATTCACTTTTTAATCGCAAATAAATGAATGTGAAGGCACCCCTTTCATTTCCTCAAAAAACAGAAAGCCAAGGATGACTAAGCTCAAAAATAAAGGCATCCAGCCATCATTTTTCTTTTGAGCATGGATTGATCTGAACCCCTCAGAATAAAAAATTGGAAAATTCTTTTCAAATATTCGTAAGATTTTTGGCAAGATTATTAACTTAGCCCCCGATTTAATCCAAATCATCAAATCCCTGGATCGATTTAAACAATAGCTACAAGCCTCATATATGAATTTAAAACATAGAATATTTGAATCTATCAGAGTTAGCAAACTTGGATTTTTGACAATTGGTCTGGGAATTCTGGTTTCGATGAGCCAGCTCATGTCTGGTTTAAACCACTTCTGTTGCAATTCGAAGAACAAACCCAAGGGTTTTAAAGTGTTGGAATCTTATCAGAAAAAACTTACACCGGGGCAACCCAATCTGCCGGTGGCCCATGAATATTTTTTTAAAATTCTGGTGCAGCACAATGATTTGCGATTTGATTCTTTGTGGGTGAACAAAGTAAAACTCGCCACCCATGTAGCCAGAACGAAAGCTGCGGTGTCGGACAATCCCGTTCAATTTGGTAAAGGAGACACGATTACGGTCAGAGCGAGTCATCTTCAAAAAAACGATGAAGCCAAAATGGCGGCCTTTCCGATTAAAGCCGATGCAGAGGCTGTTTTGTCCTACTATTACAAGAACAAGAGGAAATATCTCGCCATAAAATCCATTCAAAAAAACATGCAGTAATTTTTTTCATACAAACAAAACCATACAGAGATGAAAATTAAATTTACCTTATTTATTTTAGCTGTGATAAGCTTCTGGACCTTATCAGGTCAGAAATGGGCAGCCAATCTTCCCGAAAATGCAAGCTATGATGAAGTAGTGAAAGCATTTGATGAATATTGGAAAGACAGACCCAAAGAAAAAGGCAAAGGTTACAAACAGTTTAAAAGATGGGAATATTATTGGTCCACCCGTTTGGATGAAAACAGGAGGCCCATGTCTCCGCTCAAAGCTCATGAAGAGACAAAAAATTTCTATGAAAGATATCACCAAACAAGCAAAGAAAATCCAGCCCCCGCCAATTGGAGATTTTTTGGACCAACCTCCACTCCGGGAGGATATGAGGGTTTGGGCAGATTAAATTGCATTGCATTTCACCCTACCAACAACAATACCTATTGGGTAGGATCACCTGCGGGTGGATTGTGGAAGACCACCAACAACGGACAGACATGGACCACCAACACGGATTATCTACCTGTTATTGGGGTTAGCGACATCGCTGTTGATCCAACCAATCCGGACATTCTTTATATTGCAACTGGAGATGGTGATTTAGCTTCTGGTCCAAACAGTGATTTTGATGGGGGAGGAGATACCAAAAGCATTGGGGTTTTGAAAACCACCAACGGTGGTCAAAACTGGTCCTTTACCGGATTGACCTGGACCGTGAGTGAAAGAAAAACCATTCGAAGGTTGTGGATTAATCCCAATGACCCTAGAACCCTAGTAGCCGCCAGTTCGGATGGCATTTGGCGCACGACCAATGCAGGAGCCAACTGGACGAGAACGCAAACTGGTCATTTTATGGACATTGAGCAAAAGCCAAATGTATCCACCATACTATATGCCACCACTTATGAGCCCAAAGGAGGAGCTGGCATTTGGGTGTCAAGCAACGGAGGGATCACCTGGATCAATAAAGCTACTGTACCGGGTGTCAGCAGAATCAAACTGGCTGTTTCCAAGAGTCTCCCCAATTTGGTGGATGCGATTGGAGTCAACGTCGATGATGGAATGGATGGCTTGTATTATTCAGAAAACAGCGGTGAAACCTGGCAAAGATATTTCACTTCTGACGCGAGTAGCAACCTATTGCACCCTTCCCACAACGCATCTGGCGAAGGAGGTCAGGGCAATTATGATCTGGCTTATGCCATCAATCCCAACAATCCGGATGAAATCTTATTGGGTGGAGTCAATACCTGGAAATCAACGGATGCAGGATCTACTTGGTTTCTCAACAGTCATTGGAGTCCCGATGCAGGCGGTAATCCAAATAATGTTCAAGTGGTCCACGCCGACAAACATTTTATTGCTTATCATCCAAGGGTTAACAATCTGGTCTTTGAATGCAATGATGGTGGTTTGTACTCATCTACCAATGCCGGAGACAGATGGGTGGATAAATCCAATGGTTTGGGCATTAGTCAGATCTACAGAATTGCAGTATCCCAGACACGCAATAACCATTTGATCATTGGGATGCAGGACAACGGCTCACGAGGTCACAACAACAATCAATGGTACTTTGCTACAGGTGGTGATGGAATGGACTGCGCAGTTGATTATACCAATCCCAATATTCAATATGGATGTTATGTGAATGGAGTTATTTACAGGACCGACGATAGCTGGTCGAATCAGGATGCTGTAAAAGTGATCAGTAATAATATTCCCGGACAAAAAAACGGGGCATGGTTGACCCCGATTGCGATTGATCCACAGCGACCCAATATCATTTATGCTGCCTATGACGATGTTTGGGCTTCGACAGACCGTGGAGACTCCTGGTTTCGGATCTCTTTTAATTTGACAGGTGGAGTTCCTTTGACTGCAATGGCTATTGCCCCCTCCAATCCAAATTTCATTTATGTAGCAACAAGAGATGCCTTGGTTGCTACCACCAATGCAGGTCAAAACTGGACTCTGATTGCACAATCGCCCAATTCTCCTATCAATTATATTGCAGTGGATCCTTCTGATCCCAACAGAGTTTATATCGCTCTTGGTGGATACAACGCCAGTGAAAAAGTGTTTGTTACTCCCGACGGAGGCAGAAACTGGGTCAATTATACATTTGGATTACCCAACGTACCGGTCAATTGCATTATCTACGAAAAAGGTTCCAATGAAGGACTTTATGTTGGTACAGACATTGGAGTCTTTTATACCGATGGTTCCAAAAACGATTGGGAGCCTTTCCAAAATGGATTGCCCAATGTGATAGTCGCTGATTTGGATATTTCCTATCAGGACAAAAAAATATGGGCTGGCACATACGGTCGAGGAGTTTGGAGTTCTAATTTATATTCAGCTGTTAGTACCAAAGACCAGGTAAGGACAGATTTCAAAATTTACCCCGTACCAGGGAATGGTGATTTCAATATTGAGTTGCCACAAGATGTAAGTGCATCAAGTTTTGAATTGATCGACCTAAATGGAAGAAAGCAAATTTTCAATCGGCAACTTTTGGGTAGCGCTCGATTTGACATCCAAACCAATGCTCCTTGTGGTGTATATGCTGCAAGAATCAACACCAACAAGGGAATTTTTCAACAAAAAATCATTATCCAATAGGGAAATAGTAGAAAGAAATAAAAGACGCATTAAATGCCATAAAACATATCTAGAAGGAAAAATTGTACAGGCCTTCTATCGGGCAATGGTCTGAAAATCGGATGTCACGGTAATGTTTGTAATCTTTGACCAATTGTCCGTGTGGTTTGCTGATAGATTGATAATCGATGCGCCATCCCTTGTTTTTTTGATAGGAACCCGCTCGATAGGACCACCATGAAAATTCCTGACTGTCTGGATACTTACATCTGAAAGAGTCCTCAAAAAGTTCATTGTACCAGGCGTCCAGCCAGGCTCTTTCCTCTGGTCGGTATCCGCTGGGATTGTCTTTGCGCGTGGGATTGTGAATGTCCAGTGCAAGATGCACAATGTTGTAATCACCTACCAAAATGAGTTTTTTCCTTTCATAAAGTAATGTTTTGATCCACGGATAAAAATCCTGAAGAAACTTCATTTTGAAAGCATGCCGTTCTTCGCTGACCGAGCCGGAAGGAAAATAGCAATTGAGTATCGTCCATTCACCAAAATCCAATCTCAATATCCTTCCTTCGCGGTCGTATTCTTCCATGCCACAACCTGCAATCACTTTATCAGGAGTTTCTTTGCTCAAAATAAGAACACCGCTATAGCCTTTTTTCTCGGCACAATGCCAATACGCCTTGTAGCCCAAAGAAAAATACATATCTGGATCAGCATAAGACTGATCCATCTTAGTTTCCTGAAAACAAACCAAATCAAAAGAATGCAATTTCAAAAATTCGTTGAGACCTTTTTGGGTGGCAGACCTCAAGCCATTCACGTTGTAGGAAAGAATGCTTTTTGTCATGATGGCTGAAAATTAGAGAAAATTTCAGACACAGTATTTTTAAATAAATCAGATAATGCTAGACCTTATTAATTGGTAGCTCATTTACATCAAAAGAACTGAGCATTTCAAATTGTCGAATTCTTTGGTGAATTTCCTCCTGACTCAAATTCCTCAATTTCTGCAGACTAAAATCTTCCACACAGAAAGAAGCCATGGTGGAACCATAGATGAGTGAGGTTTTCAAATTTTTAAAACTGATTTCTCCGGTTCGGGCGAGATAACCAATCATACCTCCCGCAAAACTATCACCGGCTCCTGTAGGATCTACAACATCGGCCATTGGCATACCAGGGGCAAAAAAGACCTGATCCTTGTAAAACAACAAAGCACCATGTTCTCCCTTTTTAATGACAAGGTATTCAGGACCCATTTCATGAATCTTTTGCGCAGCCCTGACCAATGACCTTTCTCCGGAAAGCTGACGAGCTTCTTCATCATTGATGGTCAGGACATTCACCTTCTTTAAGACCTCCAATAATTCAGGCATGGCGATGTCCATCCAAAAATTCATCGTGTCCAGAATAATTACTTTCTGGCTGCCATCGAGTTGATTGAGAACTGACATTTGAACCGCCGGGGTTAGGTTACCCAACATGATATACTGACTGGAAACATAAGAGACTGGAAGCACAGGATTAAATTCTGCCAACACATTCAGATCGGTCACCAAAGTATCCCGGTTGTTCATATCAGCATGGTACTTCCCTGCCCAGAAAAAGGAATCCATATCTGTTCTTCTGACCAAACCTTCCATAGAAATACCCCTTTGTTCCAATGCAACCACCTCGTGTTCCGGAAAATCCCTTCCAACAATGGATACCAGATGAATGGGTGAATACCAGTAAGATGCTGCCCAACTAATGTAAGTACAGGCTCCACCAATGACTTTATCCGCTTTTCCAAAAGGTGTTTCGATGCTGTCAAAGGCCATGGTGCCTACGGTTAAAATGCTCATGATAAGGTTTTTGCATTAAAAAAGCCTTGCTCGAAAGCAAGGCTTAAAGTATATGTTGCGCCCCTTCTTGGGCTCGAACCAAGGACCTGCGGATTAACAGTCCGACGCTCTAACCAACTGAGCTAAAGAGGCGTATCGAGAAATGGTGTGCAAAGATATAAACCTCTTGAAAAGTTGGGTCCTAAATCCTTTAATTTTTTTCTAGGATGCTTTGTTTACCTACTTTAATACAAAAGATTTCATTCCCCATCTTTTTTCTTTGGATACAATTTGAACAAGGTAAACACCTGAAGGCCAATTCTGTACAGTGAAGGTTTGATGGGCTTGGGTCATTTGTTTTTCGACCATCTTCTTACCTTCAGGACTTATGATGGCCATTGTTGATCCCATAGTAAGTTCTTCAGGAATAGAAATATATAACAAGTCGGTTACAGGATTTGGACTTATACCAATCTCAATACCTGCAGTTTCATTGGTGGCAGCTATGGGAGGCGCAGTCAGATAATATGCGGTGGTGTCGTTGGTGATATCACCGCCAAATTCAAGCTCAGATGCACTGTAAACCACTACCGGAGCGCTATATCCGGGAGAAAGAAATCTAAATTCGTGCAGGGTTACGCTGCCTTCAGGCACATTGTTGACATAAAACTGGATCGTGGACCTGTATGCCAGTTTGATGCAGTCGTATGTGCCATTGGTGGTTTTCATTCTACCCCAGGCTTCTGCTCTGCAAAAAATTTCGATTTCTCCGCGGAATAAGTCTTCTTCGATTTTAAAATGGTACGTGCAGGTATCTCCAAATGAATCGCCATACATCAAAGGGTATTCCACCTGGGTGAGTGGACTGTTGAGCACAGTTGGAGCTTCATCAAAATAATTTGATTCACCCAATAATTCTAATCTTGCAGAAGAGTGTCTGAAAACTTCAAAATATGCAGAGCTGTCACTGCCATAACGGATGGCCAATGTTCCCGCCGGATAAAATTCTTTTTTGGGCATATTATCCAGACTGACCACCCAGGCAGTATCAGGAGTTTGAATGATGATGTCTGAGGGGGTAATGTTCCAATTTAAATCTGTACCCACAGACTCCATGTCAATCGGGGTGATGTAATCTTCGTCCAAAATCCTTGAAATTAACCTTTGACCTATTTCAGGATGGGAGATGTAAATAGGCTGAGCCATCAAACCATAAGCGCAGCACAACATTGAAAGCAGTAAAAATCTTTTCATAAGGGAATATTTAATTTTATCACAAGGTATGTCATTCTTTTGAAAACTAAACCTACTTTTGGCGTTTTAACAAGGACTTAAGATCTGAAAGGACTCAGTTTATATTCCAGCATTGAAAGCCAAAAAATCATACGGACAGCATTTTCTGACAGATCAGGAGGTAATTCTGAAAATTGCAAATTTGGTTCTCAATTGTGGAAACGAAAGTGTATTGGAAATTGGTCCGGGCAAGGCCGCGATTACAAAACATTTGTTGGATAAAATTTCTGATTTCAGGGCTGTAGACTCTGACAGGGATATGTTCGAATTTCTTGTTAGAAAATATCCCAATCACAAAGATGTATTTATCCATTCTGATTTTTTGAAAATGGATTTGAATCCACTTTTTTCAGCAAATCAATTTGTAATTTTTGGAAATTTTCCATACAATATTTCTTCACAGATTGTTTTTAAAATGCTCGAATGCAGGGAGAGAGTACCTATTTTACTCGGTATGTTTCAAAAAGAAATGGCCATGCGGATCGTGGCAACTGAAGGAACCAAAGACTATGGAATTCTATCTGTACTTTCTTCTCTAAATTATAAAAGTGAAATATTATTTGATATTGCTCCAACCTCTTTCAATCCGCCCCCCAAGGTGATGTCTTCATTTATTCAGATGGTCAGAAAAGATTTGTTACCCGAACATTTGATCTTTCGCAAAGTACATCGATTGGTAAAAACAGCTTTCCAGTTTAGAAGAAAGACTTTAAGAAATAATTTAAAGTCGATACCGGGAAGTTCAGAATTGCTGAAAAACGACTATTACAACCAGAGACCGGAACAAATCAGTCCAGAAGAATACCTTAGACTTGCTGCTCTCTTTTATCCGGATTAAACCAATTCTGATTATAATTAGTTATTCTGCCATAAATTCAAATCAAAACATGGGTTTTCAGGATCAAATAAACAATGACCTCAAGGAGGCCATGAAGGCTAAAGATGAAAAAGCATTGAGGTCTATCCGTGCCATCAAAGCTGCAATATTGTTGGCAAATACAGATGGCAGCGGTCATGAAATGAATGAAGAGCGGGGTCTGCAGATCGTCACCAAACTCGTCAAACAGCGCAAGGAATCTCTCGAAATATATGAAAAGCAGGGTCGGGAAGATCTGGCTCAAACAGAAAGAGAAGAAATTGAAGTGTTATCAAGGTATTTGCCGACCCAAATGTCTGAGTCAGAGCTTCGTCAAGCCATTGAAAAAATCATCTCAGAAGTTGGTGCAAAAGGGCCGGCGGACATGGGCAAAGTAATGGGCACTGCTTCCAAGCAATTGGCCGGTAGGGCGGATGGAAAAGTGATGTCTGCAATGGTGAAAGAATTGCTAGCAAATTGATATAAAGGAGTTTATACATCCTTTTCTGATTCAATCCATGATTTTTATACAAAATTTCAGCTTTGGTTTACCTTTAAGCTTTAAACAAACAAACAAAGCTTTATGGAAAATCAACCAGCTTCCACATTCAAGCCTTATGTGGATCCCAATGTATCCGTTCCTGAGTTTACGATAAAAGCCATCATCCTGGGTATTCTCTTTGGAATACTCTTTGGTGCGTCCACCGTGTATCTGGCACTTAAAGCGGGGCTCACTGTGTCGGCATCAATTCCAATTGCTGTATTGGCTATTTCATTGGGAAAGCGGTTTTTAGGTACCACCATTCTTGAAAATAATATTATCCAAACCACTGGTTCTGCTGGAGAATCCATTGCTGCGGGTGTTGTCTTTACCTTACCTGCTTTTCTTTTTCTGACCGATAAAGAAGTGGGTGATTCCTATTTTAATTATTGGACAATATTTACCCTTGCCACTTTCGGTGGAATCCTGGGTACATTGATGATGATCCCTCTCCGTCGATCTCTGATTGTAAAAGAACACGACACTCTTCCTTATCCGGAAGGTACCGCCTGCGGACAAGTATTGATAGCAGGAGAAAAGGGAGGTGATTTTGCCAAAAGTGCATACTATGGCCTCGGTTTTGCGATGTTGTATGCCATTCTCCAAAAGATTTTTCATGTGATTGCTGAGTTGCCAAAATGGGGCACGGAACAGGTCAATAAATTTTTTCCATCAGCGGTGGTAAGCAGTGAAATCACCCCAGAATACATGGGAGTTGGTTACATCATCGGACCAAGGATAGCGGGAGTTTTGGTGGCCGGAGGAGTTTTGGCTTCCTTGGGATTAATTCCCCTACTGGCCTATCTGGTTCATCCAGACATTATTGCGGCACAATTGGCCAAACTTAATTTGCTGGATCCTGCCTTGCCAAGTGCGAGATTTGGTTGGGATCCTGTGACCCATACCTTTGGAGAAACTGCCGATGCGGTGTACAGAGCCTATATCCGTCAAATAGGGGCAGGTGCAGTGGCCGCTGGTGGTTTCATTACCTTAATAAAGACCATTCCTACCATTGTGTCTTCCTTCAAAGACAGTCTTGGATCCATGAAAGAAAAATCAACGGCTGCGGTGAGTCGTACAGAGCAGGATTTATCATTTAAAGTAGTTTTATTTGGTTCCTTGGCCCTTATATTGTTGTTGGCCATTCTACCCCAGGTACCGGGTACTTCTATCGTCAGTAAATTATTGCTGGGTGTACTTGTGATTGTATTCGGATTCTTTTTTGTGACCGTTTCCAGTAGGATTGTAGGGATTATCGGATCCAGCAACAACCCCATATCTGGCATGACAATCGCAACCATCATGGGTACTGCCCTTGTTTTTATTGCAGTGGGATGGACCGGACAAGTGTACGAACCCATGGCCCTGGTCATCGGTGGAATGATCTGTATTGCCGCCGCCAACGCAGGAGCAACTTCACAGGATTTGAAAACCGGTTATCTCGTTGGTGCCACTCCCAAATACCAGCAATTGGCCTTGTTTATTGGGGCAATTTTTTCTTCACTTGTAATTGGTTTTACCGTCAAATACCTGGATACACCCACCGCTGATATGGTGTCCAAAGGAATTAACCATGCCATTGGCGAGAAATATGCAGCACCTCAGGCTACTTTGATGGCTACCCTGATCAAAGGATTGTTGTCTTTTAATTTGGACTGGGTGTTCGTATTGTGTGGTGTTTTTATTGCCATCGTATTGGAACTTTGTCAGGTCAAAGCGCTGTCCTTTGCGGTAGGTTTGTACCTACCTCTTTCCACCACCCTCCCGATTTTTATTGGAGGAGTGATCAAAGGTATTGTGGACTGGAGAGCCAAGAAAAAAAATAAGAAAGAAGAGGATTCCGAATTGGGAAAGGGCAGCTTATTTGCCACTGGATTGGTGGCTGGAGGCGCTCTGGCCGGAGTTGTGGTTGCATTGTTGACCGTGGACGAAGGCATTGCAGCTGCCATCGCCCGATACAGCGCAGAACATGGATTGACTCAGGCCCTTGGGACAGGAGGATATTATTTATTGGGAGTATGCTTTTTTGTTGGAATGGCTTACACCTTGTATCGAATAGCCACCAAGGATTGAGCCCAAATCACTGCATTTAAAGCATCATGTAGCAATTAAGCCGATTTAGAGGATAAGATTATATTTCACATTCAAATTCTTTTGTAGAAAATTGATTTGATCAATAGTAGGAAGGAGAATTTATGCAGTTAATAGATCTTCCTTTGGAACTGAAAAATGGTATTGATTCCACTTAGCCGGATAAGCTTTTAAATGATCTGGACTATTGCGTGCATTATGAACACCAATCTTTTGGATGAATGTTTTCAATAATTTCTAAACCCTAAGGTAAAAGTCCAATCGTTCATAACGAGGGAACTGGATTAAAACCAAAAAAGAAAAACATCGCTCCAAGCCTGGATACCACACGATTGAGATTCTCTTCTGAGCGGGTTTAGGCAGTTTTGTCTAACTTTGGGCCATGCTATCCAATGATCAAAAGGAAGAAATCATTCGTCTGGCAAGCGATTGCATAAGAATTGAGAGCAAGGCTGTACATGATTTATTGGATCAACTGAATGATGCATTTGTTGGTGCCGTCCATTTGATTTTTCAATCCAAAGGAAGATTGGTGATTACAGGAATAGGAAAAAGTGCCATCGTTGGACAAAAAATTGTTGCCACCATGAATTCAACTGGAACTCCTTCCCTTTTTATGCATGCCGCTGACGCCATTCACGGAGATCTGGGAATGATTCAATCAGAGGATGTGGTAATTTGTTTGTCAAAAAGTGGAGAAACCACTGAAATCAAAGCCCTGGTACCATTGATTAAAGCGAGGAATATCCAGCTAATTTCAATTACCGCACATTCTAATTCTTATTTGGCTTTACAATCTGACCATTGTTTATTGACTCCCATAAGTCAGGAGGCAGAACCCAATAATTTAGCACCAACTGCCAGCACAACGGCTCAAATGGCAATGGGAGATGCATTGGCTGTTGGTCTTTTGTCCTTGCGGGGATTCAGCCCGGAAGATTTTGCAAAATATCATCCCGGAGGAGCTTTGGGCAAACAACTTTATCTCAGGGTGAGTGATTTTTATTTGCAGCACAAAACACCGAAAGTTTCTCCCGATGACACAGTTCAAAAAGTATTAATCACAATCAGTTCAGGGAGAATGGGTGCCACGGCCGTCGTCGATCACGATGGACTTTTGATGGGAATAATTACAGATGGAGATTTGAGAAGATTTTTTGAAAAATCAGGAGATATTTTGAGATCAAAAGCCTCAGATCTGATGAATCATCATCCTAAATGCATCGAACCTGATGAATTGGCAGTACAGGCATTTCGCTTGATGCAGGATCATTCAATCTCACAATTAATCGTGAGCAATGAAAATAAATACTTAGGCATGGTGCACATCCATGACCTGATCAAGGAAGGTATTGTATAAATCAAAAATTAAAAGAGATGTTTTTCCCCATTGGAGATGATCAGGTAAAAGGAGGACACAAGCCTTTGTTTTCTTATTCATTGATCGTGTTCAACGTACTTATCTTTTTTTATGAACTGAGTCTTGGACCTGAGTTGAACCAGATTTTTGTGTATGAATATGGAGCAATACCATTCGAGGTTTTATCTGGTACGGATTTGTACACAATGCTCACCTGCATGTTTTTGCATGGTGGTTGGATGCATTTGATAGGCAACATGTTATTCTTGTGGGTCTTTGCGGACAATATTGAGGCCGTCATCGGGACATTTAATTTTATTCTTTTTTATTTGATGGGAGGATTGGCCGCAAGCGCAGTCCATATTTTTTTTAACCCATACAGTGAGGTTCCAATGGTTGGAGCAAGTGGAGCGATATCAGCGGTGATGGGTGCGTATTTGATTATGTTTCCTGCTTCCAGAATAAAAGTTCTTATCCTCATTTTTTTTACAGTAGTGTATGTGCCGGCCATTTTTTTTCTTGGCATTTGGATAGTTCAGCAAATGTTGGCTGGAGTTGGGTCTCTTGGTAGTCTGACAGAAGAGTCAACCGGCGTAGCCTGGTGGGCTCACATCGGAGGATTTGTTTTTGGTGTAGTGGCAGGATTTTTCGCGAGAAGTCAATACAGGAATAAGTACCGCTATCATTCAGAGCACTAAAGCTTATTGAGAATATTGATGTATCAATTCATATAGCAAAATACAATTCCGTTTGCTTGAAGTGATAATTCATTCAATGGCATTTGCTGTTTAAATTAATTTTCACAGAATAATACCAATAAATCATTCCCTCGCTTTATTTTAATTCGTCCAAAAATAACTTGATTTTTTCCAGTAATATTTCTTCATTTTTATTGATGTGGTAATAGATGGCGGCAATTTCTTTGCAGGTGTGAATGATGTATTGTTTGGTTTTCAAATCAAACAAATATGAATTTGCAATGGCATAATCCTTAAAATCATTCAAAGCATCTCTGCTTTCGTAACCCTCCTCTTCCAGCCATTCAAATATTGCCTCAATTTCAATACCGCCATTCGTACCAAATTCATGGAGATCATTATCGGTTTTGCTCCATATCAATAAAACTTCTTCATGTAGTTTTTTTATTTCAGCGTGATCTACTTTGCCATCAATACCTGCCACAGAGTAAAACAGGTATGCCAACTTCTCATAAAATTCTTGTGGTTTGTGCATTTATACAATTCATTTAAATCAACGGCTAATATAAAAGTCTTTCACTACATCCCAATAAAAAAAAGCACATCTCATTTAAAATCAGATGATAAACAAGATGTGCCAACAAACAAAAAACTCTGAATACAATGTTTATTCAACCGCTTTTTGCCCTTTAATAAATTTTGCATACACGTAGACAGGGATATGAAGACTTCCAAGCTGCTCCAGAATGATGGGTTTTACTTTGTCCCAGTCCAATGCCCCTACACCTGTTGCAAGTTTTGGCAAGGCCAAACTTTGAATGTTTTCTTTTATCATCTGATTGGCCAATGATCTGAGGCAATGCCTTACAGCGCTAAGGCTTGCCCTCCCAGGATGACTATGGTCTGACGGTGGAGGGTCTTGCGTGAGCAAGTTAAATATTTTTTTTCTATCCGAAGCTTGCCAAAGCCAAACATCTCCTGTTTTTGGATGATAGGTTTGGCAGTAATGTCTAAAATCCTTGTACAGCGATGGGTAATCCTGGCGCAACGACAATGCCAATCCGCTGTCAAAATGGTCCATTGGAGCCACACCATGAGCGATGGCTTCTGCTTTGCTGAGGAGGATATCTCCTTCCACTTCTTTTATCATTTTACTACAAATTTTGTAGCAAGGTAATTGCTTTGAACGTGTATATTCATTGATATCCATTAGAAACCGGGTTGATTATCATCATTGCAAATCAGCTTGTTTGGTTCAAATGCCAACACATTGGGCAATTGAGCTGTTAATGGAAGGATTTGAAATAAGAATCATATATTCCTTCTATCTTCGCACACTAAAACAAAACTGATATGTATTTTCATTTAACAGAGGAACACGATGCGGTGAAGCAGGCAGCCAGAGATTTTGCCCAGCAAGAATTGTTACCCGGGGTCATAAAAAGGGATTCAGAAATGAAATTTCCCAAAGAAGAAGTAAAAAGATGGGTGAAATGGGTTTCCTTGGCATGATGGTATCTCCAGAATATGGGGGTGGAGGAATGGATACCATTTCCTATGTACTGGCCATGGAGGAGATCTCCAAAGTAGACAATTCTTGTTCTGTCATCATGTCCGTCAACAACAGTCTGGTGTGCTGGGGAATCGAAAAAATGGGGACAGAAGAACAAAAAAGGAAATATCTTCCCCTGCTTGCAACTGGCGAATGGATTGGATCATTTTGTTTGTCAGAACCAGAAGCTGGAAGTGATGCAACCCAACAAAAAACCACGGCCATTGACCATGGAGATCACTATGTTTTGAATGGTACCAAAAACTGGATAACCAATGGAGGGAGCTCCTCATTGCATCTGGTCATGGCTCAAACTGATCCGACACTCGGACATAAAGGCATTTGCACTTTTATTGTTGAGACATCCTGGCCGGGTGTGGTCGTTGGGGCTAGAGAAGACAAATTGGGTATTCGCGCTTCTGATACCCATACGATCATGTACAACGATGTCAAAGTACCCAAAGAAAATCTCCTGGGCCCGGCAGGTGGCGGTTTTAAGTTTGCCATGCAAACCCTTACAGGTGGTCGCATTGGCATTGCATCTCAGGCCCTTGGCATTGCATCGGGAGCTTACGATCTGGCTTTGAATTATGCCAAAGAAAGAAAGACCTTTGGCAAACCAATTTCGCAGCACCAGGCCATTGCCTTCAAGTTGGCGGATATGGCCACAGAAATCGAAGCAGCAAGATTGATGGTTTTGAGAGCAGCGTGGATGAAGGATCAAAATCTTGATTTTGGAGTGGCTGCCAGTATGGCAAAACTTTTTGCTTCAGATGTAGCAATGAGGCAAACGGTAGAGGCAGTTCAGATCCATGGAGGCTATGGATATGTCAAGGAATATCATGTCGAGCGACTGATGCGGGATGCCAAAATCACTCAGATCTATGAAGGTACTTCAGAAGTGCAACGCATGGTAGTATCCCGAGCGATTCTACAAGGTCAGCTTTACCAACCCATGTGGAAAATACAGGCATGATCGAACAAGCATTAAAAATCGGAACCTTTGCTGGAATCCCGGTAAGAATCCATTGGACCTTTTTATTGATTATTGCCTATTTCGTGATATCTGGATTGGTAGCAGGACATAGTTGGGAAATGATAATGGTTGAAGTGGTTTTTGTTTTGACCATTTTTGGATGCGTTGTACTTCATGAATTCGGTCACGCACTCACAGCCCGGAGATTTAATATCAAAACAGAAGATATCATACTCCTCCCCATCGGGGGTGTGGCAAGACTGAGAAACATGCCCGATAAACCCACACAAGAATTGCTGGTCGCTGTGATGGGACCCATGGTTAATCTGATCATCGCCCTATTCATATTTACAGCCATTACCATGAATTCAGGAATTGAATATTGGAACAATATTGTAGAGTCTGAAGGTCTGACGATGAGCTGGGATCACTTTTTTCCTATCCTGATGGTCACCAACATTGCACTTTTGGTTTTCAATATGATTCCTGCTTTTCCGATGGATGGAGGTAGGGTACTCAGGGCCTTGCTGGCCATGTGGCTTGGAAAATTAAATGCCACCAAATGGGCAACAAGAATCGGTCAATTTATTTGTGTTCTTCTGGTCATCGTTGGTATCTGGCAAAATGCCTGGACAATGGCTCTGATCGGAGTTTTCATCTTTCTAAGCGCCGGTCAGGAATACAGATCAGTCGTCATGGAAAGTATGATAAAAAACAGAACGCTGGGAATGGTGGCAAGAAAAATAACCGATTATCTCCCGGAATACCATACTGCCAGAGAGGCAATGAATCTTCTCATTTCCTCAGGACAAAGCAGCCTTCCAGTGATTGACCTGAACGGTTCTGTGATTGGCTTTGTCTCCGGACAAAAAATAGTACTCGCCAATAAACAAGATCCTGAGATCAAAATCAAAGATTTATTGATTCAGGAATATGGCTTGATGCATCCAGCTGCACCTTTGGCGGTAGTGATTCAGTATTTTAGAAATCATCAACCATTTGTTATAGTAAGAAATGACCTTGGTGAATATACCCATTATGTAGATCCTGATGTGATCGATCAGTACATGAAACTTTCCTGAATACCAATTAATCAAATAGTTGACTTAAGTTATCAGAAAGCCAGGCCGGCATTTCCATATCTTCAATGATTTCTCCTGAAAGTTGCAATTTATCTTTTTGCAAACGATGGATTTTTTCTTCAATGCTGTCTTTTGTAATAAATCGAATGACCTGGATGGCTTTCTCCTGTCCAATTCTGTGGGCACGTGCTACCGCTTGTTTTTCAACAAATGGATTCCACCATGGATCTAAAATAAATACGTATTCCGCTGCAGTTAAATTCAAACCTGTCCCACCCGCTTTGATGGAAATCAGAAAAAATAGGATCTCGGAATCTTCCTGAAACCTTTGAATGATTTTTTGTCGCTCGGTGCCTGGAGTATCACCCGTCAATTTGACAAAAGCAATTTTTTCTTCTTTTAGCCATTTTTCATACAAATCCAACTGGCTGGTAAATGATGAAAAAACCAGTGTCTTATGCTTCGAGTGGTACAACACCCTCATTTGTGAACTCACATCATCAAATTTACCCGATCCTGAAACCCAATCTTTGTCTTTTATCAAGGAGGGATGATTTGCGATCTGGCGCAATCGAAGTAGTGAATTTAATACGACAAATTGATTTTTCTGATTCTTCCAATCGATTTGCAAAATGGAGTTTCTTGCAGCGGATTTTTCTTCTTCGTACAATTTTAATTGTGCATCCGTCATCGCGCAATAAAACACCTGCTCAGTGAGTATTGGCAGATCTTGAGCCACCTGCTCTTTGGTACGTCTGAGCAGATAAGGAGAGATGATTTGTTTTAATTCACCCAATACGGAATCATCTTTTAGATTTTTAATGGGTTTAATAAAATGGTTGTTAAAGAAGTTGAAGCTTCCTAAAATTTTTGGGTTGATGAATTCCATCTGTGACCAGAGATCTGCCAGACTGTTTTCAATCGGTGTTCCGCTCAGAGAAATCCGATTTACAGACTGCAATGCGTGCAGTAATCTGAATGTTTTGGAATCTTTGTTTTTGATTTGTTGGCTTTCATCTAAAATAATATAATCAAATTTCTTTTGTTGAAAAAGCGGATAATCTCTTAAAATGATTGAGTAGCTGGTCAAAACCACATCGGATTGTTCAAACGGAATGCGTTTTTGATCCCTCATCGCTCCTACATGTTGCAGCACCTTGAGAGAAGGAGCAAATTTCTCCAATTCTGCAGCCCAATTGTAAACGAGCGATGAAGGAAGTACAATCAAGGCGCAAAAATCTGATTTTTCTTCTGCCTGATCCAGGGCAAATAAATCTCTGGGCAAGCCGGATCTCTTTACGGTAAATTCTGAAAGCAATTCCTTTTCATTTTTTGCATGCAAGAGTACTGCAATGGTTTGGAGGGTCTTGCCAAGTCCCATGTCATCAGCCAGACAAGCTCCCAAGCCGTCGGCGTGGTGATTGGCGAGCCATTCAAAACCTGCGAGTTGATAAGGTCTAAGGCTAGCGAGCAGTCCGGATGGCAGCTGAAAAGATCCTTTCGGTTTTTTGGTTTCTATTTGAAGCGATTCATGCTCAAAGCTTGGTTCCGCTTGCCTCAATCTTTCAAGATGTGATTTGGGCATCCTGATTTGGTCCTCGTGCTCCTCACCAAATTTGATGATCTGGTCAAAACGGGCAAACCACTCCAATGGAATGATAAAAATTCGGCCGTCTGACAATTCATAGCATCTTTGATTGGATTTGAGATGTCGTACCAAGGAAGTAAATGGCAAGCGATGAGATCCGATCGAAATTTCACCATACACATCAAACCAATCTGCACCAGTTCGATTTTGCAGAGAGATGCTTGGAATTTCAAATAGAATTTCTTTTCCTTCTACCGTAAATTCAGAACATTCGAATTCAGATTCCAGCAATGTTTTATTTTGCCGGATAAACTGGAAAATGGCCAATGGGTCTTCTTCTTTGGAATAAAATCTTTGATTGCCTGAGCACAACAAACCAAGCATCTGCAAGACATTTGCCTTTTGGTTTTCAGTTTTTTGATTTCTCTCTACCCTTGTCACTTCTACATCTTCCTCAGAAGTGGGCCGAATAAAATTTTTTCCTTTTCTAAGGTCAGAGTAATTGAATTGGATCAAACCATAATCAAAGCTCAGCTCCAGCATCCACTTGTTTTCTATAAAATCAAAATTTGTTCTCAGAATGGCTTTTTGGTAATCTTTGATATAAATAATCTCATACCCCTCCACTTCTATTTCGGCAATGGTCAGCAGATCCGATACAAATTTTTCAAAATAAGTGCGCGTTAAATTTCTGGGAATGCTAATCACTTCTTTTTGGAAAAAAGGACTTAGTTTGTTGGCATTCAGTTTATAAATCGGATAAAAGATTTTGTTTAGAATAATCCATCCTGGTTTGTTGTTGACGATTATAATGTTCACTTTACAAGGAGCCATCACTTCCGTTTCAAATTTAAGCTGAAGTTTATAATTCAGTCCTGATTCGGTTTTGTAAAAGCTCAATAAAAGATCCGGAACTATTTGGCCATAGTAAAGTTGGTTTTTTTGCAAATGAACTTTTCTTTCCATCTGAATAACAGCCGGAAAATTTGTTACTTGACACTTCTGCAGAAAATGAGCTCTTTTTTGTTCAATGTATTTTAGGATCAATGATTTTTGATTTTCATCATTGATCAATTTTTTCAATGAGATTTTTGCCTTTGTTTTTTTTGAAAATTTTAATAAGATTTCATCGGGATTGAGTTCTGAGCAAAGCGCAAGGATTTCATCAGAGTGGGTATTCTTTATCCAATGCACATCTGAATCTTTGGTATGTTGATTGTATTCCCGATCGTAATAAAGCAATTCTCCTTGAGGACTGCAACGTGCTATGATCGCTTTTGGTAACCATGTTTCCAATTCATGGTGTATATCCCAGTTGATGACAATGCAATAAAACTCCAATTCTGAACAGCTGTTGGAATTATTTAGAGATTATTTGTAAGACCTTGAGGCAATTTTGATTTCTTCATAAATCAAAGGCTCTTTATGCATTTGTGGTTCCGTATTCAGATCCATCCATTGCCAAGCAGCTACATAAGAATAGTTGATGTCATCTCTCAACGTTTCCCCTTCTTCAGTTTGGTACTCCTCCCTAAAATGGCCTCCACACGATTCGTTTCTGTTGAGCGCATCCACCACCATCAGTTCGCCGAGTTCGATAAAATCCGCTACCCGCATGGCTTTTTCCAGTTCAGGGTTAAATTCATCAACGGTTCCAGGTACAAAAACATCAGTCCAGAATTCTTTGCGTAGGCTGCGGATGAGATCTCTGGCTTTTTTCAGACCTTCCTCATTTCGGGCCATTCCACAATAATCCCACATAATTTTTCCCAATCTGCGGTGCATGGATTCTACTGATTGGTTTCCCCGGATGCTGACCAGTTTGTTCAAATTGTTTTGAAGTTGTTTTTCAGCGTCTTCAAATGCCTGATGAGCAGTTGAAATCATCGGCGTTCGGATTTCATTGGACAGGAAGGCGCCAATGGTGTAAGGAAGAACAAAATAGCCATCTGCCAATCCCTGCATCAAAGCGGAGGCTCCCAGCCGGTTGGCACCGTGGTCAGAAAAATTGGCTTCACCGATGGCAAACAGCCCAGGAATATTGGTTTCAAGATTGTAATCGACCCACAAGCCTCCCATGGTATAATGAACGGCTGGATAAATTTTCATTGGATAAACGTAAGGATCTTCACCTGTGATTTTTTCATACATTTCAAACAGGTTTCCATATTTTTCAGAGACTACAGCGACGCCTAAATCCCGAATGGTTTTTTCGTCCGGATTTTGAATACCCAGTACATTGGCTTTGGATTTACCATAACGAATGATCGCTGCACCAAAATCCAAAAACACTGCTAGACCAGTAGGGCTTACCCCATGTCCTTTGTCGCATTCAATTTTAGCGGCACGCGAGGCTACATCCCTGGGTACAAGATTTCCAAACGCGGGGTATCTTCTTTCAAGGAAATAGTCTCTGTCAGTCTCAGGTATATCAGTCCCTTTCTTTTTGCCTTGCTGAATGGCGACTGCATCTTCTTTTTTTGCGGGCACCCACACACGTCCGTCATTTCTTAAAGACTCTGACATCAAAGTCAATTTGGATTGATAATCTCCAGACACAGGAATGCAGGTAGGATGTATTTGGGTAAAACACGGATTGGCCATCCACGCACCGCGCTTCACAGCTTTCCAGGCTGCAGTTACGTTTGATCCCATCGCATTTGTGGACAGATAAAACACATTGCCATATCCACCTGTGCCCAGCACTACGCAATGTGCACCAAATCGCTCGAGCGTACCGGTGAGAAGGTTTCTGGCAATGATTCCTCTGGCTTTGCCGTCGATGATTACCAAATCGAGCATCTCGTGCCGGTTGTACATGGCTACATTCCCCAGAGAAATCTGACGACTTAAGGCCTGATAAGCTCCAATAAGGAGTTGTTGTCCGGTTTGACCCCGGGCGTAAAAGGTTCTGCTGACCTGCACCCCTCCAAAGGACCTGTTTTCCAATAATCCGCCATATTCTCTTGCAAATGGAACGCCTTGAGCGACAGCCTGATCGATGATACTGGCACTCACTTCAGCGAGTCTGTGGACATTGGCTTCCCTGGCCCTGTAATCTCCGCCTTTAATTGTGTCATAAAATAGGCGGAAAACGCTGTCACCATCATTGGCATAATTTTTTGCTGCATTAATTCCCCCCTGTGCTGCAATGCTATGGGCTCTGCGAGGGCTATCGTGAAATGTAAAGCATTTGACCTGATATCCAAGTTCTGCAAGACTTGCTGCAGCTGCGGCACCCGCAAGTCCGGTACCCACTACAATGACTTCTATTTTTCGCTTGTTGGCAGGGGAAACCAAGGGCATTTTGGATTTGTATTGCGTCCACTTTTCTGACAGTGGACCTGTTGGTATTTTTGCGTTGATCATAGGTAAGTCCAATTTAGGAATTAATAAACATGATAACCGGGATTATGGCGAAACCCAGTGGGATGAAAATAGAATAAAGATATCCGAGGATTCTGATGACAGTGTTATATTTTGGATGTCGTATTCCAAGAGATTGAAAGGCAGAATGAAAACCATGCCACAGGTGAAAAGCAAGGACCAGCATGGAGATTACATAGAAAACAACATAATATACATTGGCAAAAGCCAGCCTGACAGGGGTGTATAAATCCTTGTATTGTATTTCTTTTCCAGGGTATTGGACCAACTCAAGATGGCCTAGTTTCATCTGCAGCCAAAACTGCCAAAGGTGGATAATGATAAAAACGAAAAGGATGACACCAAGGTGCATCATGTATCTCGAAAAAAAACTGTCTCCCACATTTGCTTTAACTGAATAAGTTTTGCCTTTTGCCAACCGATTCTGACGGTATAGATAAAATCCCTGGATGCTGTGCAACAGAATGGTAAAGTAAAGAATGTAGGAAATGATTTTAATCAAAGGATTGTGGGTCATGAAGTAGGTATAAACATTGAACGACATCCCACCATCATCCACCAAGAGTTGTAAATTTCCGAGCAAATGAATCACAAGAAATAGGATCAAAAAAAGACCACTGAGACTCATGATAATTTTTTGTCCAATGGAAGACCTGAAAAGAAAGTCAATTATCCACTTCATAAATTGATCGTTAGAGGGCGCAAAGGTACGATTTGAAGACATAAAACTCATAGGATCCCAGACATTATTGTTCATAGTCAACCGATGGATATTGGGGACAGGGTTTCAAAAATTTCCAAGATCTTCGATCAGAGGATGGGTAAGGTACAAGGATTTAATTTGATTATATTGTTAATAGTCAATATATTATCCAATTTTATGCAAAACTTCCTGCCATTTTTTAGGATCGAAAATTGATAATCTTTCAATATCAATGATATATTTAATGAGAAAATTTACAGCTTGAGATGCTGACATTTTTTTGTAAATCCATTGGAACTGTAATTTGAACATCAAAGAAATATAAATGAAAGAACCCAAATCGATACGGTCTTACCAATTCCAGGATCTTTTTGTCCAGTTTTGAGATTTTTTTGGCCCGGAAAGCCACTCACTTTCGATCCAAATTTTAGTCAATGTATTGATTTTTACACGGAATTCTTGCGATCAGTCAAGGTATGATATAAGCAAAACCGAATTTAAAGGAAATGCAAGTTGTTGGTAGAAAATCAATACAAAATCATTTTGAAGCCTTTAAACTATTTATTGTCTCCAATACCCGGAATTTTTGATAACTTCTGATTTCATTGAGAAGGATCTGGACATCAAGGAGTCCTATATTGCTTTCGCAACCCATGTTTCTAAAAATGGAATTGCAATCTGAGACCTCCGTCAATAAAAAAGTACGAAAAATATTTTCATACCATTTGGTCTGATTTCACCGGCATAAGTTTCATTGATTTAATAATTTTATGGCGAGATCTTCTCTTGAACCATTTTGTTTACACGCTGAAAATACAAGGATTGGAATCAGATCAAATTATACCTGCGTATTGAATTGTCGCATAATGACTTTTGTTTGTTAGAATTTATTTTTGGAAGAATAAAGAGAAAGTTGTTAAACATAAACATTCAATTTGCAGAATCTATTTACCTTGTTTGTTGATCTGAGAGGATCGCTTTTTCATTTCTCAGGTAGATGGTGTTTCCAGATGGTGTGGTATAGAATGCATCCTTGGAGCCAGGTCTATTTTCGCGAATCATCATCCTCTCAAATCCAAATGAACGAAGCAATTCATGGCATTTTTCAAAATGAATGTCAACACTTTCAATAATTATAATCCTTAAGATCTCGTTAGCCAGGACTTGCAAGCCTCCCTGTAAAATCATGCGTTCATATCCTTCGGTATCTAATTTCAAAATGCTTGGCCTCGGCAATTCGATTAAATCATCCATTCTTCGCATTTCGATGACAAGATTGGTGGGTTGATCGCTTATTTTGTTGTTGACATCCTTGTCTAATGTCAAAAACTTCATCCCGTTTTCTTCACCCAGCGCAAATGGCTGTAAGATGCATTTTTGTTCTAATTGATTCAATTGAATCATTCTTCGAATAAAATTCTGATGTCTGGGATTTGGTTCAAATAAATAGCATTGAACGGGATGATGTGCAGCAATCCAAAAAGAATATAAACCCGCATTGGCACCGACGTCATAAAAAATATCTCCGGCTTTTAACTCCTTTGAAAGAAGAGCAAATTCAGTTTTTTCAGAAATATGATAGTACCAGGGATTTTTACTTGATTGAAAATCTCTGTGTACGATCCATTTTAAATTTGAATTCCAGAAGATGATTCTCTCTTTGTAAATAAAATGGATGGCAAATACTTTCCAAAGGAATATTCCCAATCCAGAGAATCCTGCTCCATATTGTTTATTGAGTCTTATCAGCCGAACCAACTTACTAAATATCATAAACTAGTTGCCGAGACTTTTCCACGCCGTTTGGATGTCTTTATCGATTAAATTGTTTTTGTATTGATTTGGATTCTTCTTAATCTGATCAAGTAATTGCAATTGTCTGGGCGACAAATACAGTTCCGGATTCTGCTTGTTTGCCAACATGGCATTCATCCTTGTGCTTTGTAATCTGGTAAGTGGTAAATATTTGTACAAACTGTGGTAGAGATAATACTTTGATTCTTTGTCCGGACTGAATTCTCTCATTGGCCGAATTGGAATAGAGCTGAGGGTTTTGTTTTGGAAGGCTGGCCCATAGATCTTGTCAGCCTGGCCGTTTTTATGGCCGTGTTCTACCAGCTTTTCCAGTTTTATTTTTGAAGGATTAAATTCAATCTCCACAACTTCATTTCCTTCCACAAATCCTGCTTTCGTGGCAACCACCCCATCAAGACTCCCATAGTACTTTTCACCACTCCAGAAGCAATACATTCCAAGATAGGTTTTATTTGTCCCTTGAGATTCTGCACTCATTTCTTCTTCAAGCAATTTTAGCCATAAAGGGATCTTTCCCTGCGTTTTCACCAATGCAGTATTTATTTTTTCCACCAGACCAATGGCTGAATAATTGGCAGACAAGCGCAAGGTCAAAGGCAATAAATGGTGATCCACAATCCTTACCACTGGATTGTTCCAACTGGGTTCTTTAAATTGGTCGAGAACCTTCTTGTCTTCACCGCCCTTGTTGTTGAATATCGCCAAGGGAACAAAATAGCTTTCTATGGCTTCCACAATGAGTGGATGTGAAAGCACCTTCGAACCATAATTTTGACAAGTCATGCAGCCTGGCACTTCCTGAAATAATATCAATATGGGTTTACCGCTGTTCTTGGATTCCAGTTGGGCCTTCTCCAACGACCTTTGCCAGTTGACCGCACCAAGTTCGACGGCTTTAACCTGAGCCAGACAATTGTTTTCGCCCAATACAATCGCCAAATAGCTAAAAAGGCTCAAAATAAACAGGTGTTTTCCATAATATTGGGGCTGCAAATTCATAATTATTTCTTTTGATTTATCAAATCTTTAAACCCAAACAGTTGTAATTGGTTCTCATTGAGTCAAATAGTGAACGAATATCGGAAAATGACGCGCCAGGAGAAATTTGATCAGGAACTTTTACCCCATTTGGAGGCATTGCACTCTTTTGCCTACCATATGACCTACAATGAGGAAGATGCTGAAGACCTGGTGCAAGAGACCTATATCAAAGCTTACAAATACCTGGATCATTATGGAGAGGGAACCAATGCAAAAGCCTGGTTGTTTAAGATACTGAAAAACGTCTATATCAACGAGTTCAGGAAGAAGAACCGTCGTCCCAGACAAGTTGATTATGAAGATTCAGCCGCTTTTCACGAAGGTGAGGATCACGCTGTTGTAAGCTATGATGATTTAAGGGAAGAGTTATTTGATCAAATCATGGGGGATGAGGTCACTGAGGCTTTGCATTCTATTCCGGAAGAATTCAAAACCATTATATTGCTGTGTGATATTGAAGACTTTTCTTATCAAGAAATTGCTAAAATTTTAGACATTCCGGTGGGTACAGTTCGAAGCAGATTATTTAGAGCAAGAAATATGCTGAAAGATAAATTAAAAAATTATGCTGTTACTTTGGGCATAAAAGATAAGAGAAGTGAACATGGAGAGACCGAATAATTGGTAGGAATAAATAAATTCATTAAAGTAAATTTAAAAATACCGTATGGATAAGCTTGCGCCGATCGAGATAAGAAATAAGATTAATTCTTTTTTAGATCATGAAATGAAACCTGAAGATCAGACACAATTTTTAGAACAAGTGAAATCCAATGCTGATCTTCGAAATGAACTTCTTCACGAAAGAATTATCCGATCAAGACTTAAGGAAAACATCAGAAGCCCCCACTTGTCAGAAGGATTCTTAGATAAACTCCGAAACAAGTTACCTGGGTAGATTTTTTGATCCAGTGTCTATAAAAGATTAGTAATAAATTTTAAAAAAGAAAAATGCCCAATTATTTTTTAAGAAACATAGGTCTTGCCATTGGCTTGATGATTTTATTAATCGGTTGCTCAAGAAATCCTGTCACAGGAAAGAAAGAACTGAGCTTTATGTCCGAATCTCAGGAAAAATCAATGGGATTGGAGTATGATCCACAAATCCAAGCTGAATTCGGTATGTACGCAGATTCTACTTGGCAGCGCTACCTAAGAGAAAAGGGAGAATCCATGGCTCGGATTTCACACAGACCCAGCCTGGGATTTCAATTTAGGGTCATTGATTCTGAAGTGGTAAATGCTTTTGCAGTACCAGGTGGTTATATTTATTTTACAAGAGGGATTTTGGCACATTTTAACAGCGAAGCTCAATTGATGGGTGTGATGGGACATGAAATTGGTCATGTGACAGCAAGACATGCCAACGAACAATACACCAAACAAACACTGGCACAAATTGGACTTGTTGCCGGAATGGTACTCTCTCCAAAATTCAGAGAGTTTTCTGATCTTGCAAATACTGGTGTACAATTGATGTTTTTAAAATTTAGCAGAGACAATGAATCTCAATCGGATAAACTTGGAGTTGAATATTCAACCAAGGTTGGTTATGATGCTTCCCACATGGCTGATTTTTTTAAAACATTGGGTCGTTTGTCCGACGCTGCCGGGGCGAGGATTCCATCTTTTATGAGCACACATCCGGATCCGGGAGACCGTTTTAACAAAGTCAAAGCCATGGCTGCTGATAAGAAAGTGGAATTTCCACAAGCGACTAAAGTAGAAACCAATAGTTACCTCAAGAGATTGGAAGGAATGATTTATGGGAAAGATCCAAAACAGGGTTTCAAAGAAGGTGATGTGTTTTATCACCCGGAATTAAAATTTCAATTTCCTACCCCAGCCAATTGGGCCTATGAAAATTCACCTTCCAAGGTACAGTTTTCAACCAAGGATCAGAAAGCGATTATGGTTTTGTCCCTGGCAGCAGAGAAAGATCTAAGTTCTGCGGCTGCTGCACATATCAACCACTACAAATTAAAAGCACTGCGCCAGGATCGCATTTCTGTTAACGGATTACAAGCGATGTATGTACTTGCAGATTTGGTACCTGAGCAGGCTGCCACCCCCCAGGAACTAGCTGCCAATACCCTTAGAGTAGCTACTACTTTGATTCAGTACAATAATCTTATTTATAACATTACAGGGGTTTCTGCATTGAATGATTTCAACAATTATGATCCTGCATTTAGCAAGACCATGAACGGATTTAAATCGTTGACAGATCCCGCCAAACTGAATGTAAAGCCTGAGAGAATTACCATCAAAACTGTCCCAAAACAAATGACCCTCAAAGAAGCTTTTACACAATTTAATCAGGATACCAAAAGATACGATGAATTGTCTATTTTAAATGGCAGAATGTTGACGGATGTTGTAACTCAAGGCACTCTTTTGAAAACAATCACCAAATAAGCAAAGCTTAAGAAAAATTATTCACTTAAAACTCGTCTTTAATTTTTTATCCCTGCTATGCCTTTCAATGGCAAGATCGATGAGCTGATCGATGAGTGAAGAATATGGTATTCCGGAAAATTCCCAAAGTTTGGGATACATGCTGATTTCAGTAAAACCAGGCATGGTGTTAATTTCATTGATGACAAAGTCGCCATCGGGTTTCAGAAAAAAATCAACCCTTGATAAACCTTCCGCACCAATACTTTGAAAAGCAAGAATGGCCGCCATTTGAATTTTTTTGGCAAGCTCCTCTTTCACGTTTGCGGGAATTCTTAGAATTGCTCCATGATCATCCAGATATTTGGCTTCATAAGAGTAAAAATCAGATTGTGGAATAATCTCGCCAAGTGCTGAGGCACGTGGGTATTCATTTCCCAAGATGGCACATTCGATTTCTATTCCCGGTATGGCCTCTTCCACCAAGACTTTGTGGTCAAATTCAAGGGCAAAGTCAATGGCCTCTGCCAAATCTTCCTCTTTACTTACCTTCCGGACGCCAACAGATGAACCCGCATTGGCAGGTTTTACAAAAAGGGGAAAACCCAAATCTTTACAGATGGAAGTACAATCGATTTGATGTTTTTCAGCCCTGCGGATGCAGTGGTAGCGAGCGATTGGCAAGCCCGCATCACGCCAGATTCTTTTGGCCATGTCCTTGTCCATACCAACGGATGCTGCCATCAGATCAACCCCAACAAAAGGAAGATCCAATGCTTTTAAGAATCCCTGAATGGTTCCATCCTCGCCATAAGTGCCATGCATAATGGGAAAGACTACTTCTAGCATCATAAGACTTTTGCTGTCATCGGCTGCTACCATTGTAGATCCCTCTGATTCTTTTTTTAGAACAATTTCTATTTGACCAGAATTCAGAGTAGCTGATGGAGATGTGATTTCTTTACTCAGATACCATTTACCTTCGCGGGATACGCCGATTAGGTAGATGTTGTACTTTTCCCTATTGACAGCTTTGAGCATGGATTCGGCAGATCGAAGAGAAATTTCATGCTCTGCGCTTTTACCACCAAATAGAATACCAAGATTGATTTTTTTCACCGGAAGAATTGCCAATTATGGAAAAACAGAAACAATACGACTTGCAACACCCTTGTTTTTTGCATGATCTTCCGCTGAAATATGAATGCTTATTTCAGTCGGTATTGTTCCCAATCGTGGGACCGTCCAAGTTTCATTTATTGCAAAATTGCTTTTCTCATGGGCATTGTACACTTTGTCGAAAAGCACACTGTCAGTGGCAGATTTAATTTGCATTTTGATATCGCCCAGATTATTGTCTGTAATGCTAGCCCTGATTTCGAGATTGTCTCCCATGTCAGTGAAAGAATTTTCACCGGGAGCAGAAATAGTAACAACAGGCAATGAAGTATCCGGTGGATCAGAGTGGTCATCGCTACAACTCAAAATTGAGATCAACATCAAAAACATCGCTGAAGTTAAAGTCAATAATTTTATCTTCTTCATATTTACAATTTTAGCTGATTATACGCAATGCTTTGGGCAACACTTTAAATTCTAAACGATCAGTTTGACCCATATATTCTCCATCAATATGCCAATCTACCAACTTATTCATTTCAAGAATGCCAAAGGTAGCATCGACAATGCAAATGTATTTAGATTGGTGTAATTTTTTTGTAAAGGCTGCAAAAATAATCCAAGGCACATCCCAAAGAGATGGAGTTGTTAGAAAGACCAATTCGGACTTTCCATCTGAGCTGTTGGATGAGGGTGAAAGATTAACTCCATTGCCCAATTGGGATGAGTTGGCGATCTCAAAGCTTAACAGCTTGCGGTACACCTGATTTTCAAAACGAACCTGGAAAGAAGTCTGCCGGAAGAAACCCACAAGACCCAAACGTAGGTAGTTGAACAATCCACGACCCCCTTTTTTACCAAACTTTCTTGCAACCCATCCGTTTAAGCCGAATCCTGAAGTATTGCAACAAATATTGTGGTTGATTTCCAATAAATCCATCGAATGTATTTTTCCCTTGGTCAATTGAAGTACAGATTTTTCTAATCCGATTGGAATCCCCAAATGCCCTGCAAGTCCATTTCCTGAACCCATTGGGACAATACCCAAAATGTGGTGGGTGCTATGAATTTTAGTCGCAATGTCATGTACCGTACCGTCGCCGCCAACAGCAACAAGTATTTGAGTTTGCGAAGAGACCATAATTTGATCACATATTTGGATCAAATCAGCCTTGGACTTCGTCAGATAGAAGGAGTACCGGTGCAATCGGCAATATTCCTCAAGCCATTTTTGCTCCACTTTGGACCAAGCCTTTCCTGCTTTGGGGTTGATTAAAAAATGAATGGGAAAAAACTGGCTCATTTCACACAAAAGGATCTGGGGACCTAAAATACAAAGAATTCTAAATGAGGTTTAAAGCAAATTCTATTCATCTGTCTGGTACACCTAAATATCTTATTTTTGCGGCCACTATTTTATTTTAGAGATGTATCGTGAAACAAAAGGATTGAATTTACCGGAGATTGACCAGGAAATATTGAAATTTTGGGAGGATCATCGCATTTTTGAAAAAAGTATCGAAAACAGAGAAGGTCAAACCAGTTTTGTATTTTACGAAGGGCCGCCTTCTGCCAATGGAAAGCCCGGCATTCACCATGTGATGGCAAGAGCTGTGAAAGATTTGTTTTGCCGCTACCAGACCCTAAAGGGCAAAAAAGTCGTTCGCAAAGGAGGATGGGACACACATGGTTTACCAATTGAGCTCAGTGTTGAAAAGGAATTGGGGATTACCAAGGAAGACATTGGCCATAAAATTTCCATTGACGAATACAACCATAAATGCAGGGAGACGGTAATGCGTTACAAACTGGAATGGGACAACATTACCCACAAAATGGGCTATTGGGTGGATCTTCAAAATCCTTATATCACTTTTGAAAATGAATACATCGAATCGGTTTGGTACCTGTTGAGCCAGATTTATCAAAAGGGTTTGCTCTACAAGGGCTTTACCATACAGCCTTATTCTCCGGCTGCAGGCACAGGACTCAGTTCACACGAACTCAACATGCCCGGCGCTTACAAGGAGGTAAAAGATGTTTCGGCGGTTGCTTTGTTTGAAATACTCCCTGAATCCATGGACAGTACTCAATTCAAAATCTTTGGAAAGGAGAAAACCATGATTGCTGCCTGGACCACTACCCCATGGACTCTTCCCAGCAATACAGCACTTGCGGTGGGAGAAAAAATCTTGTACAGCCTAATCGATACGTACAATCCCTATACGCGAGAACGGATAAGAATTGTTTTAGCCACTGACTTGGTCTCCAAGTGGCTGAAACCCGAAAATCAACGAAACGAGCTGCCGCTGCTTCCAGCTGAAGATAAAAATATACCCTATCAGATTTTGTATAGCGATTTGAGTGGAGCGCTCCTTGAAGGTTTGCGTTATCAACCGCTTTTTGATTACGCAAGGCCAGAAGATGGGGATGCTTGGAGGGTACTGTTGGGTGATTTTGTCAGTACGGAAGATGGCACAGGAATTGTCCACATTGCTCCTTCATTTGGTTCGGATGACATGCGTGTTGCCCGAAAAAATGGAGTAGGTTCCTTGACTCTAGTGGACAAACAAGGAAAATTTACCCATGAAGTAAGAGACTTTGAAGGAGAATATGTGAAAGAGGATTATCTGTCTCCGGCGCAAAAGGAGTCTGAAAAACAAAGAATGGGTACCGACAAATACTTGTCGGTAGACGATAGAATCGTCATCAAACTTAAAAAGGAAGGTAAATTACTGCAGTCTCAAAAATACGCACACAACTATCCACATTGCTGGCGCACAGATAAACCCATCTTGTATTATCCACTCGACTCTTGGTTTATTAAGGTGACCGCAGTAAAAGATCGCTTGATTGAACTCAACAAAACCATACGCTGGAAACCTGAGTCCACCGGTACCGGACGCTTTGGCAATTGGTTGGAAAATTTACAGGATTGGAATTTATCAAGAAGCAGATATTGGGGAGTACCTCTGCCAATTTGGAGATCTGAAGATGGGATGGTACAAAAATGCATTGGTTCAATGAAGGAACTTGAAGCAGAAATTAGTCTGGCCAATCAAGCATTGGGACTTGAGCAAACCTTGCCTAAAGATTTACACAGACCCTACATTGATGAGATTTTCCTTTGGGATAATAACACCCAACAAAAACTAATCAGAGAATCTGATTTAATCGACGTTTGGTTTGACAGTGGTGCAATGCCTTATGCACAATACCACTACCCATTTTCAATCCATTCACTGGAAGGCCTGTTTCCTGCTGATTTCATTGCTGAGGGGGTAGATCAAACCAGAGGATGGTTTTATACCTTGCACGCCATCGCCACCATGATCAGCGATTCCGTGGCTTTCAAGGCAGTCGTATCCAATGGATTGGTGCTTGACAAGAATGGCAACAAAATGTCCAAGCGACTTGGCAATGCAGTTGACCCATTTGCAACACTGGAAAAATTCGGCACAGATGCTACGCGCTGGTACATGATCAGTAATGCAGATCCCTGGGATAATTTGAAATTTGACGAGGAAGGAATCCTTGAAGTTAGGAATAAGTTTTTTGGAACACTTTACAATACCTATAGTTTTTTTGCCATTTATGCCAACATTGATGGTTTTAAATTGAATGAACAGGATATAATTCCAATTTCACAAAGGTCAGAATTGGATCGTTGGATCATCTCAAGATTACAGAATCTCATTAAGTCCTATACAGTATCGATGGACGATTACGAACCAACGCAGGCAGCAAGGGCTGTGGAGCAATTTGTCAATGATGAATTGTCCAATTGGTACGTCCGATTGTCCCGTAGACGTTTTTGGAAAGCAGAATCCTCTAAAGACAAACAGGCGGCTTTCGAAACGCTTTTCGAATGTCTAATGGTAAGTGGACAATTAATTGCGCCCATTGCTCCATTTTTTTCGGACTGGTTGTATAGAAATTTAACAGAAAGTATGAGGGCCGATGCGATTAGATTCAATACTCCTTTAAGACATGAATCGGTTCATCTCACAGACCTTAGCTTATCTGAAGAAAAAATGATTGACCTGAATCTTGAGCGCCGAATGGATTATGCAAGAAGGATCAGTTCGGTGGTGTTGTCTTTGAGAAAATCTCAGAAGATCAGGGTCAGACAGCCCCTGCAACAAATATTAATTCCAGTGTTGGACCCGGAATATCAATTGGATCTTGAAAAGGTCGAAGCATTGATAAAGACTGAAGTCAATGTCAAAGAAATTAAATATGTAAGTGGCGATACTGGAATGGTGGTGAAGAAGGCAAAACCAAACTTCAGAACACTTGGAAAGAAATTGGGTATTCACATGAAAGCCGCAACCGATTTAATCCATCATTTTGATCGCGAACAGATCATTCAACTTGAAAACAACCACCCCATTGTTGTTGAGTTTGGGAATGAGCGGTTTGAAATATTGAAAGAAGATGTGGAAATCGTTTCAGAAGATATTCCCGGTTGGTTGGTGGGCACAGATGATTCGATAACAGTCGCATTGGACATTACGCTCACCGAAGAATTGCTTTCGGAGGGCTATGCAAAAGAACTGATCAATCGGATACAAAATCTAAGAAAACAAAAAGATTTTGTAGTCACTGACAGAATCAATATTTGGATTCAACCACAGGAAGAAATTCTAAAAGCAGTCCAATCCCACAAGAAGATGATATGCCAGGAAGTTCTTGCTGATCAGCTTGAGCTGGTGCAAAAAGACTATAAGGATCAGTTTGAATGGGAGGACAACAGTTTGATTGGGGTCGAACTAAGCGTCAGTTAATTGAGCTGAATCATAGAATCATTTTTTCAATAAACTAAAGCTCTTTCTGTTTTAAAAAGCTGTTGATTTGGGTGGTCAAACCAAATTGGTTCACTCCTCCGCCAAGGTGATAGATGGCATAAGTATAATCAATTCTGAATTTGTAAATTTTTAAGCCCGCACCAAAAGAAAGACCGGCAAAAGAACTGTAATCTTTGATTCCCAATTCTTTCCTGCGCAGATGGTTGTATCCTATTCTTAGAGCAATGATTTCCTTTTTGCCCAGTAACATCTCTCCACCAAAGGCAAAATGTCTAAAAAAATTGTCGGTTATTCTGGCAAAAGCACTTGGCTCTTTTACAGTCCCAAACAAACTACCGGAATTTCTGAGCGCAGGGTCATCATAACGAACACTGTAATGGTGTAAATGGTGAAACCCGATGTGGTAAATGAACGGAAGGTGCTTTAATCTTTTGGAAAAACCTATTTCGGCAACAAAGGGTAAATTCTCTTTGGTCAGATGATAAGAATTCAAAGCAAATCCTGCATTTCTCATGACCAATGAAAGAGCAAACCTCTGGATAGGATTGAAATAATGAATTCCACCGTTGAAAGCCAATGCATGAGAGCTGTACATCTCCAGATTGGAAGAGACAAATTGTAAATTCAAACCGAAGTGAATGCGCTCGTTTAATTTTTTTGAGGCACCAATATAAAAGGCATTTTCACCTACCCCAAAGTAACCTGTGTTATTGCCAAAAATATCACTGGCCTGGATGTCTGAGGTATTTAGAAAATGCACTCCTGCCTGAAGCTGAATTCCATTTTTGAATGGTGCATGGCAATAGGCAAAATGTCCATTTTTAAGTCCTCCGGGAAGTGACTGATGCTGAAAACTAAGCCCATATTGATTGGAGTGTTGGATTAAAGAAGGATTGTGATAAGCAAGAGCCGGATCTGTCGATGCCCATGAAATGGCATAAGATCCCAAGGCGGTATTCCTGGCAGAAGCTGAAAGATTTAGAAATTGATAAGCAGACCTACCGCCTGTCTGTTGTGCCAGGATCCAATTAAATCCGGACAAGAATAATACTAGGATGGTAATTATGGTGCATCTTGACATCCACACAACAGCTTTCGATTTCAATGACATAAAATGACGGGATAGGTAGCTATAACGGATTATTCTTTGGTCCATTGTGTATGACAAATTCCCTCTTCACAAATCATGGTTTTGACCAGTACTCCAAGGCTGTCATACATCTGTAGTTCACCATGTTCGTTGGGACCGTTTTTATAAGTGCCAACTGCTTTAATCTGACCATTGGGATGATACTCTTTAAAGGGTCCATTCTCTTCATTGTTTTCCATTTGAACAATTTCTTTGATGGATCCGTCAGAATAATAGGCTTTTAGGGTACCAGACATGACGCCATTGTCATATTGAGTTTCGAGTTTTAATACGCCATTGGGATAAAATAATTTGTAGGGTCCGTGAAATACATTGTGTTTATAATTTTCGCTGGCATAAAGAACACCATCTTCAAAAATAACTCTCTCGCCATGGAGTTGACCATCCTTAAAATTTGCAGTCTCGTAGATGACGCCAAGGCTATCAAATTTCTCATAAAGTCCATTCCATGGCTTGGAAGTATCCGCAGAAGGACCGGTGATCTTTAATACCACAATTCCATTTTGGTTCCTAATTGTATGGACTTCGGGATTGCAGGCAATGAAACATATTACAACGAAAAGTAAAAATATAGTTCTTTTCATAGATCAAATAAAATGGAAACGATCATACCGACAAAACTGTTTTAGGAACAAAGCAAAAATCAAAGAGCCCTTTGTTTGGGGCAAAAGGCTCTTTTGTGTAGGATGTTTGTTGATTTTAAAATATTTTAGAAAAACTTAGATCGGTCATCCTTTACTTTATAATTTTTCTTAAGAGCTTGGGTCATATAATTCATGGAAGTATAGATGGCCGTATGTCTGTAAAATCTTCTGAAGCTTTCAATATTGCTTGATTTACCTGGATCTTTAATATTGATCATTTTAACAAAGTACACTCCGTTTTCTCCCCGGTAAGGACCACCTACTTCACCTGGTTTTAATTTTGCTATTAATGTAAGAATATCAGGTTCATAACCATAGTTGGGCATTTGTTGACCATTCACCGTCACCTCAAAGGCTGAATCAATTGGATATTGGTAAAATCCATACTGACCGTTTAGATCGGTAACTAAGCCGGCTTTTTGTTTGATGATTTGAAATTTCTTTCTAATCATGATATCGTTCTTCACCTTTTCGCGCATGGAAAAAGCAGTTGGAATTCCTTTGGGATTGATATTGGCCAGTGCGGCAATAACAATTCTATCCGTGTATCTCTTTACAGGATCTTGCAAAGAATAAACTTCCGGACTGACATCCCCTACTTTGGTTTTTTTGTCAAACGCCCAACGTACAATCTGTCTCCAAGTATTGTTGGCCTCTTCTCCTAGTTTTGTGTTCTTGTAATCATTTGCCAAAACACCAGGCATGAATTCAAGAATGTAAGTCTTTCCATCGCTGATCGCTTTTTGCAAGCTTTCCAGGGTATTGTTTTGTTCTACCAGCGATTGGGCTTCGTCCAACATCTTATCCATTATACGGTCACCTGGCTGGATAGATTCAGAAATTGTACCGAGACGAATTCCCTGTTGATTATTTAAATACTTAATATCAGTAATTTCAATGAGGTGCAAACCAAATTGAGAAGCGACAGTATAAAATTTTCCTTTTTCACCGGTATAAAACAATACATCATTGAATGGTTTTACCATGGCCCCAGCTCCTGCAAAACCGAGATCTCCTCCCTTAATTCCTGATCCAGGATCCTGGCTAAATTTAATGGCCAAACTATCAAACCTGCCCTGACCTTTTTCCAACACATTTTTAATGCTGTCTAAAAGGAGTGATGCAGCCCGATATTCTTCATTGGTAGTAACTCTGCGAAGGATATGCCTGGATTTGACGGAATCCGGAATTATTTTTTTACCCAAAATTTTACTGATCTTAAAATCTCCATTGTCCACATAAGGACCAATAATAGTTCCGATCGGGCTTTTAAGAACAGTATCCATTATTTGAATGGGAATATCCTGAATCAATGTATAGGCTTCATCCCAGGTGCCTAAATTAGAAACAATAAACAGCGAATCTTTCGTCGCATTTCTAAAAGGTTCCATTTTATCTTCCAGAATTTTCGAGATCGAAGCTGAATCTTCTGATGTAGGTACAATCCTCATCACAGCATAATTGATGTCGCGTGTTTCTTCTTCTGTCTTAAAATAGGAAGCCTTGGATTTAACATAAGCTTCAATATCGGCATCAGTTATATCAATCTCTTCGTCATTGACAACAGTATAAGGTATTCTTGAAAAAACAAATTCCAATTTTGCATTTGACTCAGCAAAATGCCTTTCACACATAAAGTTGGGCATGTAAAGTGCAGATTTGGTCAAATTCTCTAACTTTTTAAACATCCGGTCTTTAATGATCTCTTTTTGTTGAACCTGCCAAAATTCGCGGGCTTCGGCCGGAAGATCCCCGTTTTCCATACCATTTTGAAATTGATTTAACTGTTCCCGCAATACCTGACCCGTATTGGGATCTCTGAAATTCCTTTCAATAATGGGGGATAGGTTTTGGCCAAACTGAAGCTCCTGAAGTTCTGCCTCACTGACACCCATGCCATTGTATTCGGCATCCTTTTCCAGAATAATTTTTTCCAATGTCTGGTGCCAGATGAATTCCTTTCTACCATAAAAGTCCACATCCGCATTGCGATACAACACGGCTTCTGTCTTTTGGAACTCCTTCCAGCTGATTTTTTCCCCAGCCACAGAACCGAGAGCGTCTGGATTGTTAAAAAACCAAGAAGATCTGCCAGACGACATGTCCATGACCAAAAAACCTACCAGCGCAAGTGCCATAAGGATGGTCACCATCCATAGTCTTTTTCTTATACTTGTGATTAGTCCCATTTTATAATTCGTAGTTTATTGAAAATCAATATTATATATAAAAAATAAATGCTTTTCAGAAATTTTTCCAAAAAGCCCTGCAAAGGTAAACACATTTGCGTGGAATGACAAAGGCTTTTTCACTTAAAAAAGAGGGTAAATAAAAGGTAGGTATTGAAACAGCCCTCTTTCCATTTTGAATGAAAGCCATTGGTTATGTATAAAACTGCATGAAAATCTCGACAAATTGGTCAATGAACGGATTGAAAGGAAAATCTTTTGCCCCTATATTTTATCCCTTCCATCGCCATAAATCCATAGCGGAACCTCTTCCAGTCCATTGGTGTATTGATGTATTTTATCCAATGTATTTCTAGAATTTCTAAGATCTCGAAACCCATCCTGATTCATATCCAGATGCAAATCACCCACCGCAATGCAACCATTTAATTCATGGTGGAAATTGGCCACATGAAATTTTATTTCTGTGCGATTGGGGACCGCTTTCAGTTCCCATAATTTTCTTTTAAATTTTGAACTATATTCAAATTTCATCATGTACTTTCCGGCAGGTACGCATGATATATTTTTTTGATTTCTTTGCCATGCCAACTCAAGGGTTCGGCAGTTGAACAATGTTTTTACTTCGTCCATGATCAATAAAGTTCCCAAGACTTGTTTTTCTTCATAGGACCTTCTGATGACAACAAACTCTATCATTTTTTTTGTATTTATTTATTTTTCTGCATAGAAGGATAATTTGCGGTTTGGATTAGCCATGCAAAAAATGCATTTGGAAAGATTTTGAGGTAACCCAAACATAATCAACGGAAAATTCAATTCAAGTTTGTTCAATTTTAAGACAGAATGAATGATATTCCTTAAACCAAACAACATAGCTCCGTAAAAATGATTTTTCCAAAACACAGGCTTATGGGCTATTTTCAATTTTTCCATCTATTTCGATTGAATATTTTGGAACGAAAGAGGAATTTGATAGGCAAACACTTGAATAGGACCCCTCCTATAAGATTCTCCAATCGGCTTTCTATGAAGAGAAAAAGGATGTTCTCATGAGCGGGCTTATTAGAAAGGGTTTGAAAATTCCGGTCATTGGTACAAAGGCTCGTTTGCTCTTTGAAGAATTTGGCCTGGGGTTATGCAGGTGGCCAGATTCATAAGATCACGATACTGATAATGTATCTCTGGATCATTTTGTATTTGGTCTGAACCAAGAGCCGCCACAATATCAAATTTATGTGATTTCTAAAAGCAAAGGTGAGTTTTATTGACCAAATGAGCCATATAACTTTTGTTATATGCCCAGGTCAACGATTTAACTAATTAGTTAAAAAACAACTATTTACAATGGATAATTCGGAGAATTTAATTGAAATTTATATCCTTAGATCCTTGTTTTGATCTGATTCAATTTGTTGATGGCTTCGGTCCGATTGCAAACCTGGAGTTTCTCATAAATTTTATGGATGTGTTGTTTAACAGTTCCCATGGTGATCCCCATCAAATCAGCAATCTCTTTATAGAGCAATCCCTTCGAAAGGTAGACCAGCAATTCATTTTCTCTAGCTGTAATGGGCAATTTTAAATCCTGGACAGGTAACTGCATTTTTTGAAAGATTTCAAGGATTCTCCTTGCAATAGTAGGACTCATAGGCGATCCTCCGTGGTAAAGCTCTCTAAGGGCCTCCAGAATTTTATGGGTCTCTGAAGTTTTTAGAATGTACCCCTTGGCTCCAGCCTGAAGAGATCGAAATATTTTATCGTCATCCTCATATACGGTAAACATACAAAACTGAGTGTCAGGACAAATTTGGATCAGATGTTCGATGGCTTCAATGCCGCTCGCTCTTGGAAGTCCTATGTCCACAACCAGGATATCAACGGCTTGTGCAGGCAGTAATTCCATTGCATCTTCCGCCTTGTGAAAAATCTGACTACAAAGCATATCCTCCTGGGAAGATATAATGCTCCTCAATTCTTCAGCCACCTCTTCAAGGTCTTCCAATATCGCGATTCTTATTTTATTCTGCATATTTTATATTGCTGTAATGAAGGAATATAGGAATGTATTTTATACAGAGGCATGAATAGGAATGGAGAATACAAATTCAGTTCCAAGTGGCTCTCCTGAAAAATTTCCTGTGCCTCCAAGGTATTCAATTCTTTTAAAAATATTGTGCAAACCATTCCCCTTTTCCAAATTTTTGTTTAAATCAAAACCCTTACCATTGTCTTTTAAGCGAATGATCAGTTCATTTTCAAGTTGAGTTAAATCAAGGTTTACAATACTTGCTTGCGAATGCTTTGCAATGTTGTGGAATAGTTCTTTGAGCACCAAAAATATGTTTCTTCTATTTTCACCGCTGATGGAATAATTTAATAGGCTTTGATTCTGATTCCACTCAAGCTGGATGTAAATTCCTGCAAAATACTCTGAAGCATAACGGCGAATGTAAATGAGTAAATTTTCAACAGTATCAAATTTGGTATTCATGGCCCAAATAATTTCACCCATATTTCCTACCAATTTTTTACTTTGTAGATTTATTTTTTGAACCAGACTTCTTTCTTCTTCTGATATTATGGATTTGGTAAGTCTTTCACTTAAATAGCTGATGGTGGTTAAACCTGATCCAAGATCATCGTGCATTTCTGATGCAATCCTGTTGCGTTCATTTTCCAATGCGCGCTGTTGAGCAAGGATCAATTTTTGCTCTCTTAGCAGCTGATCTTGTTGAAATATCAATGACTCGTATTTTCTTTTTTGGTAAAGGACAATAAACCAAATCAGGAATCCTGCAAGCAGGACTGGCATGACAAATGCAGCTACAACAATTTTGTAGATTAGTGACTCTTCCATAAGTGGCATAAAGATACAGCCAAATAGGAAAGACTTAAAAACGAATTGCCGATAGAAACCAAGGAGTATAGAGAAATATTAAATTCCCTGTTGTGTTCAATAATTTGATTCATAAACAACAGGATTGGGAAGGAAGACGTGTAAAACAAAAGGATTCCGATGGACAGCCAAAAGAGTGGCAAGGTTTTTAAGTCATAAAATACTGCGTTCTGAAGCAAGCTCTTTAAATACCATCCAATCAGAAAAAGAACGTAAATCATGGCCAGGTTGTACGTGAATACATTGGCCACGTGAAATCCCTGAAAAAAAAAGAAATTGACCCTGGATGCGACGAACAGTAAATATCCCAAATAGCTGACTGGATGTCTCCATCCAATTTGTGGATTATAATTAATAAACAAAAAGCTGTAGTAGGAAAAAGTTAAGATATAGTACACATTGTATACTATAAGGTTGGATTGAAATTGGATGGCGAAATATTTAGCAATGACAGCCTCAGTGAGAAAGCATATCAACACGAATTCAAAAAAAAATGCGAAAGTTAACTTTTTGAGAAGTCGTGCAATGAAAGCAAAAAATGTTGCGACAAATAATATGTATATATATAATGTCAAGTCAAATTACTAAGAAAAAAATTAATAATACATGAGATCATTAATTTCAGCGGAAGGACATCTGGGAGGACATAAATTTCCAAAATTGACCAAAGGTAGTCCCTGAGTGGGATTTCCCTGTCCATCCGTCGATTGAAGGATCAATGAGAATCGGTGCAGGTATTCGGGCCGATTATTTTGTTCGAGATAATTGGCAATCGCAGTTGTATTGCCATAATGTCCAAAATAGACTCGAACTCCTGAGCTATTATTGGAATTCAGATGATTGATCAATGTTTCAAGATCAGCCTTGCTGAAATAAACTGATTTCTCGATACTGTCTCTTTTTCCTTGTCTGGTCGTAATATTCCTCATCATTGCAATGGTATCTACCCAACTTGACACCATACTTACTGCAAGCGCAAAATCGATTGTTTGTAATAAGCTTTCTTCCCCCGGGTCGATCTGACCTGTTTTATTAGAAGCATTAGGATTGGCTTGATTTAGCTGTATTGGTGAATCAGTAGAATTTTTAAAACCAGCCAGAAGAATAAGTGTAAAAACAATGAATAGTAAAAGCAGCTTATTTGTCATTTTTGATAGTTTTGAGTAAATAAATAATTCACTGCAAAAGTATCAATCTTCAGTCAAAGTGGACATATAACTTTTGTTATATCACTTGATTTCTCCCTAAAAATGCAGCTTTAGCGGCACATTTTATCTTTGTTCAAAATGAAGGTGCATGCTACGGAACAATTTGGTAAGGCCGTGTATTAATTTTTATGGGTCTTGTTTGGAAAAAACCCGTTTAAGCAAATCCGAAGTCCTGGCCGACAAATTGATTCGGATGTTTTTTTCTTCAATTGCGATCGTTTTAAACAAAGCGTCCAAAGCGAGATTGACCACATGGTCTGAAATATCCGGGTTTGCTTTCTTCACCAGGGGTATCTGATTATAAGCATTGACTGCTGTGCTCCAATAGTCTATTGCTCCAAATTTATTCAATGATTCAATTACAACAGGTTTAAATTCACTGTACAAGGTGCTTCGGGTGGTTCGAATCAAATATTGCGTTGCTGCATCTTTCTCTCCTTTTAAGATTCCCCAGGCATCCGCTACCGTCATTTGCCTGATGGCACTGATAAATATTGGTTTTGCTTTGATGGCTGCGTCTTCAGCCGCTCGATTCATTTTCTCCACCACATTTTCTTCTACCTTGTCAAATCCAGGTACTATTCTGAGTTTATCAGCAACAGCTTTGGCATCAGGGGGTAATGCAATTTTATAGATGCTTTTGTAAAAGCCGTCTTTGGCAGACAACAAATCACTGCCTTTGGAGGTGCCATTTCCCAATGCTTCTTTCAATCCCGCTACGACATCTTCAGTACTCAGTTCACCCAAACCGGCTTGTTTCAATAACTTACCAAGCTGAGCATCGCAGGATGAAAACCCAAAAAGCAGTAAAAGCGAATACAGAATTCCTTTTTTCATGTACATTTGATTTTTTCATTAGACAGCAAAAGTAAATCTAAAGTTAGTCAAACAAGGTTAAAACTTTGTGAAAAACATGCTCTGTCCAATGAGCCTGCTGCCAGCAGATCTTACTTTTTATAAAAACCGATCTTGTTAATTTTATGGTCACTGATCACACTGACAAGATAGAATCCTTGAATCAGATTGGATAGAGAGATGGTATTTGTTGGATCAAATGTGCAGATGGGTCTTCCCAACAAATCATAGAAAGTCACAAATTGATAATCTGTTGGAAAAATCTGTGCGATTTCGCTACCAGGATTGGGAAAAATAGAATATTTGTGATCTGATTCTATGTCATTGGATTGAAGCACTTTATCCAGAGAGGTTCTCATTAGTGTGCCACCATTGCGAAGAAGCGAAAAATATTCATCGCTTATTACGATCTCTGATTCGGATGTAAAGCTTAGGCCTTCTTTTTGACTGAGATAGGGGAATCCAAGCTCACGCACAGGAGAATTAAAAATTCGATCTGGCTTTAAAGGGTAAAACAACCATGCCTTGTCATAAGAAAGCAATATTAGTTTGCCATGGTCTGGACTTATTGCAGCGCCAGTTACCCAAAATTGTTGCATCAACCCATTTCCAGTGTAAAAACTATCTACCAAATGGCTTTTGTAAAAACCCGGCTGATCCGGAATAGTATGTTGGTAACAATATCCGCTGAAGGGGTTGGTGCGATTTTTAGAAAACAAATGCAAGCTATCATTTATCCAAACAAAGGCTTCCATGTCAAAATTTAAAAACTGTCCCGAAGGAGGAAAGGCAAATTGATTGGAATATTCAAAGTGGATCTGTTCTGCTTTGATTTCACTGGAATCTGCTCTATCCAATCCAGATATCTTGTAAATCACAAGATTCTTGCGGTCATTGCTATTGTTGCCAAAATCTCCGATGTAGATATTTTTCAATGAATCCATGCAGATTTCTTCCCAATCTACATTTTCCGCGTTGGTAATTCTAACCGATCGGAGAATTTCACAATTTTGATTGATTTCAAAAAGTATTGGTTCTCCTCCACTGTCGTTGTGTGTCCAAAAACTGATGCCATTATATAGACTAATCAAACCAGAACTTTCTTTGACTTCATCAGGTAGTGTACAAAGAATTTCAACGTCCAAAACTTGAGCTGCTAATTTAAAATTAGCTATAACGATCAAAAAGAATAGTCGAAAAGTCAATTGAATGGGATTAAGAAACATAGACCAGAAACTTTGTGTCAAAATATGGTTCAGTTAATTTCTCCTTCAATGGCCAACAATCAATCATTTTTCTACCGCGGATCTGATCCATTTCTTCTTTCAGATCCCCACCTTTATATGCAATTAGACCATTTGGTAATGCATTGATGGATTTGTGCAAAAGCAGGGGAGTGGACCATTCCATTAAATGGGACAGTGGTGCGACTGCCCTGGATACAATGTAGTGATATTTGAAAGGATGTTCTTCTGCCCTGGCATGTACGGCACGTGCATTTTCAATTTTTAATGCTTCAATCACGGATTGTACTACTTTTATTTTCTTTGAAGTCCCATCGATCAGGGTAAATTCAAGCTGGGGAAATAGGATGGCAAGTGGTATTCCCGGAAATCCTCCGCCACAACCCAAATCCAGCACCTTGGTTCCGTTTTTCCAATTTACATACATTCCCAAACTCATACTGTGCAAGACATGATGAAGGTAAAAAAAATCCATATCTTTCCTGGATATTACATTGATTTTCTGATTCCACTCCTTGTACAATGGAAAAAGCAATTCCAGTTGTTTAATTTGTCGCTCTAGTAGATAAGGAAAGTAATGAAGTATTCTATCCATCACCATTTGGCAGGTTTAATCCAAATAAACGGTGCCTGAACCAATAAAAAGACAAGATAAATTGGTTCCAGAAAAGGAAATTTTAAAACCATATCTCTTGATTCCAACTTTTGTGCCGAAAAGGCAAAGATAAACCAAACCACCAAGAGTCTGATCAAATACATCAATATTATACAATTCCCGAATGATGAAAAGATACCAAGGATTAAGAAAAAATAAAACAAGATGAGACTGAAATGATACACTCCTAAAAACAGACGGTTTTCCCAATTGTAATGTCTAGCTGCAGCAAAATGTCTTCTTCTTTGTTGAAAATAAGATTTCCAGTCGTTTTTTGGTTCTGAAAATACCATGCTGTTTGGAGAAAGGACGACAGCTGTGGAAACAAACGGACCAATTTTATTTACAAAAAGATCATCGTCTCCAAATGGAATGTCTAAGTTCAGCAATGAGGGATTAAAAATTGATTTGTGATAAAGCAAATTTCGTCCGACTCCCATATAGACTTTGCCCCTTAAAGCTGAAGATAAATATTGAATTCCATTGAGGGTACTTTCAAATCGAATGATTAAGTTTAAGATTCCGGTTTTGAAAATGTAAGGACTAAATCCCAACACCATCTGATCTCCTTTTATTACAGGAGTTGTCATTTCACGGATCCAATACTCTGAGACTGGAAGACAATCGGCATCTGTAAGAAGGAGATATTCATATTTTGAGGATTCAATGGCTCGGATCAAAGCCGGTTTTTTCCCTGCCACCGTCTTGGTTTCGAAAATGTATTTTAAGTTTTTGAATCCAGTGAATTCATTTTGTATATACTCTTTCAAACCATCGGAGGAACCATCATCAGATATGATTATCTCGAATTGCGGATAATGTTGACCGGACAAAACCCTCAGCAATTGGATGATTTTTTCCTTATGGTTGTGGACACAGATGATCACTGACACAGGAGGAAGTCTCTGGTTTGATTGAGATTCCGGACTTTTTGGTACATAATGTACCAATCCTGCAAAACAAATCAACCATATAAGTATTTGTATGACAGTGTTTAATACCAAGAGCAAATCTATTGGAGCCAAATCAATGTTGAATTTATTAATTTTACAGGAAAATTATTTAATATAATCTATTTTCATCATATATTTGCTACTGATTATTATTAATTTAAATATGATTCAAAATAAAATCGCCACTTTTGGTATATTGGTTTTTAGTTTAATTGTTTGCACCGCAGTTGGACAAATGCGCTTTGATGGCAAATTCATGTTTGGCAATGAATGGATCAAAAAAAATCAAAGGTATTATAAATTGTCTTTGGCAAAAGATGGAATCTATCGCATTCCCTATCAGACCTTGGTGGATGCAGGTTTACCGGTAGGTACAATACCCGGAGAGCAGTATCAACTGTTTAGGTTCGGGAAGGAAGTTCCAATATTTGTAAATGCAAAGGGACCTTTGGGACCGGATGATTATATTGAATTTTATGGAGAAAAAAATCGGTCAGAATTGGATGCCGCTTTATTTGCTCAGGGTACTCCTATGGTTAACTCAGAGTACAGTATGTTTACAGATTCTGCAGCTTATTTTTTAAGTTGGTCTGATCAGATTTCATCAGAGAGGATACAATCCATCACAAATGATCTCTCTAATCCGCTGCCAAAGGATTTCTACTATATACAAAAACAGACGGTATCTTTTGAGGAAATGGCGACAAAACGAAGTTATGGTTATCGCAATTCTCAAAAACTTCCTGACTTTGATGAGGGTCAGGGCTATGCAACCAATGGTTTTTCTAATCGCGATTTCAACATCAGTTTTCAACATCCATATCTGCAGGGAGATCAGGCCAAAGTTGAAGTCACTGTTTTTGGGCATGGAGAAGATTTCACATCGCATCGGGTCAATTTCTCCATAGATAGTCAACCAAAGGATATCATTTTATTTCCAGGTTTTAAAGTGAGGAAAGCAAACTTCACTTTGTTTGCAGACGAGCTCAAAAACCAAATGGCACTCAATGTACTGGCCAATGGAAATTCTGAAGATCGCATCAGCCTTTCCACCATAAAACTCGAATACCAAGCAGAATTTTTATTTGATCAGAGGAAAGAAGCGCTTATTTATATACCGGCCTCAGTCATTCGAAAAAATCTAGAAATTGAAGATTTTGATGGTGGCGATGAGATAATCATGTATGACTTGACCAATAATTTCCACCTGATCAGCAAAAGGGAACCTTCCGGCATCTATAAAATCTCCCTACCTCCTTCCGAACAGGAAAGGAAATTGCTCATCGTTTCCAACACCGCCATCCGTCCAATATCAAACTTATTCTACACCGAGTTTAATCATTTTAGTCCTGAGGAATACAACTATGTCATTTTGACTTCAAAGCGTTTGATGGATATTACTTTGGGCAATGGTATGGTTCAGGAATATGAAAACTACCGCAAAAGTGTTTCCGGTGGAGCCTATCGCGTGATTACAATCGCAGTTGAAGATTTGTACAATGAGTTTGGTTTTGGAATAAAGGGGCACTCAATTGCAATAAGGAATTTTTACCAATATGTCCGTCAGCTCTGGCCCGAATTGAAACACACCTTGATTATAGGTAAAGGATTAGAATATCAAATTGATCGCAGAAATGGACAGGATCTAAACAATTTTGTCCCGACCTATTCCATGCCGGCTGCAGATTATATGCTGGTTTCTGATGAAAACAGAATGCCTTTCCTGGCATTGGGTAGACTGCCCGCGGTTAATGGCGATGAAATTAAAACCTATCTTGACAAAGTCAAAGAACACGAAAACGCCATTCAAAATACTGCACATATTTTGGAAAACAGAGAATGGATCAAACGGTTTGTGCATCTTTCGGGTGGTGATCCAACTCTCTTTACCACCATATCCAATCAATTGTCGGCCATGGAAGAGGTCATCGAAAACAATTCATTTGGTGCGGATGTAGAAACATTTTACAAACAAAGCTCCAATCCAATTGAAGTATCAAGCTCTGATAGACTCAAATATCTGGTGGACAATGGTGTCTCCGTGATTTCTTTCATGGGTCATTCTCTGTCAACACGGCTTGATTTCAATTTGGAAAATATTTCGAGTTATCAAAACAAAGGAAAATACCATGCCTTTGTGGCGATGGGCTGCTATGCGGGACAAATGTTTGAAAATGTGAGAAGCATTAGTGAAGTACATAATCTTGCAGCAGATCGGGGTTCAATTGTTTATCTGGCAAATTCAACGGCTGGTTTACCTTATATTCTTTCGATATACGGTGCAGAATTTTATCACCAAATTGGACAAGAGAGATATGGTTTGACCTTGGGTGAGGCTGTTCAGTATTCCAATCGTAAAATGATGGAGGATTTTCAAATTTTTAACAATGAGGCCATTGCTCATCAGGCTTTGTCAATCAGTTTCAATGGAGATCCTGCCATCCGTTTATTGGCATCTGAAAGTCCCGACTTTATTCCTGATGGGTCATCTGTCAAAACCAATCCTTCCATTATTTATGCCGATCAAGGGGAGTTTGAACTGGAATTGGACATTGTCAATCTTGGAAAGTCGATTAAAGATTCAATCAGGATATTCATACAAAATGAAAACTCTGCGGGTAAAAGAGATACAGTTTTTTATGATTTGGTTTCCTCACCTTCTTCAAGAGAAAAATACCATTTTAAGATTAAAATACCAAAGACCAATTCTGTTGGTTTTAACAAAATATTTCTAAAAGTCGATGCAGATCAGAATATTCCGGAAAGTCCGTTGCCGATTGCAGAAGAGAACAACGACCTGTTCAGTTCTTCCGGAGAAATTGGGTTTCGATATGTAGTTTTGGATAAGGATGTATTTCCAGTGCATCCACATGAATTTGCAATTATAGATCGCGACAAACCTGAGTTGATTGCAAATACAGGAAATATGTTTTCCGGTGCCAGTCCGTATTTTTTTGAATTGGATACCACAGAGAATTTTAACAGCCCTCTTAAGCTTGAAAAGTCAGTTTCACAAGCGGGTGGAGTGATTCGGTGGACGCCGGAACAAACTCTGATTTCTGACAAAGTGTATTATTGGAGAACAAGGCCTGACAGTAGCACTAATGGCGTATTGGCTTGGCGTTCTAGTTCTTTTGTTTACATGCAGGGGGTAAAAGACGGTTGGAACCAATCCCATTTTTTTCAGGATCTTAGAAATGATTTCAACAATATAAAATTAGAAGAACCTGAAAGAAAATTTGAATTCAAAGAAGTTCTTGAAGATTTCAGAGTATTTAATGCAGTAACCAGAAATTCCCATTTTCTGAGACCCAAGGTATTCTATCAGGGCGAAGTGAAAGTGGACTACAATGAAGATATTTATGGTTCAGATTTCAGTGGTATTTTGGTGACGATCTTTAGTCCGGTAGAAGGCAATCTTTGGATCAATCAAACAGGAGCTGATTTTGGAAGTGTTTCGCTACCAGGAATTGCAGGCCGACCAATGTTTATTTTTAAAACTGAAACCAAAAATCAGCGCGAATCATTGATGCGCTTTTTAGAAAATGACATTCCGAAAGATGCTGTGGTGAGTCTTATGACCCTCGTTCAGGAAAATTATTCTTTTTTTCCGGAATTATGGGACAGTGATGGGATCAAAAATCTATTCACAACTCTAAAATCTCTCGGCGCTCTTCAGGTAGAGAATTTGAAAATGTTGGGTGATGTACCCTATATTTTTATTTATAGAAACAAAAGAGCAGATTATATACCAAGGGAGAAATTTGGAGATTTTTCAGGAGAAATTGATTTGTCGCATTATATCCCGGTGCGATTGACTTCAGGCCATATTGATTCAAGAATAATTGGACCAGCAAGCTACTTTGACAAATGTCTATGGAAAGTTGTTGATACCAGCCAAAATATAGATCAAGTTAAGTTGGACATTGTAGGTATTGATCCCCAAGGAAGAGAGTCCATTTTGTTTTCTGACATTTCCGTGAGCGAAGTGGATTTGCGAAACATCGATGCGAAAAATTATCCCAGATTAAAGTTAATATGGTCCTCTAAAGATTCGATGGATAGAACCTGTCCGCAAAAGGAATATTGGAGGGTTCTGTACAAAGGTCTTCCAGATGTCGCCATTGATTGTGGAAATGGATTTGTCAAAAGTGCAGATACCCTAAATCAAGGTGAAGTTTTCAGACTTGATTTCAACGCTTCCAACATCAGTCAGTTTGATATGGATAGCTTGCTGGTAAAATTTACCCTCGTCGGGCCAAACAATTCATCTGAAACCATCATTGCCAGAATAAGTCCTATAAAATCTCAAGAATCCATTCGCATACCATTCGCAAAAAACACCAGCAGACTGTTTGGAGCCTATCAATTGTTTGTCGAACTCAATCCTGACAATGATCAATCAGAATTGCATCATTTCAATAACATTGGTGTGATCAATTATTTTGTGACAAAAGAAAGGAGGAGGCCAAGGTTTATTCTCCGGTTCAATGGAAAGACCATTGAAGATGGAGATTATATTTCTGCTAAAAGCAAAATTCAGATTCAAGTGAGAGATGAAAATTTGGCCTTTCCAATCGATGACACTGCATTGTTCAGCATTAAGTTGAGATATCCCGACCGAAGCATCCGAGATATTTTCTTTAGCCAAAACAACGTTCAATTTGTCCCGGCTGTGTTCGGTCAATCACGCAACGAGGCTATTGTTATTATTGATCAGGAGTTTGTTGACAATGGCACTTACGAGATTATTGTCAGAGCCAAGGATCATAGTGGAAATTATATTTCAGATGCGGAGATCCGTACCAGCTTTAAAATCAAACAGGAGATTAGTATTTCCAATCTCTTTAATTATCCCAATCCTTTCAAAGTCTGGACAAAATTCGTTTATACCATGACAGGTACTGGAACACCTGAATTTTATAAAATCCAAATATTTTCCCAATTAGGTAGAATCGTAAGAGAAATCGATCAAACTGAACTAGGACCCCTGCATCTTGGCACCCACATGACAGAATACGAATATGATGGAACCGACCAGTACGGTATGAAACTGATCAATGGTGTTTATTTTTATAGACTGGTGGTCAAAGATCCAGCAGGAAATGAAAGAAATCCTTTGCAAAATGGAACGGATCAGTATTTTAAAAATGGCGTTGGAAAAATGCTTATATTGAGATAATCGGAGGATTTTGTTTTCCTATATTATGAAATGGCCAACTTGTATTGGTAACAAGCATCTAGAAAAAATTTGTTGGTCCAATTGACACTTTGTAAAGGGAAATAGTCAGAATACCAAGGGACGGACGCCGGAAAGGACCCATCCAAAAATCGCTTGCTTGAGTGTTTCTGTGCTCGGATCAATCCCTGTAATATCAATTGTGATGATCGCAACAATAAATTTTCTTTTCGACTGAGATACATTTTTAACAACAAACTTGCCATCTGAGCTTCTCCGGTCAGACATCTAAATCGATAATTTCTTCTTCCTTCCTGATCGATCATGGCCCACAATGTTTTAGTTTTAAGAATCTCGATGGATTCGTTTTCAAGGATTTCGAAAATCTCATTTAATACCTCCTTTAAGTTCAATAGGCTTGCAATTTCAAAAAAGCCTTCCATGGCATACAAAACAGTATGAGACAATGCAGCTTGTAAGGGATAAAATCCGGCGTTTCTAAAAAGGCATTTTTGATCACGGTTTTTCCAAAGCCTTTCAAAACTTTTTTGAAGGAGTTGTTTTTCCTCATCTGATTGAGCCAACATCAACATGGGCCATATCGCACGGGCATAATAAGATGGAAAATATCCGTTGACATACAATCCCTCTGTCCATAATCCTTTTTCATCAATCTGTTGCAACAACCAAGATTTTGCTTTCCCAATGGACTTTTGGTATTTTGGATCTGGGGAATGTAAATGCGCTTCAGCAAGTCCAAACAAAATTTGAGCCGTATTGAAGGAGCTTGATCTCTTTTGTTTTGTTCCACTGTGATAGCATCCCGAAGGGTCCTGAATATTTGTCAGCCATTCAGCTGTTTTTAAAGCGATCGTAATGTCTTCTTCTCCATTGTTATTTTTATAAAGGAAATTCTCGATGAGATATCCGCTGGTTTCGGGGTAAGGATTTCTCCAGGCGCAAAATTCTGGCAGCCAGTTCCGTCTGCTGTGGGAAAATCCTCTTGAATTGAATTTGGAAGCTGTGTAGCGAAGCCAATTCATCGCTTTTTTTTCTGCTAAAAAAAGTTCCCGCTCCATCCAATACTACATTTTGTGAATATAAATGTGCCTAAGAATTTTAGAATGAATGATCTTACCATAGATATAACCACAGGTCTCTGCTCCAAAAGATTTGTATTTCTGCATAATGTCTCCCACCGATGAGCCGTCAAAATGAAAGTGAACGGATTGTTGGATGGATTTTTCAATCAGATGCCAAAGCAAGGCCGTATTGGCAGATCGGATTTTTTGATCATCTGAAAGTACATTGACCAAAAGATAGCAGTCCGATTTCCAGTGAATTGTCATCGCCGAAGACATTATTTTCTCCTCAAACACCGCTGCTGTAATTTTTAATATGCCATTCGGATGAAAAGCACCATACAAATTTTGCACCATTTCAGCAGTTAATCCGGAAGTTGTATAGTAATTGCTGCTTCTAATCAAATTTGAAAATTCAAGTGGCGAAATTTCTTTGAACTCAATATTCGACTGTATGGCGTGGACGATGTGATTCCGGGTGTTTCGATACATCTTTTGCCATAGTTGATCGATGTCATTTTGACCCCTGATGTAAGCGGATGGTGCCGTTTGATAAAATTCATTTTGGCTTTTATCAACCGAAGCATGTTGGATACTTCCATGAAATTTGCAGGTAATCAAATCAAAGGAAGTCAAAATGGTTTTTAACATTTTCAATAATTCGATTTCCTTTAAGTAGGATTTGTAACTGTCCGGGAAGTCAACCTGATGATCGATAAAAACATTGTGGGGTGTAAATTTGGGACATTCTAAAAAACGGTACTTCCAGGATTTTCTAAATAAGAAGCAAGCAAATAAATGACTTCTTTTGTATTCAAACTCAATTTGTATTTGTTCTGTATCAGGAAACAATATTTTTGACCAGCAACTTTGGGTAAAGAGATCCTTTCTATCAAAATTAGGTTCAAGCTTCAATGGATTGGTTTAAAGAACAATTTTGTTCAGATTTTTCTTCGCAAGATTAGATGGACTGCCACAACATTAGGAAAGATTCAAGCCCTGATCTGGTTTGAGGGCTTTGTATCTTCCTTTGGAAAAAGCAGATCCGTTAAATCGAATATTTTGTTGTTGTAATTTTTCTTTTTCTTCTTTAGGGAGTTGTACGTAATCTGCGCATTTTTTAGAACAGCATCGATTGTATTTGGCAGCACAATTCGGACATTGGATAAATAAGATATGGCAATGATCGTTGAGACAATTGGTATGACTGTCACACGCAGCACCGCATTGGTGGCATTTGCTGATGGTTTCATCTGAGATCTTTTCTCCAAGCCTTTCGTCAAATACGAAATTTTTTCCAAGGAATTTATTTTCCAATCCTTGTTCTTTTACTTGTCTGGCGTATTCAATGATTCCTCCGTTGAGTTGATAAACGTCTTTAAATCCGCGGTACTTCATATAAGCAGATGCTTTTTCACATCGGATACCACCGGTACAATACATCAATACTGGTTGTTCTTTCTTGTCTGATAGCATGTCTGCAATGAGGGGAAGTGATTCTCTGAAAGTCACCACATCCGGAGTTATGGCATTGTGAAAGTGACCAACTTCGCTTTCATAATGGTTTCGCATATCCACTATGATCGCATTTTCTTTGGACGAAAGTTCGTTAAATTCTTTGGCATTCAAATGGACGCCAGTGTTCGTTACATCAAAGCTCTTGTCGTCCAGACCATCAGCCACTATTTTTTTCCTCACTTTGATAATTAATTTGAAGAAACTGCGACCATCGTCTTGGATGGCATAATTCAGACGGATGTTTTTGAGAAAAGTAATTTCGTCCTTTAACGCAATCAATTTTTCCAATTGCGATTCTGGAACTGAGATTTGTGCATTGATGCCTTCATTGGCCACATAAATTCTTCCAAGCACTTGAGCCTCACTCAACAAGACAAACAAGTGGTCCCTGAATATCTGAGGATTTCCAATTTTGTGGTATTTGTAAAACGAAATGGTTTTTCTGACCTCATCGTTGTTCCGCATTTTTTCCAAAAGCACCCTGCGGTCTATTCTGTTGTACAAGAGTTTTCCCATCGTCCCATTAAATTTTGATCAGTTTGTGCCAAATGGGTTCATTGGATAAATTTACCAAATAGACCCCTTGATTCAAATTTTGTAGATTGATTTGATGGGAGCTGTGATTTTCTTTTGAAAAGTAAACCACTTTGCCACTCAAGTCTGTGATTGTAACGGTGTAAACACCTTCTTTGGTGGAATGAACGCTTAGAATATCTTTTACAGGATTGGGTAAAAGAAAACTTGTTTTTGGAGTTGAATCCTCTTTTTTTAATTTTAATACGATGGCTCTTCTTACGGCTTCAAGCGCCATGATCTTGCCGTATCCATACATCTGATTGGGCCTGGCAGTTGAATCTAAACCATCGCATTGCACAGAAGCATCATGCATTCTTGCAGATTGCTGGATGATCTCCCGAATTTTTTCTACCTGTCCGGATAGCTCAGGGTTGGCCTGTATAATTAGTGCCACCAATCCGGCAACATGTGGACCTGCCATGCTTGTGCCATTCCATGCTTCCAGATTACCGGAAAGCGGTCTTGACAAAACTCCGCTTCCAGGAGCTACTACATCGGGTTTAATTCTAAGACTACTATCAATATATACAGGTCCGATGCTGCTAAAAGAACTGATGGTATCATTCTCGGCAAATGAACCAACGGTAAAGCTATTTTTGAATATAGCGGGCGGAAAGGCAATACTACCACAGTTGTTTCCCTGATTACCGGCAGAAACTACCACCACCACACCCGCCAATGTGAGGTGATCAATCACTTCTTCCATAAAATGAAAATTGTCAGGATGACATCCCTCCGAAAGGCTGCAATACCAACTGTTGTTGATGGCATGGGGTGCAAGATCAGTCCTGGGATTCATTCCATTCAGATCGGTTGGTGCCAGAAAAAATTCAAAACACTCGATGTAAGTAGAAGGCGCACCATTGCCGCGTTCCATGTTTCTACAACCAATCCACTTTGCTCCGGGTGCTACTCCATAAGCCAAATCATCCGTATAACCGACCATGGTACCGGCAGTATGGGTACCGTGTCCGTGATCATCGCAGGGCTCTGCCAGCTTAAGGCCACAGGGATTGATGCTGTCAGAACTAAGCGGACTAATCTCGTGGATGGCATCGTGCCAGTTGTAGTTATGATCCGCATCGGAACCATTCCAACCGCGGTACTTTTCTTTAATGCCGACCATATCCCATTTGTATCCTGTGTCGTGACCAGCCAGGATGACCCCTTTGCCGTCGATTCCCATTTTCCAAACTTCTTCTACAGCCATTCTCTGAAGCCCCCAGGTCAAATCAGGTCCGCGGGATTGTAAACTTTGCAGATCTGAAGAAAGATTAAACGATAAGTGGATGGCCTGGTCGAGGACAATCGACGAAATTTCTTTTCTTTTGACAAGCAATTCCAATTGATCAGAATTTATTTCACAGCGGATTGCATTGACAATCCAAAATGAATTGTGTGGTATTTGATGTAGGTTTAGAAAATCCAACAAGGGTCTTTGTGTTTGGCGGGCATGGCTGATCAAGACATTGTACACATAAGAAGTCTTTTTTTCTTTGGTCCAGCCTGACTGATATTGTGCAAAGACTGGTTTTTCTTTTAACAAGAGGATTGCATTGGCACGGCCATGATTTTCTATATGATGGATAAGACTCTGGGACAACTTCACTTGAGCATTGCCATTGAGCAAGAAACAAAATATCGATATTTGGAAAAGGAGATACTTCACTTTTAAAAAATTTTGGCAAAGATACGACAGACACATCTTGAAATAAAATCAAAGAATGGGCTGGGCAAAACAACAACAATAAAAAAGGGGTACCTTCCCTGAGGAACGTACCCCGTATATTAACAAGGGTGTTATTTATTGAAATATTACTTTTTGGTATTGAACCCCAGTGAGAGGCCTATCCTTGGGCTGTCTTTTCGCAATACAGTGTAAAAATTGACCGGAAAATTCATGGATCCGCTTCTGAAAGATTTACCCAAAGCGACCACCAGGCCACCTTCGATCTTCACGTGCCCATCATTGTGCAGGGTTGGTCTTTCACTTCCATCCGGAGACTTGCCCGAAATCCATTTTCCATCCTGATAAAAACCTTCTCTTCTTTTGGTGATCGAAAAATTGGTTCCAATTGCAAACTCAAGTCCTGATTTATTGGAACGTACACCATGAAGGATGGCCAATGAAGGGATGAAACTACCTTGTTCAATTCCATTGATCAATGGAATGAATTCAAACAATCCCTGGATATTTCCTTGGTTGAGGTAAGAGACTTCAAACTGGTATCCAATGTGGGAAGCCACCGGGAAGGTACCCCAGCCACCCTGGTTCTGTGGTCTTCGGTAATCCTTTCCGTCTGTTCCAAAAAGTACTCCAAACCCAAATCTGGGTCCGCTCAGGTTAAGCCTGCTGATATTGGGATTGTTGACCTGACTTTCCAGAGTCTGTGGAGAAGTGACTTGTTTTAGGGACTGTTCATCGACATTGAGATCATGCATTTTGCGCAGGGTAATCTCAATCATCAAGCCTATTCTCTCTTCCAATGCAAGGAATTCCATGGAATAAGATTTGTCCATTTGTCCAGAGGCAACATCCAAAATGCGGAAGTTTAAATAAATTTTATCTCCGAACCGCTCAATGCTACCTCCAAGTATTTTGGTAGATCCTGTGATTCTACCCAGATTCTCCATGCAAGATTTGCTGTGGCAGTCAGCCAATTTAAATCCATTATCGGCTGCAGCTTGTTCACCGTCTTTACGGTTGCTTACATCGTAGATATTGATACCACGGAGTTGGTGGATAACAAGATCTGGCAACAAAGCGCTGTCTTTTTTGATGCCTTTAATGTCAATGCCTGCGACAGTGACAATGGGCAGGGCTGCACTTGCAGCTACTGAGTAAGAGAATGTTTTTAAAGTCAGAAAAGCAACTAAAATTGGTTTTAAAATTTGTGTTTTCATTTGTTAAAATTTTGTTGAGACAAAGGTCAGAGTAAAAAATTTTGACCTGAATCAGATTTGGATAAAAACACATTTTTATTTATATAATATATAAAATACTATATATCCAGTCTATTGTAGAAATATTTCGATGATAAGTTTGAATAAATGAAGTCAAATCAAGCTTTAAATTTCTGAAAACAGGGATTGGCAGTTATTTTTTCTTTGAAAAGTCAGTTATCGGGTTGCCTCAGATTTTAAACCAACCCATGCAAAATTGGAACCCAATTGAATTTCTAAAAAACTTTTTATGTATTTCTCTCTGTCACAAAATGGCAAAGCTGTTGTAAAGCTTGTCTGGCAGGATTGTCTTCAAAGCCATCCAGGATGGCCAAGGCTTTTGACTTATATTCATGCATCATGTCGCTCGACTGTTGTACTCCTTTATTGCGAATGATAAAAGAAACTGTATCAGCGATGATGGATTTGTCCAATGAATCCTTGCGAATGCCGCGGATGATTTGAGAAGATTCTTTGTCGGGTGCATTTTCTAATGACAAGATAAGTGGCAAAGTCATTTTCTTTTCTTTGATGTCATTGATCAGGGGTTTACCGATGGAGTGATCGGATAAATCCATCAGATCATCTTTGATTTGAAAAGCGATGCCCAATTGGATGCCAAATTGCCAGATTTGATCCAACTTTTCTACATCATTGGTGACGCTCTGCGCTCCACAAGTCACTGCTGCGGCGATGAGGGAAGCTGTTTTTTTCTGAATAATTTCAAAATAAACACTGCGGTTGATGTCCAGTCTTCTAGCTTTTTCAAGTTGAAGTAACTCGCCTTCACTCATATCGGTGACTGCCCTTGAAAGTATTTTAAGCATTCCAAATTGGTCTCTTTCCAATGCAACCAACAAACCTCTTGACAATAAATAATCTCCGACCAACACAGCAATCTTATTTTTCCATAGTGCATTGATGGAAAAAAATCCCCTGCGCTGATCAGAATCATCCACCACATCATCATGCACCAAAGTGGCAGTATGCAAAAGTTCCACCATGGTTGCTGCCGTATAGGTGTTTTCATTGATCTCACCCAACATTTTGGCAGAAAGCAAACTTAGTATAGGTCTGAATTGCTTTCCTTTGGTTTTGACAATATAATAGCTGATTTTATCGAGCAAGGATACCCTGCTGGCAATGGCCTCTCTAAAATGCTGGTCAAATTGACGCAGATCTTCTTTGATCAGATCTTTGATGGTATGTAAGTTGACATTTTGCATGAGAAGTCGCAAAGATAATTCAGTAAGTTATCTCAGAGGTATTGTTTGAAAAGCTGCTGGCCAGAGGGGTTTGTTCTATTTTCCATATATTGTGCAAAAATTTGGGATCTTGCTTCAGATTTTTCGTAAAAGCCTATTATTCAACATTCTATTAATTATTCCATACGCATTCATTTTGCGTTTGGGATTGTATTTTAATTCAGGCAAGAGTCCCATCTACGAAAAGGCATGGATCTACAACCATCTGGCAGATCTCTTCCATTTAAACGGTCCTTATCAATATCTTTGGAGCGCGATTCTAATTATTCTCCAGGCATTTTTGCTAAACCATTTGGTCAATAAATTCAAACTAAATCCAGAGGGCCAATTGTTTGCAGGTGTTGTTTTTATTTTATTGTCTGCAATGCATCCATTGACCGCCAACGTTGGTCCGGTGATGTTGGGGAATGTATTTTTAATTTTGGCCATCACACAAATTATGGGCATTTATATCAAGAAGCAAACAGCCTTACATTTGTTCAATTTTGGTTTCTTCGTTGGGTTGGCAGCAATCCTGTATCCTCCTTTCATCTGGTTTCTTCTGATTGGATTGGCCGGACTAACCATTCTCAGGAGCATAAATGTCCAAGAATGGCTTCAAATGATGTCAGGAACGATCACCATTTTGTTTTTGGTCTTTACCATTTGTTATGTAACTGGAAGCGAAAAGATATTTTACCAGTTGCAGATCAAAGCTTATTTCAGTTCATCGATATTTAATTCTGTAAGCGGCGCAAAAGGACTTATCGTTTTGTTTATTTTGTTGATTCTTTTGATTGTAACATTGATTCAATACAATTTTTACAAAATCAAACGAACAGTAATAATTCAGAAATACTATGATTTGATGTTTTGGATAACTCTCTGCAGTTTGATTTCCCTCTTTTTTATGAAATTTGATAATTGTTCACATTTGATTTTATTGATGACGCCCCTTTCCGTATTGCTTGGACTTTTGTTGACCAAGATCAAAAACCCATTGCTTTTAGAAACACTTCACCTTTTGTTTGCTTTTTCTGCTTTATTTTTGCAAATTCAAAACTGGTAAATATGAATTTTGGCGTAATTACTTTTCCCGGATCCAATTGTGACGATGACATGCATTATGTCTTGGGCGAAGTTTTTGGACATAAAGTGAGGAGGATCTGGCACAAAGAAACCAGTCTACATGGGATCAATCCCGGAGATTGCATTGTTTTACCGGGTGGGTTCTCTTATGGCGATTATTTGAGGTGTGGGGCCATCGCGAGATTTTCACCCATTATGGAAGAGCTTATTCGTTTCGCCTCCGATGGAGGAATGGTGATCGGTATTTGCAATGGGTTTCAGATATTATGCGAAGCTGGACTTTTGCCAGGTCAATTGTTGCTCAATCGCGATCAGCTTTTTATTTGCGACAATGTATGGATCAAACCAAACAACAACCAATCTGCACTCACCTATGATCTGGATGTCAACAAGACTTACTCCATTCCCATTGCACATGCAGAAGGCAGGTATTTTGCCGATGCTTTGACCCTGGATCGTTTGCACAAAAACAATCAGATCCTTTTTCAATATTGCGATGAGAATGGGCTGGTAAATGAAAAAAGCAATGTCAACGGATCAAGTATGAACATCGCAGGAATCTGCAACGAAAAAAGAAATGTGTATGGAATGATGCCACATCCTGAACGCGCCTCCGAGTCCGCATTGGGAAATACGGATGGAAAGGAAATTTTTAAAAGTTTGTTCAGTTGGATGAAGGAGCACCATGCGCTGCTGGCCTGATAATAGAAATCCTTAAAAATCAGTTAAATACAGAGATTTTCCCAACTATCTATAAATCAACTGTTACTATATTTAAGTTAGAGAAAGAATATGTCAAAACTAGTTTTTACAAGTTTCCTTTTGATCACAGGATGGCTTATTTGTCCTGCCCAGATATTGGATCCAGTCAAATGGACCACAGAAGTAAAAGACCTTGGAAATCAAAAGTATGAACTTATCATCAGGGGCAAATTGGATGAAAGCTGGGCCATATACAGCCAGAAGTCTGATCCTGATGCAGCGACACCGACCGAAGTGAGTTTTAAAGCTGGTTCAAATTATCAATTACTGGGCGAAGTCAAAGAATTGGGTGAGAAAAAGGAGGGGCCTGAACCATTGTTTGACAATCTGATCGTCATCAAGTATTACAATCAGGTAGAATTTGTACAAATGGTCAAAGTGACGGATCTGTCTATACCGATAGAAGCAGAGATTTACTACATGTGCTGCGATTCAGAGAAATGCATCCCACCTACTCCAAAGAACTTTAAATTCCAATTGGGTGGAGACAATTTTGCAGGGAGTTTGCCCTCCGACCCCATGGAAATTCAGGCCGCACAGGGCATGCATGATCCTGTCAAAATATCTGCAAAAGTCCAAAAGATTTCTGAAGATCAGTTCCAAATTGAATTTGAAGCAAAGATCGACAAGGGATGGTACATTTATTCCAGTCAAATTGCCGAAGACGGACCGATTCCTACGAACATAGAATGGGATACTGCAGAAAATTATCAGACCTTGGGCCTGATCGAGGAGAAAAGCCAGCATCAGATCAAAGGATATGATGAGATTTTTGAAATGGACGTCACCAAGTATAAAGAAAATGTTCTTTTTTACCAAAAGCTGATGGTCAAAGATCACAGCAAGAAAATAACGGGATATTTCACCTATCAGACTTGTGATGCCACCATGTGTCTTCCCCCTAAAAGTCTGGCATTCGAGATAGATCCATCAAAAATATCGGTGATGTTGGAAGGAGATAAAGGTGGTGCAGGTCTAATTATGCCAGGAGGCTCGGTGATAGATCAGACCATTCCAACAATTGTAAGCACACTTGAATCACCTGTGGGTGAGTGCGGTGAAGAAATGGTCAGGGGTACCAATCATTTTTGGACCCTCTTTTTTGGATTTTTAGGAGGATTGTTGGCTTTATTGACTCCCTGCGTATTTCCCATGATTCCCTTGACAGTATCCTATTTTACCAAGGGTAGTAAGGACCGGAAATCAGGCATTCGCAATGGTATTTTGTACGGATTGAGCATTGTAGTGATTTATGTGGCGATTGGTTTGCTGATCACCGCATTATTTGGTGCTACCGCGCTGAACGAATTGTCTACCAATTGGATTGCCAATGTTTTATTTTTTCTGATTTTTATAGTATTTGCATTTTCTTTTTTTGGATATTTTGAAATTACACTACCCTCTAGTTGGTCCAACAAAACCGATGCACTTGCAGACAAAGGGGGCTTGATTGGAATATTTTTTATGGCGTTTACCTTGGCCATCGTATCTTTCTCCTGTACAGGTCCTATCATTGGTTCAGCCATTGTTGAGTCGGCCAAGTCAGCCACAGGACCAGCCATTGTCATGCTTGGGTTTTCACTTGCCTTGGCACTTCCTTTTGGACTTTTTGCTGCGTTTCCGGCCTGGCTCAACAGTCTTCCGAAATCCGGCTCATGGATGTCAAGTGTCAAGGTGGTGCTAGGTTTTTTGGAATTGGCTCTTGCACTTAAGTTTCTTTCCGTAGCGGACATGACCAAGCACTGGGGAATTTTGGGTTATGAAATATTCATGGGTCTTTGGATTGTAATTTTCGCGCTTACTACACTTTATTTGTTTGGATTTATCAAATTTCCTCACGACAGTCCGGTTAAAAAATTGTCTGTTACCAGATCGATTTTCGGAGTGACTTTTCTCGCATTGACCATTTATCTGGTCACTGGATTCAGAGTGATACCTGAGTATAATTCATACAACTCTCTCAAATTGATGAGTGGTTTAGCACCTCCGTCCACCTACAATTATTTTTTGCCCGAGCCCGTACTGGATGCAAGCATTAAAAACAAATTTCCTTCATTCACCAAATGTGCCAATAACATCAATTGTTTTAAAGATTACAACGAAGGGGTTGCGTATGCCAAGGAAACAGGAAGACCGCTGTTGTTGGATTTTACAGGATACGGTTGCGTCAACTGCCGAAAGACAGAAGAACATATTTGGGTGAACGATGAGATCAGGAAAAAGCTAAACGATGATTTTGTGCTGGTATCTTTGTATGTGGATGATCGCGCACCACTTGATTCAATTTTAATTTCATCTGTTACTCAGAATCCCATAAGAAATGTGGGTAATAAGTGGGCCGATTTTCAAATTGTCAATTTCAATCAAAATTCGCAACCTTTATATGTGATTATGTCACCGGATGAGCAGGTGATCACCAAACCCCGGGGGTACAAAGAAGGCGTGAAGGATTACGACGATTTTTTAAATTGCGGTTTGAATGCGTATAGAAAGCAAATGGATTCCCCGAATATTCAAAAGATGTAAGTGGTGAAACGATTTGAATTTTAAAGATTTTTATGAATACCTTTTTACCACAAGTTTAAATTCCAGAACATTTAAATAAAATCATTCAGATTCCATTTCCATTTATGAAGTACCTCATGCATAAATTTTTGCTTGATCGGTTCGCGGTGTTTTTTGGCAAAATCAGTATGGAAAGAATGGGAAAGCAAGAATTTAATTTGAAGCCTATCCCACTGTTCTTCATTTTCAATGATGCGATAGGCCACCAATTCATGAAATAGCCTATTGCCTATCTCATAAAACTGGTCTGTGCCAAGGTAATCGAGGTCAGCATCACAGATAATCTTCTCCATCAGATTTTTAGGTTCTTGTGGGATTTTTGTGGCCAAAATCATTCCTTCAATTTTTTTGACATCTGGTTTTTCATAACCCCAGGCAGTCAATATATTTCTGGCGAATACAACACTTGCTTCTTCATGTCCGGAATAGGTTTCAGCGATACCGACATCATGCAATAATGCAGCAGTTCTGATCAACCAAGCTTCTTTTCCTTTCAGGGCGAATCTTGAGATGTACTCATCGCAAACCCTCAATACATCCAAAGTATGGTGGACGCCATGATAGCTGAGCTTTGGATCGAGTTCCCCTTCCAGTTTGTTTACAACGAATGACTTTAGTTTTTTGATGGACAACATGGAACAGTTGGTTATTAATGATACAAATATGTGGTGTTATAAGTCATGTTTTTTGCAGACAATGATTTATTGAATTAATGTTTTCTTTTCTTTTTGACAATTCCACCGGATACTTCTTTGATACTGGATATGTAGATAAAAGAGTTTGGGTCCGTTTCAAAAATGGCATTTTTAATTCGATGGATCTCAATGCGTGTTACAATGGTCATAATAATTTGTGTATCGTGTTTGATGTGAAAACTACCTGGCAGATAACCTCTCTCGCCATTATAAACAGTTATTGCCTTCCCAAAATCATTTACAATGCAAGATTTGATGTCTTCAAAACGACTGCTGATCACAGTTAATGCGGTGTATTCTTCAAAACCATCTACCACATAATCGGAGGTTTTCATGGCGGTAAAATAAGTAAGAATGCTATACATCCCGGCTTCCAACCCAAAAATCCATGCTACTGAAAGAATAATTCCAGAATTAAACAGCATCACAATTTCACTTGTTGTAAAACCTACTTTCTTGTTGGTATAATCGGCAAGGACCTCCATACCGTCAATAACTCCGCCTCCTTTGATTACCAGTCCAATACCGAGACCAATTAAGAATCCTCCAAATATGGCAATTAATACTTTATCATTTGTAATTGGGGGGATTTCCAAAAAATGAATTACGATGGCAAGAATTATTATTGCAAAACTTGTTTGAAGTGCGAAAGTCTTACCTATTTTTTTATACCCGATATAAATAAATGGGATATTCAGCAAAACAATTAGTACACTGATATTGAGATGAAACAATTCGTGTAAAACGACCGACAATCCTGTCATACCGCCATCGATGAATTTATTTGGAATCATAAATCCTTTAAAGGCGATGGAAGCCATTACCACACCAGCAAGCGTAAAGATGACGGAATGAAAGGAAAAAATTTGTTTCCAATCGATCAGATCGTGCCTGTGGGCGGATGACATAAACGCTTAATTTTTAGAGACGTAATAATAGTTAAAATTATCAAAACAGATCAATTATTTATCCTCCAGAGCACCAAGGACAGAGCTTAAAGAGACTTTGTTCTTCCGCCATCAATGGGCAAGTTTATTCCCGTGATATAGGATGCCAGGGGCGAGGCCAAAAACAAAACTGCCCAGGCAATTTCTTCCGGTCTGGCAAATCGCTTCATGGGTATGTGGCTTAGCATTTTTTCAGCTATTTGTTGAGGATCAGACTTTTGAAGATCAGATTCCCGGATGATAAGGTCCTGGAGCCGGTCCGTATTTGTGGCACCCGGCAAAATATTATTGACGGTGATTCCCTCAACAGCCAACTCATTTGCAAGGGTTTTGGCCCAATTGGCCATGGCAGCCCGTACTGTATTTGATACCCCGAGATGATCCAAAGGTTGTTTGACAGACGTGGACAATACATTGATAATTCTGCCATATTGATGGCGTTTCATTCCTGGCAGCACCGCTTTGGTCACCAAATGAGCAGCCATGAGATGTTGCCGGATGGCGGATTCCAAGGCTGGAATTTCAGCTAGTTCCAGCCGACCCCCGGGAGGCCCACCCGTATTGTTGATAAGTATGTGAAAATCATTTATCAATACAAGATTTTTGAGGGTGGATTCTACTGCAGCCAGATCGGATAAATCCAGAGGAAGTGCCTGATGTTCCTGTTGATGATTTCTTGGAAGACCAACGAGCACCTCATTGAGAAGGCTTTGATTTCTTGCCAGCAAGATAACAGTACATCCATTCTCAGCCAGCGCATAGGCAATGGCCCGGCCAATTCCTTTACTGGCTCCACAAACCAGTGCCTTCTTATCTTGTAAATTCAATTGGTGCATTATTCTAAATTTAATTTTGCAAAGCTAAAGGGACTGAACAATTTAATTTCATATTTTTGCTTTATTAGTTTTATTTATCGCAAGAGCCTTGGCACAACAATTGTGGAATATGACGGATATCACGGGTGAAGAGTACACCCTTGGTTTGTACCATGGTGAAGAAAGTGGTAACATCATGGTTTATCTCAACCAATCCATTATGATCATAGATTTCAAAATCTTTGAAGACAAAAGTTATCATTTTTACATTGGACATGAACTATTGCATTTGCAGATTAAAAAGCAAGACAAGGAATTTTTATATTCCCTATTGGTGGATACCGAAAGCGATACTCCATACAATTTAGCCCGCAAGAAAAGTGAAAGGGATGATCAGAAGAACATTAAAATAGGTTTGGCCATTTCTATCCTGATTCTAATCGTTTTTTTTGTGCTTAGAAATTTTTAAGCCAAGGTTTCTGATGGCACGCAATGGCTCAATCATTTGTTTGTCATCGTACCAACTAGTAAATTTTTACGAGTTTTTTATTTTGCATAAATTTTCCCCAAATTTTGTTGTACACATGAATGCTGTCGGTAGGGCAGTTGTTTGAATTGTCCAGGGGATAAGAATTGTTGGCCCATTCGAAAATACTGCCGTACAAATTATATACTTCTTTAAATCCGAGTGCTTGCAATTTCTCACAGATCTTCTCACTTCGGTAGCCCACGCTGCAATAGCAAACTACCGGTATTTTTTTATCCAAATGCTTTACTCTTTGGACATCAAAATCATTGTAGCCCACCCATTTTGCATTTTTAAGATGACTTATTTTATATTCACCATATTCTCGGGTATCCAAAAGCTGATACTTGCCGATTTGATGGTACAATTCATCTACACCAATCAATGGTACGCTGAAAGACAATATTGAGCGAAGCATCTTGTCAAAGGATTTATTTTTTATGGCAGGCAGCTCCAGATCTTTGGAGTCTTGAGAATAGGAGCATTCAAAAAGGCTGAATATTCCCAAAACGAAAAGCAGTATTGGTTTAAAATTTTTTTTAAAAGCAAGCATATCTTCCTCCTATTTCATCTTTATCGGGCCACCACCCATTTTGTCTTTAAGGATTAGATCATTGTTTATATAAGCTGGCCACTCGCGTTCTATAAATTCAATTACTTGACTTTCATAAACTGGATCAAACAAGAGGTGAATATTAGGACCAGCATCGATGGTGAATGCAAGCGGAATCTTTGAATCGTTTCTGAATTGACGGATGGATTGAATCATTCTAATGGACTCAGGTTGCAGCAATAAATAAGAGGGGCGGGAACTCATCATCAATCCATGCAAACTGAGTGCTTCCTCTTCACAAATTTCGATAAAACTCGTCCAATCTCCCTCTTTGAGCGATTTAACCAAACGGATCAGATTTTCATTGGCCTGTATTATTCTGTTTGACCGATATACATGCCGTTCCATGAGTTGGTGTCCATGAGATGATGAAACAGATTTTACTTCTGCGCTTACAATGAAAATCCAGTCGTTGACCGTCTGAAAAGAAGGAGCTAGTTCACCTGACCAATCTATTCCATAGGAATCGGAAGAGAAAGGGATCGAAGGTACAGATCCCCAGAGCGAGGCTTTGGGGTAAATGGATCTGCAAGCTGACCCACTTCCCATCCTTGCCAAAAAAGATGACCTTGTCTTAAAGTCACATTCGTTTTGATGCAAATCGAATAAAATATTTTCCAAACTACAGAGGCATAAAGCCAATGCGCTCATTGCAGATGCAGAAGATGCAATACCTGCAGAATGAGGAAACGTATTCCTACTTTGAATTTCCAAATCCAAATGGTCAAGAAAACCTAATCCCAAACTCCCAATGTATTTTTTTATCCTATTGCCAAAGGCTTCATTTAATTTTCCCTCGTAAAAAAAATCAATTGCGCCACTCCCATTCGTTCGATAGCTTAACTCTGTTTCAGTGTAACAGCGGTCCAGTGTAAAACTGAGGGATGGATTCATCGGAATCTGTTGGGGAAATTTACCCCAATACTTGACAATTGCAATATTGGAAGGACTTCTCCAAATAATTTGATTTTCCATCATCTATTATTCTATGTCTTTCATCACATCAAAATCTTCCAAAACAGCATCCATGACTTCATCTTGCCCGTAAATATATTTTTCCTTAAGATTGTAGCCGTATATTTTGCTGAATTGATTGTAATAAGCGGCACTCCAACTTCCCTTAAACTCTTTGATGATATTGAAAAATGATTTATCCAAAGCCCTTTCCATCATTTTGGTCAGAATCAACCCTTGTGTGCGACTCAGGTTTTTAAGTGGTTTTTCGAACTCATCCTCCAGTCTTTTTTCTATTTCCTTGTACAATTTTTTCTTATCCCTTCTGGATTTTCCCTCAGAGATCTTTTCCAACTGTTTGTACAAACGGATACCCTGGACTGCATAAGGATAAACAACTGCTGCAAATCTGCGGTACCTTGCATATCTTACTCGTTCGTCTTCATAATCAAATTCTTTGGGAACAACCACCGATATCCTTTCCAACTCGGCTACCACAATGGTATCACCCTCTCTCACCAAAATTTTGACCTCTTCTCCATCAACGATGGTCGTGTATTCTGTGTACTGTGCCATTAGAAGTACAGAGAACAAAATCATAAAAATTGTCAGGAAAAATCGAATCAAATTTTGAATAACCATGTTGCACTTGGACGAGAAAACGGACGCGGAGGTCAAACGGCATTTTGCTGATCTAGCCAAGCATTCATTCCACCCAACAAATTTCTGACGTTTTTAAATCCAGCCTGTACCAACAAGTATTTTGCCATTCCGCTTCTATTGCCACTTCTGCAATAAACAATGATTTCTTCATCTTCGCGGCCGGCCAATTCCTGAATTTTGGATTGGAAAACTGTCTGCAAAGGGGCCAGATCTCCCCCAATGTTGAATTCCTGATGTTCGTAATCTTCGCGAACGTCAATCAGGAAGGGTTTTTCTCCATTTTGTAATCTGAGACTCAATTCAGCTGTTGTAATATCCTCCATTCTTATCTTATTTAATTTTAAAACAAAGCCTTAACGGATTGGTTTGTCCAATTATTGGTTAGAATTAGTCGCAATTTTCCGGCCGGGCATTGCTAATGCTTATATTTATTTTTTCACCCATTTTAATTTGCTGGCCTGGATGAAAGGCTGGTGTTTGGCTGGTCACTATGGCGGAGTCCAGGAAAACATCATCTTCTAAATGATTCACTTCGCCAATTTTTAATCCTGCTGCATCAAGTATAAACAAGACCTCAGTATAATCTTTACATACCAAATCCGGGATATCTATAGATCCACCCGATAAACTGGAAACAATCATATCCAGGGTATCTCCTTTAGCGATCTGAATTCCTGCTTTTTGAACATTTTTGTCCACGACCAATTCACCTTTGTAATATATTTTAAGAATGTGACCAGGTGGTCCGGGGTCGTATTCTGCCGCAATCAATTTTGATTTTAGAGCATACAGATTATACAATTCTGCTTTTTTATGTTCGTACTTTTTTCCATAGCTTGAAAACAAAACTTCCGAATCTACTTTATCGGGATTGTATCTGCTGGTTGTCAAATAAATTTTTCTCCCTCGCTTTACCAAAGATCCAGCTGGAGGAACTTGAGATTGCACCACACCACCCTCAACGCCTGAAAGATGGATTGAGTCGGCAATAACGATCTCGAATCCCTGAGCATAGGCCAGTTTTTCCACTTTTTCAATTTTTACACCTGTAAAACTTGAAAGTTTAACCCTCTGGCCATGGTTTGTATAGATTTTTAATCCAAAACTGGTCAATGTCCAAAGGATGATCAAAAAAACAAACATACGGAGCAGGGTGTACCGAAACAGTCTGCTTTTGAAAAAAGCAAACAGGTCAGAAAAAGAAAAGGAATCTTTAGATTTATGATTCATCCTGGAGCCTTGTTGGCCGAATTAAGCCTAAATTTAAGGCTTTTTTATAAAAAAGGGCATTCTGATCAATGGATCAGGAGGATTATTAAGTTCAGATTGTATTTATTTAAATGTATTAATTTATTAAAATCAATACACTGCAATTCAAAATAACTTGGTTAAGCTTTCTTTAAGCTTGGTGCCGACTTGATTTTTTTTGGTCTGCTGTTGCCATAAGAAGCCCTTGTTCTTTTTCCTTTGGCGGTTCTTTTGTCTCCTCTGCCCATAAATTTTTGTTTAAGTTTGGCCGCAAAGGTAGTATTTAATGAATAAAAAGCTTGTAATAAAATAAATATTCTTACCTTTGCGATCCAAATTTTGGAAACGTTCATTATATGCCTTTTCTCAAACAGTTTGTCATTCCTCTGAAAGGCCTTCTGGATGGTCAGCACCAATATCAGTTTCGCTTGGACAAGGAGTTTTTTATTCATTTTGAATCCAGTCCAATTCAGGAAAGTGATATAGTAGTCAGTATTGATTTGGATAAACATTTGGATTTGATGACAGTAAGAATGACTATTACAGGATGGGTCAAAGAAACTTGTGATCGTTGTTTGGCTGAAATCAAACTTCCGGTGTCGAGGATTTATGACTTAGTAATTAAAAAAAGTGAAGGAGAATCTGAAGATCCGGATTTGATTCTTCTTAACCCTGAGGCGCATGAATTTTCATTTGCCTCACTGCTTTATGAATATGCGTGTTTGGCTGTACCACTGAGCAAAGTATTTGCCTGTGAGGAGGTAGATCCGAAACCATGCAATGAAGATGTCTTAAAATATATCAAAGCCGAATCTGATTCACAAAAGGATGATTCGGTTTGGGATGTTTTGAAAAATATTAAAAACAATTAAAATCCAATCGTATGCCAAATCCAAAATGGCGACATTCGAAAACTCGCAAAAGAAAAAGGAGAACGCATTACAAGGCGGAGACTCCCCAGCTGGCTGTCTGCAAAAAGACGGGTGCCACTCATATTATGCATCACGCACATTGGCATGATGGAAATTTGATTTACAAAGGGCATATCCTGGTCAAGGGAGCTGAAGAAGTTACGGCGGAAGCATAATCAGAGATAGCTATCTTCTTATAGTATGCTGAAAGGGCCGAAGCCATGGGTTTTAGGTCTTCTTAAGTTTTAAAGCTCCTTGGTTGGGGCTTTTTTCTTCCATTTATTCATCAGATCAGAAATATGAGGAAAGTCATTTATACTCCAAAAGCCCCAAAACCAATTGGACCATACAGCCAGGCAATCATGATAGGACATACTTTGTATGTTTCAGGTCAAATTGCTTTGGACCCATCCACCAATGAATTGGTCTCGGGATCCATTGAAACAGAAACACACCGGGTTTTGGACAATATTGCCGCCATTTTGGAAGCGGCCGGTATGGATTTTTCCCATGTTGCCAAGTGCAGTGTTTTTGTCAAAGACATTTTGCAATTTAGCAGAATCAACGCGGTTTATGCCACCTATTTTCCAAGCGAAGGAGCACCTGCAAGGGAATTGGTAGAAGTAGTTGCTTTGCCCCGGGGTGTCCAGGTAGAAATTTCCTGTATTGCCTACAAATAAATCATCCAAAATCCCATAGCAGTGAACCAAAAAGTAATTTTATCAGGGATCCAACCCACGGGGAATCTTCATTTGGGCAGATATTTTGGTGCGGTTCAAAATTGGGTGAGATTACAGTCTGACTATGAATGTGTGTATAGCATTGTCAACTACCACGCGATGACCATGCCCTACCAACCCGCCAAATTGAGAGAGAATGTCTGGGAGCTCTGCTTTAATCTGCTCGCTTGTGGTATTAAGCCTGAAAACCTCTCTATTCAATCCATGATACCTGAACATACCGAACTGGGATGGATCATGGGATGTATGTGTAGTTTTGGTGAATTGAGCAGAATGGTTCAGTTTAAAGATAAATCGGAACAAGTCAAAGAAAAAGACAAGGATCTTTTTATTTCTTCCGGCCTATTCACCTACCCGGTTTTGCAAGCTGCGGATATTCTGATTTACAGAGCAGATTTTGTACCGGTGGGCAAGGATCAGGACCAACACCTCGAACTCACCAGAAACATTGCGACCAGATTTAACAAAGTTGTTGGTAAGGATTATTTTGTGCTGCCTGAGACCATTTACACCAATACCCCAAAGATCCTATCCACAGCCGATCCATCCAGGAAAATGAGTGCAAGTGCCGGTGACAAGCACAACATCAATCTCTTTGCTCCGGTGGACCAAATTAGAAAACAAATTAAATCTGCCGTAACGGACTCCGGAGATCATTCTACCAAAATGGCAGCAGGAGTTGAAAACTTGTTTTTGATTCTTAAAGCTTGTGATAAGGAGCAAATTTATCAGGAATTGCTGCAGACGTATCAGGACGGAAATTTAGCATACAGTCATTTGAAAGAGGCTGTTGCGGATGCAATTATTGAAATGGTGGGACCGATTCAAGCAAAAAAGGAACAAATTGTGCAGAACAAGAAGGCGGTCAAAGAGCAAATTAAAGACTCTTCTGCCACGATCCGCAAGCGGGCTCAACAAACTTTAAAAGAAGTCAAAGAACTTTGTGGTCTTTTATAAATTGGGTAGATTTCACAAATTTTTTTTAGAATTACATTGGTAAAAAATTTCCACATGACATTTTATTGTATTGGTAGAAATTATGTCGAACACGCCAAAGAGCTAAATAACCCTGTGCCGAAAGAACCTCTCATTTTTTGCAAACCTTCCACCGCAGCACTTAAGGACAACAAGGCTTTTTATATCCCCGACTTTAGTCAGAATATTCACCACGAAGTGGAAATTCTACTGCGTATTGGAAGAAGTGGCAAAAAAATTAAGGAATCAGAAGGGATGAGTATGGTCAGTCATATTGGATTGGGTATTGATTTTACTGCGAGGGACATTCAGGATCGCTGTAAATCACTGGGACATCCATGGGAGATCGCTAAAGCGTTTGATCATTCTGCGGTGGTGGGTGATTGGATTCCGCTGTCGGAGATACCAGATGGACCCATTCACTTTGTTTTGCAAAAGAATAAAATACCCGTTCAGAAAGGTAGTTCAATAAATATGATTTTTAATTTTAGCCAGCTTATTTCAGCCATCAGTCAATATTTTACTTTGCTTCAGGGAGATGTTATTTTTACAGGTACTCCTGAGGGTGTAGGCCAGGTGCAAACCGGAGATTTATTGGAGGGTTATATTGGTGAGCGCAGGATGTTTTGGACTGAAATCAAGTAATGCAGATTTTCACATCTGTCCAAAATAATTTTTAGAAACTAACTTTTCCACTTTTTGTCGCTCAAAAAGTGGAAAAAAACGCAGCCTTTTCTAAGGCGGCATCTTCCTTGGTTCTATTGGGCTTAATTGGGTTCATTTTGCAAAGTTCACTGTTGGGACAGATTTTGGGCGCTGTATATTGCCGCTCCATATTATGATTTCATTATGATAGTATGTTTGATGGGTGCATCATATTAGTTTCAGTTAAAGGAGCGACAATATAAGGCGCTATTTCCAAAATCTGTCCTTCTTGGGCCGCTGACGAAAAGGCTCTTAATATTAATCATTAATTAGATTGAAATATCAGAAAGAATGATGGTTTTCAAGCATTTCAATGCGGCCTAGGGCTCCGTAGCTCGGGTACCCAACCAGCGAATTTCGCGGTCATGCTAAAAACTGTCTGAGCCCAACGGAGGAGCTACCCGCAATGACGGAGTTTGCGAAGCGAGGATTGGGGAGCCCAGTAGGAGAGGTAGAGGCGAGTTTTTTTAGCATAGCGAAAGAGCTGCAGTTGGGTGAGCGAGGTGATCGTAGCGAAGTATCCTGCCACGCAGGATACCATCGTACGACAGTGCGATGGCGAAGTGAACCGCGAAAGCGGATAATTGAAACAGCGAGCTATCTTTGTTTTATCCCTTGCGGGCTCCTTCACTTTTTGAGCTGTTGCTCAAAACTGCTTCGCAGATCGTTCAGTCGTCTTTTGACGGTCAAAAGAAAGTAACATGCATGAAGTTTGAAAAACAAAAGAAATTTTTTAAATTGCAATAACTGTTTTGAGGGTTCAGTTTTATAATAACGTTTCAAAATTATTATTCACTTGTAAATCAATGGTCACGTTTCAAATTTAAACTTATTTTGGAAAGGTGTGTCTGATTTTCTAGTTTTAGAGTCCCTTGCTTTTTATGCTATAAATACGAATATCAGCTTGCAAGCTTGCGGGAAAGGATCATCCCAAATCTTGGATTAGAGATCCTAGCACTAACAAAAATGGCTTCAAAATGCATGCTTTTCAAACTATTTGATTCGTCCGCTTAACACCACCAAGCTTGCTTATAAAATGCCTGCCTTTTATTGCCCTTTTCTCCATCATAAAGAACTCTATTGCATCAATTGGAATATTTGATCTCATCCTTGCCATGGGGCAATGTCTGATTGAAAATATTGGGTGTCTTGTTCCATTTTTAATTTCAAATGTCTAATTATAAAATTTTTATCGCTTGCCATAACAAGCGTTCCTGTCGCAATTACGATCTAAAGAAATTGAGACAAATAAAGGATGGATGAATGCGGTGTAGATCTGAATACCAATGTATTTGACTTATTGGGGATCAATTTTGATTTCCCGAATACCATTGGTCGAGGCATTTTCTTCAGCATAAATCATGATTCGGAAGGATTTGCCGTTGGTGCTAAGGTATTGGGCGATCTGATACTGGGATTCATTGGATTTTGAGGCACCTCTGTGGAGTGCATTGACACTTTTGGGAGGATTATTGGTCATAAATAAGCCCAAAGCCTTGGTAGCTTCATATTTATCAAGATAAGCAATTTTTCCGTTGTAACAATACTCCACTTTGGAGTTTAATAAATTGGAGAGTCCTGAGGGGTCGGATTTGGAAAATGCATCAAAGGCGGGATGCCTGGTTTGGGCGAAGCTCAGAAGCGGGAGTAGCCAGTAAAGGAAAACAGAAAATTTGTTCATTTCAACTTAATTTTAGCCTATAACAAATGAATTCCATGTTTCGTTCCTGTTTACCCAAATTACTGGCCAACATATGGGATTTTTTGCAACCTTACGCTCTCATTGGACGTTTGAAGGCTGATGAAAAAATCAATGCTTGTCATTTTGGATGGTTGGGGCATTGGACTAATTCCCGAGGCCGACGCGATTGCTCAGGCGCAAACCCCTTTTTATGACCAGTTGCTATTGGAGCATCCACATTCTAAATTAATCAGTTTTGGTCCTTCTGTAGGTCTTCCCGAAGGCCAGTTTGGAAATTCTGAGGTAGGACATATTCATCTTGGTGCAGGTAGAGTGGTTTGGCAAGATCTCGGCAGAATCAGTCGTTCTATAGAGGATCAGAGCATCCTTCAAAACAAGACCATTCTTGAACTGGTGGATTATTGTCTTGGGCAAAGAAAAGATTTGCATTTAATAGGCCTTTTGTCTGACGGTGGTGTCCACAGCCATATCGATCATTTATATGGAATGCTGGAGGCCCTTGAGAGACTTGGTCTTAAGAAGATATTCATTCATGCAATTCTCGATGGGAGGGACACAGATCCCAGAGCTGGTATCAAATATGTGAAAGAACTGCAACATTTTTTAGAGAGCAAAAATTCGACCCTCGTCAGCTTAATTGGCCGGTATTATGCCATGGATCGCGATAAAAGGTGGGAGCGAAGCAAACTGGCGTTTGATTTGTATACAAAAGGTATTGGAAATCTATCAGATGATTTATTGGCAAGTCTTCAGAAGAGCTATCAGGATGGCATCACAGATGAATTTGTAAAGCCCATTATTCTAAAATCCTCTTTTGATCATTTGGAGTACATAAAAGATAGAGATGCGGTGTTTTGTTTAAATTTCAGAACGGATCGATTAAGACAATTGACGACTGCATTAACCCAAACTTCTTTACCCGATTATAACACCCATCCTCTTGATTTGTATTATGTCACCATGACTCCTTACGATGAGCGCTATAAAAACGTTAGAGTGGTTTTTGAGAAAGAAAACATCAGGGAAACTTTAGGAGAGATGATCTCGCGTTTTGGTGGAAAACAATTGAGGATTGCAGAAACAGAGAAATACCCCCATGTCAGTTATTTTTTAAGTGGAGGACGTGAGCAAGCATTTGCAGGTGAAAGAAGAATTCTCGTTCCTTCACCCAAAGTAGCTACCTATGATCTACAACCACAGATGTCGGCTGAAGAAGTCACCGATGCCTTGTTACAGGATATGCTGACGAATCCCACCGAATTTGTCTGCATCAACTATGCGAACACAGACATGGTGGGTCACACCGGTGTATTTAAGGCGGTTGTGGGTGCCGCAGAAACCGTGGATCGCTGTCTTCGCAGATTGATCCCACAGGCAGTTTCACTGGGGTACCAAATCTTAATATTGGCTGATCATGGAAATGGAGAACTGATGTTGAATCCGGACGGAAGTCCCCATACAGCACATACTTCCAATTTTGTTCCCTGCATTTTGATTTGTGATCGAAAAGACATCCAACTCAAAGATGGAAAACTCTCAGATATTGCCCCCACCATATTGGAGCTTATGAACTTGCCGGTTCCTTCAGCAATGACCGGTGAATCTTTGTTAACGAAGAATGGAGCATAACAATGGGAAAACGAAGAGGCAGAGCTATTGCGTTTTATTATTTTGCATTTCTTTGTTTTACATTTCTCTTATTGGTGATGATGTCATCATGTGCCAGACAGGAAGGTCTTCAAGGAGGTCCTAAGGATACTGAAGCGCCACAGGTTGTATGGAGTAAGTCTAGTCCCAATTTACAAACAGGATCCAAACCCAGAGAAATTAAATTGACATTTAATGAGTGGATCAGTTTGAACAATATTCAAGGACAGCATCATTTTACACCCAGTCTGGATTATAAACCTGAATTTAAATTGAAAGGAAAAACCTTGTGGATTCAATTGGATGAAAAAGAAGAACTAAAAGATTCCACTACCTATTTGTTTTTTCCCGGAGAATCCATCCAGGACATCACTGAAAAAAATCTTGCAAAAAATATCCAATTCGTGTTTTCCACTGGAGACCACATTGATTCTTTGTGGATAGAGGGTTATGTGATCAATGCATTGGAATTAAACCCAGTCAAAGATGCGATCGTGGGATTGTATTTTAATCTGGCGGATACCGCATTTAGAAAAACAAAACCAGACTTCCTGATCAAAACAGACGATCAGGGATATTTCAAGATTTCTTATTTAAAACCCGGCCGCTATGCACTCTACGCACTAAAAGACAACAATCAAAACAATTATTTCGATTTGGCTTCGGAGGAATTTGCTTTTTTACCCCAGGCCATTGATTTGAGAAAAGATAGTACCCGGAGTTACAAACTTTTGATCTCAGCAAATTCTCCCACTGTTCGGATCTCTCAAAAAGAAATCCAATCAGGTCTGGTCAAAATTAAATTTACCGGAACTGTAAACAATCTAATATGGCAGACCAAAGAGCAGGATAAAACCTTTTGGGTACACGATGGGGATAGCTTGATGATTTGGTACGAATCCAAGGATACATTGACAGGTTTTTTATCTTATGATGACCAATTGGATACCATCTTTTTACCTCCTTCAGAATGGAATAAAAACATAAAGGATGGTTTTGCTTTTAAGATCAAGCGATTTATTTTAAAACCGGATGAGCCGTTCATTTTAGAGGCTCCTTATCCTATTAAAAATATTGTGCAGAGCAAAATTAAAATGTCATCGCACACCGAATTTTTGACGATGAAAGATTCCATGAAACCCAATGTTATCCTGGTTCAATTCAGGGGAGTAATGAATGAACCTATTGCAATAGAATATGAGGATGGATTTGTAGAACTTATCAACGGGGAAATCAACAGACAGGATAGCATTGTGATTCGAAAAATAAACAAGGAAAGTTTATCCGGTTTAAATCTAAAAGTTGATCAATTTGAAAGTGGAAAAAAGTATATTTTGCGTTTGATAAAAGGTAAAACGATGATTCAACAGGAATTTATTCATTCTGATGGAACACCGAAAGAATTTAAATATACGTATTTGGATCCAGGCAAATATATGCTGCAGATTATAGAAGACTCCAATGGCAACGGGGTATGGGATCCCGGAGATTTGGATAAAAAATTACAACCAGAGACAGTAAGATTGTATGAACTGGAGGAACTTCGTCCAGACTGGGATGTGGAACAAACAATAAAAATGGACTAATGCTCTTGCGGACAACAGAATTAATCAAAAAGTATGGCGCCAGGACGGTGGTCAATGGAGTATCCATTGAAGTATCACAAGGAGAAATTGTTGGACTACTTGGTCCCAATGGCGCTGGGAAGACCACCACGTTTTATATGATTGTTGGTTTTATTACTCCCAATGAAGGCAAGGTCTTTTTGGATGATCAAGAGATCACTACGGACGCAATGTACATGCGTGCGCGCAAGGGACTTGGATACCTCCCTCAGGAACCTTCTGTCTTTCGGAAATTGAGTGTCGAAGACAATATAAAAGCCATCCTTGAGATGAGCCAATTGAGTAAGCAGGAGCAAAGAGACAAGCTAGAAAACCTGATCGACGAATTTGCATTGCACAAAGTAAGAAAGAATTCAGGTGACTCATTGTCCGGAGGTGAGCGAAGGCGCACAGAAATCGCACGGGCTCTTGCTTCAAATCCCAAATTCATTCTGCTCGACGAGCCTTTCGCAGGAATCGATCCCATTGCTGTTGAGGATATTCAATCCATTGTTGAAAAACTAAAAGAAAAAAACATTGGAATTTTAATTACTGACCACAATGTCCAGGAAACTTTGTCCATAACAGATCGGGCCTATTTGATTTTTGAAGGTAGAATTCTAATGAGTGGTACAGCCGAGGAACTCTCTGAGGATGAAAGAGTCAGAAAGGTGTATCTTGGTCAAAATTTTGAGTTGAAAAGAAGGAGAAATTGATGATGAAATTTCAAAACTTTCTTGTTTTTTTTCTTTTTGTCTTGCAGGGATGCGGCTTGTCATCCGGAGAATTGGAAGTAATGTCTTTCAGAATAGCGGATAGTACTTTTCAAGCCAATACATCCGTTTATTTCAGAGAGGCTGATTCGCTTTGTACCGTATTGGAACAAAACCAGTTAAATCATTGGGTTGATTCTTTGTTGGCCCAAAGGAGGATTGAAGTCATCGAATTGAGGAAATGAAAAGTCCAGTATTGCTATTTGTATTCTTATCGGTTCTGACCAGCTGCCAGTCTGATTCTACTGAAAGACTTGAAAAATTAACCAATATGAAATTGGAAGAAAGAAAGAACAAGTTTATGACAGAAAGACTGCTTGAATGCAGCAGAAAAACCATGAACAAAGCCCAGACTTATGCAGATTCCATTCTTAGGATAGAGTCCAAATCTCAAAAGTTTGATAGCATTCCAGTGCCATACGATACGCTCAAACCTGACAAGCCATCGATAACATTCCCTCCCTATCAAAAACCGAAGAGCTTGCTGTATGATTCTTTAAACCAATAAGCTCCTCTTTTGAAATTTTCCATCAAGAAATTTTTTTCAAGCGTAAAATATGCCTTCTCCGGATTGGTACAGGCTTTACACTCAGAGCAGAATACAAGAATTCATTTACTGGCCAGTGCATTGGTCATTGTAGCATCTTGGTATTTTGAATTGAGTAAAATAGAGTGGTGCATTGTCATCTTTTGCATCGGATTGGTTTGGTCTGCTGAGATTTTTAATACAGCCATTGAAAAATTATCCGATGTCGTTTCTCAGGACTACCACCCTAAAATTAAGGTGGTAAAGGACCTTTCTGCTGCCGCCGTCTTCATTGCTTCATTAACCACCCTGATGGTGGGTTCGATAATATTCTATCAAAAAATATTTTAATTGACATTTGGGATAGCCATTTCTGCGGTTATTCTAATCCGATCAGGACATTTGCTGATAAGATCTATGGGCAGTGAAGTGGGGTACGTTGAATAATTATTTCAAGAAGTTGGATATCGCTAACTTTGCAGTATGAACAATCGAAATTACTGGACCCTGTCCTTTGCTGTGATGATCCTTATTTTGCTGTTAGACCAGTGTTTAAAGATCTGGGTAAAAACCACGATGTATCAAGGCCAAGAGCATTTAATTCTTGGGTTGAATTGGGCCAGAATCCATTTTGTGGAAAACGAAGGTATGGCATTTGGAATCAGCCTCGGAAATCAAATGGGAAAACTTCTTTTGAGTATATTTCGAATTATAGCTGTTTTTTTTCTGTTTTTTATCCTTTGGAGATTGATCAAGGGACAGGAAAAACCTGCTATTGTAATTTCATTTAGCATGATTTTAGCCGGAGCCATTGGGAATATTTTGGACAGTGTTTTTTACGGTCTGATTTTTTCCAACTCACCCTATCATGGCGGTGTAGCGGAGTTATTTCCTGCAGAGGGAGGATATGCGCCTGCTCTGATGGGAAAAGTAGTCGACATGTTTTATTTTCCAATGATACAAACTACATGGCCCGAGTGGGTACCAGCTTGGGGTGGACAGGAGTTTGAATTTTTCAGACCAGTTTTCAATGTGGCTGATTCGTCGATCTTTTGCGGGATTTGTATTTTTTTAATTTTTTACAGGCATTTAAAGACAAACTCATTGACAGAACAAAGGGACAATGCTCATCTTATAAATAAGGAAACTTCCGATACCAAGGCATCGGAAGTGATTGAGTAAAAAGCTTGCCAAATGGGTAGATTTTGAATCCTAGGCAGACTTTTTGCTTTTCCCTAAAAAGTTGGCTACTGCCATTTGAGCCCGTTGAACGCACTCATAATTAATCCGACAGTGAACATATTTACCCACCTTTTCTGTAAAGATGACTCCTGCCAATCTCAGCACACTGAGGTGTTGTGAGGTGACAGACTGTTCGATTTTCAGAGAATTGTAAATTTTATTCACATTTACATTTCCCTGACTGTCAATAAATTGTAAAATTTGTAATCGCAGCGGATGAGCCAAAGACCTCATCAGCTCGCATGAATAGTCGAGCTTAACTGCATTAAAAGTTACCTTAGTCTTCTTCATTGAAGTTTCTTATTTTGATTTTCGTAGTTGACCTTGTCGCCACAAATATCTAAACATTTTTGGAACTACAAAACAAATATTAGATTTTTTTTTTATTTGTTTTATGGTCATTTAAAAGGAGTAAGGCAGTGTGTTGGCTAAATCAATCGATAAGACTTCGGTTTTTGACCGGGTGTGGGCTTAACCCGCTAGATCTTCCACAAGGTTTGAAATTTGATTGAGACGATCACGGTCCAAAGAGTAATAAATAAATTTACCCTGGCGGTCTGTAGCCACGACTCCTGCTCTTCTCAGGATGGCTAAATGTTGAGAAGCAACGGATTGTTCAAGTCTGAGTTTGATGTAAATGTCTGTGACGGTGAGTTTGTCCTGTTCCTCCAAGAGATCAATCACTCTTTGGCGCAACTTGTGATTGACTGCCCTGAGAACAAGTACCGCCTTCCTCAAGTCAGCGTAGTCGAGCTGTACTTCTTTACCGCCCCTTTTCAACGTAATCGTTTCGTTCCTTTTATTTTTCATGTCAGAGAATTTGATAAAATGTGTAATAACGAGTACCATTGTTACAAATTCAATGCCAAAAGCAGAATCCCATTCTGATTATTTTAACATTCGGCTTACATTTATTTTTAATATATATATACAACACAGCCTTGGGGATTTTGATTCAATCATTTAGCTATTTTGGGGCGGGGCGTTGTAATGTGGGGTTCAAATAAGTAATATGGGCTAAAATGGATCAGATCACAGAAATTCTCCTGAACATATCTTTGGAAAGCCAGTTTAGATTGACTCCCTGCGGTGGGTCTTGTATATATAAGAGGTATAGCAGGCACTTTTAAGAATGATTGAAAGAATTCCAGGTCAGTCTCAGAACAGATCAATGCAGACTGGTTTGTCCAAAATTCTGCGTTTTCAGTATCTCCTTTGATCAAATCGCTGATTTTGTACAAATGAGTGTCAAAGACAGATCCCACAAACTCATTTCTTCGGGTATGCATTACAACCCCGATTTGCTCAGGAACAGTTTGAGTTTTTTGAACAGACGCAAGACCGGCGGTGGCCAATATTTCGAGATGTGAGACAGAAATCAGTTTTAGGTCCAGAATTTCACACAGGCCCTTTGCAAAGGCAAGCCCTGACCTAAGGGCCGTATAGGAACCGGGGCCGCTGTTGACCGATATGGCATTCAATTGGTCCTTTGTCATCTGATGATCGTGCAGGCATTGCCGTATCAAAGCCGGGAAGGCAGCGATTGGATCTTTCTCGTCGCAAAGCGCTTCGCCCAGGATCTTCCCGTTTTCACCAATAGCCACCGAACATCCCGGAGGACCGGCTTCCAATTGGAGGATTCGGATAATTGGCTTATCCTTATTTATGAAGGATGGCACTGTATTCCCGGGTGTTAAGTAAAATTTTTGTGGCTTTTTCAACCAGGGGATCGTGTACCAACCTGTTTTTGAGAAGTCCCTTATCAAAGAAACTTCTTTCAACAATGTGTTCGCCGATCACCAAACCGATTTTCGCTTTGTGTTTCTCTATTTGTTTCCACTGATCCTGATCGAGGGCTTGTCTGATGGACTTCATTTCTTTGGTGATTTGAATGTCTTGATTGAGCAACGCGAGACTGTCCAATTCATTGATCTTTAATTCCAAAGTGGATAAATCATCAAATTGATTTTTCCGCAGGTACGAAATAAAATCATCTACCTGTTTGAATTCAAAGCCAACTGGATCCGTAGGGGCTTGATTTTTTATGGTGTATTCTGTGACATAATTGAAGATCCAGTTGTCATCCACCAGTTTTTGAACTATTGGTGGATAGTTGGCGTCCTCCATCGAGATATCAGGTTGAACTCCGCCTCCATCGTAAACCGTCCGGCCATTTTTGGTTTTGAATGCGGACCGAAGTGAATCCGGAAGGTCAATTTTATTGCCTTCTTCATCGTACCGGACACTTTGTATACAGCGGCCGGAAGGGATGTAGTATTTTGAAATGGTGAGTTTGACTTTTGCATTGTAACCGACATCCTTGGTATTCTGGACGAGCCCTTTGCCATAGGAAATTTGACCGATAACCACCCCTCTGTCCAAATCCTGCATGGCTCCGCTGACGATCTCCGAGGCAGAAGCAGAATGTCCGTTGATCAGCACTGCCAAAGGAATCTTGTCATCAATCGGATCCATTCTGGTATGGTACACTTGATTGGTTTCTTTGAGTTTGCCTCTTGTACTGGCGATCAATTGTCCCTGTGGTACAAAGGTATTGCACACATTGACTGCTTCGTGGAGCAGGCCTCCACCATTTTCTCTGAGGTCCAAAATCACTCCGCGCATACCGGGGTGTTCATTTTTTAATTTGGTCAAAGCGTCCTGCACGTTCTTGCCAGCATTGTCGGTGAAGGTGATGAGGTTGATATATCCGATAGAATCTGGCAGTAAAGTAGAGTATGGCACATTGGGGATATTGACCTCGTCCCTGATAATTTTAAATGTCATAGCTGCAGTTACTCCGGGTCGAATGATTTTTACTTCTACCTCGGATTTGGGGGTTCCCCTCATGATCTGATAGAGATCTTCGCTGTCTTTGCCTTTTGCGTCGAGACCATTGACCTGGATCACTTGGTCACCGATTCTCAAACCAGCCTTGTGGGCCGGATAGTCTTCATAAATTTCGGTGATGGTGGCGTAGTCGCCAATTTTTTTGGCTCTTGCTCCAATGCCATTGTATCTTCCTTCCAAAACCAACCGGTAATTTTCAATTTGTGCCTCAGAAATGTAATTGGTGAATGGATCCAAAGATTTGAGCATGGCGTCAATACCGGTCTTCATTAACCTGGACGGATCAGTTTCATCGACGTAATGAGCATTTATTTCCTTGTATAAATTGGAAAAAATCTCAATGTTCTTAGTAATTTCGAAATACTTGTTGTAATTGAGAAAAGCCGCTCCGCTGAGTAAGAATACCAGCAAAAGCAAAGCGGGCATCAGAAATCTTTTCATTTTCTTGTTGTTCATTCAAAAAGCCTAGACAGTACAAACGAGCAGGGGTAAATGTTTATTGGATTGAAAAAGGAAGCTATTGATAAATCATACAGCAAATCGAGCAGCTCACAAGGAACCATCCTTTATCTCATTCAGGTTTTAAGCAGACTCAATTCGGACCAGGCTTTCAGATTGCCTTTTTTGTCGTAAGATTCACTTTTGACCATGCCCACATTTTTGGCATACCAGATGGTGTTGGTCGATTTAAAGGACAGAATCGAATTGACTTCAGAGTCATAGCTCATTTTAAAGCAATCAAAAGTACCCGCAGGGGTTGTTATTTTTTCATTGCTCAGGATTTTTCTATTCAACATTCTGACTTCTGAAGTCATCAGTATCATGGATCCTGACATGACTTTTAATTTGAGGCGTGCGTCCGGAAGAGATTGTCCTATTGTTATATTGGCTGGCATCTGAAGATCTTCCCCTTCAAAACTGAGCTCCATGTCAGCTTTGGCAAAGGCCGAATTTTCTGGAGTCATCAGAGACTTCATGTCAAAGTAAAATATCCCGTTTGCGCATTTAAAGACCAGATTGTTTTTCGATTGTTCCTGGTTTTTAGCGTTGAATGAAATGGTTTTTATGGTCCAGTTGAGACCTTGATCGGTTTCTTCTACATCCATGATCTCGTAAGCCATTTTTCCGGTGGATTTTGACTTATCGTTGTAGTTGCTGATTTCCCATTTTGCACCTTCCTCGTGCGGAATGTACAGATCGCAATTTTGGGAGAAAGCGGAAATGGTGCCTATACCAAAAGCGATCAAGGAAAATAATAAAAGAGAATGGGTTTTCATAAAAATATTTTTTGATTATTTATTGCATCAATCCAATGCTGGTTAATATTCTTTACTTCGGTTGCGAATCATCTCGGCATAACCCCAATGTTTGTTTAACGCAGATACTGCTTCGGCTATTCTGTTGGCCCTCGTGGAAGGGCTTTTGGCGCTGTCAATCCACTTGGAAAAATATTTTTGGTGCGAATTGGGCAATTGGTTAAAATATTTAAATGCTTTTTGCTCGGTCTCAAGGTATTCCAGAAAATCGGGATTGAGTTGATATCCCTGTTGATCCAAACTTAAATGGATAGAAATTTGATCACCGGATTTTTTTCTCAGCTTTCTTCTCAGATCGGCATTGAGTGGTATGATAAAATATCCGTCACCCATGGGAAGCATACTGACTCCAGAAATAAAGATATTATCCAGTTGTCCTTTCACCTGATAAGAGGTTTTCACTCCCGGGTTTAGCTGGTTTGCCTGCTCAGCCGAGATTTCAATGTAAGTCCAACCTGTTTTTTCTCCTTTGGATTGAAATTTTTGAATTGGAACATTGGCAATTTCAACAGTCATATCGGTGCAAAATTAGCAGAATGTGTTTAAATCCGCTCAAGTTTTGAACGATTCGAATTTCGCCCCTTGATGAAATATTTGAACAGAAGGTCTATCTCAATCGCTGTTTTTGAAAATATATACGGATGGGGTCTCAAAAGTTGGGTCATTCAATTGATGAATCAGAAGGATTGTCATGAAGTTAATTGATTCATCAGAAGATTAATTTGTAATAACTTTGCTGGCTATATAAATTAACAAGGAGAAAATGGCATTAAAAGAATCCAATATGTTGCCATTGGGAACTAAGGCCCCGGACTTTGTGCTTCCCGATGTGGTTCAGAATAAAATGGTGCAGCTGTATGATCAAAAAGAATATCCCGGAACTTTGATTATGTTTATTTGCAATCATTGTCCGTATGTGATTCATGTATTGCCAGAATTACGGCGATTGACAAAAGAATATTCCGAAAAAGGAATTAGAATCATTGCCATTAGTAGCAATGATGTAGTCCACTATCCGGATGATGCGCCGGATAAAATGAGACTGTTTGCACTTAAAAATGAATTTGTTTTTCCTTATTGTTATGATGAAACCCAGGAAGTCGCAAAAAGCTACGATGCTGCCTGCACTCCGGATTTTTACCTTTTTGACCCATCGCTTCATTTAAGATACAGAGGACGATTGGATGCTTCACGCCCGGGTAATTCAGAACCTCTCAATGGAAGGGATCTTAGAAATGCACTGGATGATGTTTTGAGTGGGAAAGCTATTTCAGAACTTCAGTATCCCAGCGCAGGATGTAATATTAAATGGCGAAAGGATTCACTTGTTTGAACTTAGAAACTTCCTTTATGAAATGATTCCTGCAGATATAGGTATGCGGAATTTCAACGATTGAATGCGTTCAAAACTTTTTGAATTGATACTATCAATGGATGGTTACCTCCCTTTCTTTTGATGTTTTTTGATGGAGTCAATTTTGTGTTGATCGTATTCGTGATTTGGAGATCCAAATTTGGGAGTAGAAGTGCTGTCTGTTTTAGGATCATTTGTTGGTGTAACTTCTATAGGGGGACCACTTTTCAGGGTTCCATTTTTAGTAGAACAGGAAAAAAGCAAGCAACTAATGACCCACCACCACAAAAGGTTCTGTTTTAAGTATTTCATTTTGATTGTTTAGGATTTTTAAAAAGTAGTTGCCGGCCACCAATTGACCTGTTGAAAATGAAAATACGTTGTTGCCCTGAGCCACATCAGATTCGAAGATACGGCTCACGAGCTGACCTGTCGAATTGTAAATGGCAAAAATCAGGGGAGTTGCTTGTTTAAGTTCAAATTCTACCTTCACTTTATCAAATGCGGGGTTGGGGGAAAGCACAACCTCATGGCTTGTAAGTGGATCATGGGTGGCTGTGGCCACAGCCTTGATTTCTGCAATGTAGGTCCACCAACTGTATTTGATATCATTGCCGACGCTTCCAGCAATCCAGACTGTGGGGGCGCTCAGGCCGTAATGGCGCGCGATTCCACTGTAATCTCCCCAGCGCACATAATCACCATTGTCACAATCTTTGTTAGGGCCCGGACCCACTTTCACGCGAATGGAATTATCCGAACTAAAGTCATGGTGATAAAGTTTGGCACGCATATCCGGATAAAAATCTTTTCCGGATGAAGCAAAATGGATCACTGAGCTGCGATCGGTGGGAATGTTTGAAAAGGGTGAGATTGCTGGGTAAGCAAAATCTCTTTCATCAGCAGACGAGAAAAACTGATAATTATTGATATCCAATTTAACCGGATCAATCCGGTGGTACCGGATGCCACTGTAACCAGAACCATCTTCTGCAGTAAACACAAAATGAATCACACCGTTTTGGTAATATCCATCCTGCATTCTGCAATCACCAACATCCAGACGATAACTTGTATTGTATTGATAAGCTGGAGAACCAGGTTGATATGCATCTGTGTTCAGTTGTTGATGGATTAATCGGCTGTTTGCATCGCTGAGTTTGCCGGTAATGTCATAATAGTTGATGTAGGAGCCTCCCCCCGCAACAGCTTGAACTGCATAAATGCCGGGACCATAATGACCATTGGCTCCTGAGCGGATGGGAAGAATGGTACCGTTTTTAAAACCGGTCCAGATTTTATAATCCATTGTTCTTCCTGCATACCCATCCGTTTTATCCAGCTGATATAGAATGGCCTGACGATACGAACCACCATTTTTTCCAAACAGATTGATGGAGACAAATACCTCATCTTGATTGATGGCCACTTTGGGATAATCAGACCAGGAACCATCTCCAAAAGGATCGGTGGCAAATTTGTAGATATTCCAGCTGCCATTTGGATCATTGGTTTTAGAAAATCCGAATGCAATGTTGTTTTTGGTATTGTCTGATCCGCAATCCTGGATAAACATAAAAAATCGGTCTGCTACAGGATCGTATTCCACCTTTGGATCGCATGGAGAAGAATTCGTGCTTCCCCTAAAAAATTCAGTCAGGGTATAGAAATTCAATTTTGCTCCTGATGTATTGTAAATACCCACGTGGGAATTCATCATTGAGATGATTCGACCTGCCTTGGAAACGGCAATGGTATTGTCATTGGGACAGGCTCCGTCTATGTCCCCATAAAATGTGGTTCCGATGGTTAATTTTAAGGGCCCGCCGGATTCTGCTTCATCTGTACCCTTTCTTCTGACAGAAGGGTCATTTTTAATCGCATCTATTTTAAGACGATGCAATTTCATAGACTCTTCCTGTTCTTTCGAACGATGAGGTGCTATCAGGTTTTTGATGGATGGATCAAAATCCATGTTGGCTTGTTTGGGTGTAAACTCCATGTGCAATGGCACCCTCAATAATGGAGGACTGGGAATAGATACAAATTGTTCTTGTATGGACAATGGGTAGGCTGGTTTTGCTTCGGGATTTTGTGCCTTTGATTCAAAGATGAGAATTAGAAGGCAGAAAAAAAAGCCACTTAAATTATGAAAATACGGAGTGTACTGCAGAATAAGTCTCATCGGGTTTAAAATTTCAAATGAACGGTACGCTAAGATAAATGAAATTGTAAACTTTTAAATGAAAAATTCATTTTTTGTTTGAATTTTGGACAGTTCAACATGGAATTTTCAAAAGGGCTTTTTGACAATTTTTCTTATTTTATTTCCCTTTTCTTTTTTGAGCGACAGGTGCAAAATGGATGGCGCATCCGCCACCCGGAGCCAATTTGATTTTAATTTTTTCCTTTGAGCGAATCGTTTTCTTTTCTATTTTATAGCTCATAGGATTTGATTCCCAGTGAGCATCATCACCATCCCTGTAAATGGTGATGTTGTATTTTGAATCCGGAATCAGAAAGGAGGGTTCAAACTCTAAAATTTTCTCATTTTCGTCTGTGATAGCGCCAAAAAACCAGTGCTCAGATCCTTTGGTTTTTCTTGCCATATAGATAAAGTCACCAGGAAAAGCATCCAGGACTACGGTGCTATCCCAATCCGTGGGAACATCCTTGATAAATTGGAAGAGATCGGTTTGTTTTTCATAATTTTCGATGAGGTCTGCGGCCATTTGCAGGGGACTGTACATGGTTATGTACAAGGCCAATTGTTTGGCAATGGTGGTGTGGACCTGCTCTTTTCTTGCTGAATCATACACATTCATTTTAATCTGGAATATACCCGGTGTATAATCCATTGGTCCGCCCAACAATCTCGTAAATGGAAGGATGGTTTCGTGTTCAGGAGGATTACCCTTGCTCCAGGCATTAAATTCATTTCCCCTTGCAGCTTCGTTGGTCCACCAATTGGGATAGGTTCTGTGAAGGCCTGTTGGTCTGACAGATTCGTGGAGATCGAGAGTTAGTTTATTTTGTGCCATTTTTTGGGCCAATCTTTCGTAGTGTTCTACCATCCATTGGCCATCATGGTGTTCTCCCCGAGGAATAATTTTACCAACATAACCTCCCTTGATTCCCGGATATCCAAATAGTTTCATCAAAGCAATCGCAGAATCCAATTTTCTTTCATAGTCAGTCACTGCTCCGGAAGTTTCATGATGCATGATGAGTTGGACATTTTTCGATTTGGCATAATCGCTGAGGAGTTTTAAATCCAAGTCGGGATAAGGTTCTGTAAAACTAAAAATGGATTCTTTCCAGACACCGTACCATTCTTCCCATCCTCTGTTCCATCCTTCCACCAACACATAGGGAAATCCATGTTTTGCGGCAAAGTCAATGTGCCTTAAGACATTTTTTGTATTGGCGCCATGGTTTGGTATTGGAGTGAAATCAGTAGAATTCCAATAATTCCAACTGCTTTTACCGATGTGCATTTCCCACCAGACACCAATGTATTTTCCGGGTTTGATAAAATCAGAATTTGGAATGATCGAGGGTTCATTGAGATTCAATATGACCCGATTGGTTAAAAGTTCTTTGGCTTGTCTTGCATACAATATTACCCTCCAGGGTGTTTTATCGCCATCCTGCAAATAAGCGCAATGTCCGAGTGAGTTTGGCACAAGCCGGGAATGAATTTTTGACTTAACTCGATCGATTTGCAAATGCATGGCAGGATAATGTCGCAAAGCCGCTTCATGCAAGGCCATAAATGCACCATGACTGTTGCGCATCAATGTGGGTGTTTGAATCAAACTATCGTTGATCAAATGTCTAAAATCCAATTTTGTTTGATCTCCGATGGATAGAGCGTTGATCTGACTTAATTTTGATTGTGTATAAGGGTATTCATTGGAATCATAATCTCCGGGTATCCACCAACACTCGAGGTCTTCTTCGAAATTAAATTCCGTAAGCTCATCGGTGACGATAAAAAAACCGTGGTTGCCATTTTTGGGAAAAAGATATCTGAATCCAAGGCCTTCGTTGTATAATCTGAATTCGATATGCAATAATCGATTCAATCCTGAATTATTTTTACGCAAGACCACTGTCATGGATTTGTAATGATCTTTGATATTGCGTTCTTCGCCCCAGACAGGAGCCCAATTTTGATTGACTTCATCGTAAAAGACGGTGTCAATTAAAAATCCGGAATCCAAGCTGGCCCGACGGTACAATTTAAATCCGAGCTTTGCTTTTTTGATAATTTCAAAGCCTTCTGCTTTAAAATCATAATATGGATGCCCTTCTTCATCCAAATAAAATTTTACTTCGAGGACTTTGTTGGGAGAGGTGAAAGAAGATGCGGATACATTTTTTGAAAATATGAATAGGGTCGATAGAAAAATACAAAAGCACTTAAAAAAATATATTTCTTTTTTGATCATTGAATTCATAGAGAGTATTAATGCCAAATAGCTAAATTGGTTTGAACCCAATGTTTGAAAATATAGGATTCGATCAACTAAATTACCTACGCATTTCTGAGCTCCCTTCTTAAAATCTTACCCACATTGGTTTTGGGAAGTGAATCCCTAAATTCAACCTCCTTGGGGATCTTGTAATTCGTCAAATATTCTTTGGTATAGTCGATGATTTCTGAGGAGCTGAGGCTCTGGTCTTTCTTAACAATAAAGACTTTGACCATTTCTCCGCATTTTTCGTCTGGTTTGCCGACCGCTGCCACTTCAAGGACCTTGGGATGACGCATGATGACATCTTCTATTTCATTGGGATAGACATTAAATCCAGAAACCAGAATCATGTCTTTCTTGCGATCTACAATTTTGAAGTATCCATCTTCGTCCATCATACCGATATCACCGGTGCAAAGCCATCCATCTTTGATTGTCATCTCAGTTTCATCCGGTTTGTTGTAATAACCTTTCATGACCTGTGGGCCCTTCACCTGTATTTCTCCGGACTCATTGGGACCACAAACATGACCATCTTCTGAAAAGATGCGAACATCCGTACTAGGCACTGGAATTCCAATTGTACCCATTTTGCCAGATCCGTCCAGGGGATTAAGACATACGACCGGTGAGGTCTCAGTCATGCCAAAACCTTCACAAAGGGAACAACCGGTGACTTGTTTCCAGCGATCCGCCACAGAAGATTGAATGGCCATGGCACCGCCCACGCTTACCCTCAGCGAACTAAAATCGTGTTTGTCAAATCCCGGAAAGTTTAGCAGGGCATTGTAAAGGGTGTTGACACCCGTCATTAGACTAATTTTGTGGTCTTTGAAGGCCTTTGACACAGAACCAATGTCGCGGGCATTGACAATCAAAACCGTATTCGCTCCAATCGCCATCATGGCCAGAACATTAACAGCAAAAGCGAAAATATGATACATTGGCAAAGGAGAAAGTGTGGTCTCCTGAGCTTCTTTCAAATAAGGACCCAGAATGGCGCGGATTTGCTGAAGATTGGCCACCATGTTGCGGTTGGTGAGCATGGTGCCCTTGCTGACACCGGTCGTGCCACCTGTGTACTGCAAAAGGATCACATCGTCCAAAGCAGGTGTAAATTCATTGATAGAAAACCTCGCACCCTCCTGTATGGCGTGCCCAAAACTGACCGTATTGGGTATGCTGAATTTCGGCACCATTTTTTTGATGTTTTTCACCATAAAATCCACGACCCAGCCTTTGATTCCCCCCAAAAATTCTCCAATGGTGGTGGTGATGACGATCTTAATCTGGGTTTTTGCCAATATTTTCTCCAGATTGGCCGCAAAATTTTCAGCAATCACAATCGCTTTGGCACCTGAATCATTAAATTGATATTCCATCTCATAAGGGGTATAAAGCGGATTGGTGTTGACGATCACCAAACCCGCCCTGAGCGCTCCAAAGATGGCCACCGGATACTGAAGAAGGTTGGGCATCATCAGGGCAATTTTGTCTCCGGGTTTTAGGCCGCGGGAATGCAGATAAGCCGCAAAATGCAGGGACCTCTGGTCTAAATCGTGGTATGTGATGGACTTACCCATCAGGGTAAAGGCGGTGAGTTTCTTATACTTTTTAAAACACTCTTCTGCAAATTCTATGAGTGAGCAATAAGCTTCTGCATCGATGTTGGCTGGGATCCCAGCAGGATAGTGTTTTAGCCAAGGTCTCTGTTCCATTTCCTGTGATTTGTGGGTAAAAATAGGATAAATTTTTGGAATCAGTTTTTAGTGTTAAGTTTTAAGTGTTGAGTTGTGACCTGCGATTCCATGAATTCCGTTGACAGGTTTGAGAAGGATACAATCCATTGAGGAAAAATCAAAGTGAAATAAATTTGATAAAAATTATCTTTATTTATAGTAATTTTTATAAAATGGAACTAAATTTTTTGGCTGCAGGTTAATGATCGTGTTGGCTTTTGAGAATTAATTTTCACAACGACTCCATTCCTTATGAACATTTTTAACAGATACAAATATTTATATATTACAAAAACAAATATTTCAATCGAATAGATGTAAAATCGACCAAAAAACCTAATTTTAAACCACGATTTGTTCATAACCCCAAAAAAATGAAAGCGAGTCTCTTGTTTTTAGACAATGAATTTACAGGTCTGCATCAGCGCACGACACTCATATCTTTGGCCCTGGTGTCAGAGAGCGGAGAAGAATTCAATGTAGAGTTAACAGATTATGACAGAGCGCAGGTTTTTCCCTGGTTGGATGAGCACTTGATAATAAATATTCGACATATTTTAATATGAGACCATAAACAAAATTTTATGAAAGAAAGTAATTCTGACAAACTTATTGCAGTTCTAATTGATACAGTTTCAATTCAGCCTTATATATTTGGTAGTAATAAGTTGAAAGAGAATATTGGGGCATCCTATATCATCGAGCATAAAATTTACGGAGATGTTTTGAAAACTTGCCTTCCAAGCAATTTACCTATGGACCATTGGAAGGAAAATATGGATGAAATTTTGCCAGATGGATTTGAATCAGGAATTGGCTACATCGGTGGAGGAAATGCTTTACTGCTATTTTACAACCTAGATGATGCTAAGAATTTCATTAGGAAATTTTCTCTTAAAGTTTTATTACAATATCCTGGAATTAAAACAGCTTTCGGTATCACCAATGAGTTTGTCCCAGATAAGTTTCAGGAAAGTAGAAAAAAATTGCAGCAATCAATCATTGTAAATCGCAGTTTACATTCGGTGAATGTGATGCCTTTTAAACATGGAATAGTAGATGACTGTCCACTAAGTAACGAAGCTAGGGAAACCGACTACAAAGTGCAAAAAGGCATCTCTGTAATGTCTGCTGCCAAATTTAATGCTTGTCTCAAGGCACAGGAAAGTTTAGCTAAAACCTACAAGGAACAACTAAACGACGATTACATCTTCACAGATGAATTGGATCAATTGGCCCAACTGGAAGATAAGGGCTACATTGCAGTAGTGCATGTGGATGGGAATGGGATGGGTCAGCGTTTTATGGAATGTGAAGATTTGTCCATATTTCGACAACTTTCTTGTGAAGTTTCCAATTTGGCTGACGAATCGATGAAAAAGCTCATCAGCTATGTGGTTGACTTATTTGAAAAGAAAACACTAACCAAAGACAATGGCTTCGAACTAAAAGAATTTAAGCCCGGAGAAAATGCCGATAAAACAGAACAAACCTGGGCTGGGAGAAAAATCTTGCCTATCCGCCCAATCATTGTAGGTGGTGACGACATTACTTTTGTTTGCGAAGGTCGGTTGGGTGTGCATCTTTCTGAAAAACTGATTGAATTTATAACAAGCATTCCCGTTGGCGGTGAAACCATTGCAGCTTGTGCCGGCGTGGCTATTGTGCACACCAAATATCCTTTCTATCGAGCTTATAAGCTCTGTGAAGAGCTTACTAACCAGGCTAAAAATTCGTCAAGAAGTGAAAAATCAAGCTGGCTTAGTTTCCTAATTTCCTCAGGGGGTTTTTCTGGAACAATTGATGAAGTTCAAACTAAAATGTTTAAAACAACAAATGGAAATCTCTACTTTGGACCTTATAGGATTGATCAAAACCTAAAAAGCTTACAATTGCTAAAAGTTAATTTGAAAAAAATCACCTCAGGTGATGCAGCCTGGCCTAGAAGTAAACTGATGTTATTGCGGGATGTGTTGCATAAGGACACAGCTTCGATAGATTATTTTGTAATGGAGTCTAAATCTCGTGGAAGAAACCTCCCTAAATATGATGGATCCAATGTGCATGAAAAACTTTGGGACAATAAAAAAACACCCTATTACGACATTATAGAATTATTGGACTTTTATCCAAAAGAATTATTATGACTAAGATCCATTTAAAAATTACGACTGAAAGTTATCTTCTCACAAGTTCTGGCGAGGGTGATGCGCTTATAGATGCAGATGTGGTTTTTCATTCTACTGGATTTCCTTATTTCCCTGGGCGAAGGTTGAAAGGTTTGCTCAAGGAGAGCATGGAAGAAGTGCTGGAAATGTTGGGGCACGATAATGTTGGTGGTGTTATCCAATCTATTTTCGGTAAAGAAGACCGCGATGAAGGTGATGGCAGCATTCAAGTGCCGAATTTTTATTTGGATGGCTGGAAAAATTTAAAAGAACAAACAAAAGCAAAAGCCAGTGAACATGCCTATCAGCCATCCAACATCAAGAAGTATTTTACTACAGAAATTCAACAAACAGCCATAGACCAACATTCAGGCACAGCAAAAGATCGAAGCCTGCGTAATTACAGGGTGCTGAATCCCCGCATCAGTTTCTTCGGCACCCTTGAGTTTAATAAAGGTCTAAGCAAAGATGAGCATACATGGCTTGAATACGCACTCACTAACTTGCGCTATGCTGGCACCAGACGAAATCGTGGATTTGGAAAAATTAAAGTAAATATTGGAACAAAAGCCGAACCCAAAATTGAAAGTAGCGATGACAAGACCGGAGCTAATTTAACTTTTGATACCGGCAGAAATTCCTTATTCATCCGCCTTACAACCCAATCCTCCGTGGTGCTCGCTATGCAATTGGGTGAGCAAAACACGGTATCAACAGAACGGTATATCAGCGGCAATAGGATGAGGGGCTTATTGGCGAATACTTACATTCAGAAAAAACTGCTAGCTGGAACGGAACCACATAAAGATCCCAATTTCTTCAATCTCTTCCTATCTGGAGATGTTCTTTATGGCAACCTCCATTTTAACAATTCCCAAGCAATTCCATTACATATTCATGAGTTTAAAGGATACTCTCATAAAGATAAAAGTCCAGTAAATGTTTTTCATTGGAAAGAAAACAGCGATTATGGAAAATACATTACCAAACCTATTGGTGGGCGGGGAATTATGGAAGCAGAAACAGCAAGACAAAATTTAGAGAAATGCTCACCTTCCACTTCATTTTTCTTTCACAACAGCCGCCAAATGCGCAAAGCCGGACGCAACGTAGAGCAAGGCAGCACTACCGGAGTAGAAGGTGGTGGTGGCATTTTTTATTATGAAGCCCTGAATGAAGATCAGGTTTTTGAAGGTGCAATCACTTCATCGGATAGCAAATTGTTGAACCAGATATATGATTTGATAGTAGAGACTTCAACATTAAAAATAGGGAAAAGTAAATCCGCCCAATATGGAGAGGTGAAATTGGAAATTTATTCTGACGAAACGAAACAGCACCCCACTCTTGTCTCAAAACTCACTAACGAAACCTATCTCCTCAGTCTGCAGTCACCTCTGGTTTTGTTAAATGAGCTTGGCTTTCCATCTCCTACCAAAAAAACATTGGAAGCTGCGCTATGTGCAAAGTTGCCTGATGCAAAAATATCTATTAAGGACTCTGCTGTAGCTTTCACCACAATAGAGCAATACAACAGTGTTTGGCAATCTAAGTCGGGTAAATATTCGGCTTATAAAGAAGGGAGTGTCTTTGTGGTGGAAATATCAGGTCTAACAAATCAAATAAACGCACCTATCCAAATTGGCGAATGGAATCTACAGGGATTTGGAAAAGTGAAATGGGAGAACTTCAGCGCGCAAGAAAGTAAACAATTTGAAATCACCGATTACAAACCATCATCTACAAATACAAGCGATGTAACAAAAAGTGAAATATTGGCAGAAATAAAAGCTGCTTACGATGCAGAAAACCAGCTTATTAAAGTAAAAACCAAAGCTATTAAAGATGCTACTGCACACCATGAACATCATCAGATCAAAAACCACCTCATCGGTAGAATGGAGATGATGGTTAAGAATGCCGAAAACATAGAAGCCATTACGAAATGGTTTAATGACATCAAAGGAAAGCCGGCTGAGATATCTCTCAACTCAGCCGAATTACTCGATGACATCTGTATGTTCAAAATAAAGGTAGAGAACACCGAATTGAGTTTTGAAGAGAGCAAACTTTATTGGATCACCTTTTTCCAAACCTTCAGAAAAATGAACAGATAATGAGCAGTGAAAAATACAATAGGCACAATGACCGGATTATAGGAAAAATCGTTTTCAGCGCAGTGCTATCAAACAAATCTCCCATGCTTATTGGTAAAGGAGAAGGAGAAGTGTCTGATGCTGAAGTAATGTTGTTACATGGCAAACCCTACATCCCTGCTTCATCCCTTGGAGGCGTCTTGCGAAGTTTTTGTGAAACTTTTAAATTGGGTACTGCCGATCAAAATTCTTTCAATCAATACTGGGGTAGTGAAATTAAGAATGGTGATAAAATCACTTTTCATAGCCATTTAAATTTAGAAAATTTAATCTGCGTTAACAATCCAAAACTCAACATCCGTGACGGGGTGAGGATTGACTATGCCACCGGTACTACTGAGCCAAAGGGTAAATACGATTATCAGATGGTAGAGCCGGGTGCAACATTTACTCTCTATGGAGAAGTAACCATCCGCAACGGTATGAATGCAGAGTATTTCAAAAAAATGACCGCCACTTTGGAAGACGCCATTAAACATGAAGATTTCCGGATAGGGGCACTCACTGGCTTTGGCTTTGGGAAGCTGGAGGTTAAAGACTGGAAAACTGCCACATTTAACTTTGGTGAAAACGGTAACGAAAAAGAAGCTAAAAAGTGGTTTGATTTTATCAGAACAAGAAAGTGGGATGAAGCAGCAATTATCGAGAAATTCAAAATCGAGGACACAAACACCTTCCAGCTGAAAGCCCAATTCAAACTTAAAAGCGCCCTCATCATAGGCTCGTATAATGAAGATGCTTCTAAACCTGATAAGTCACATTTGATGAGCAATGGCAAGCATATAATCACCGCCAAATCTATAAAAGGTGCTTTGCGGCACAGGGCTATAAAAATCTTCAATACATTAGGGTTCCCTATTGACTCTCTCAATGACTTCATGGGCTGGGTGGACGACAAAGGCAAAAGATACAAAGCCCAAAAAAGCCGTCTTTGCATTGATGAAAGCGAGCTTAAAGGGGTTACTGCGATGATGCAAAACCGTATCCGCATAGACCGTTTCACTGGTGGAGTAATGAGTGGCGCACTTTTCAATTCCGAGCCGGTTTGGAGAAATGGCGATGTCCCATTTGAATTGATTTTTACCATACGTAATTACAAAAATTGGGAAGCGGCTTTGCTGCTGCACTTACTGAAAGATCTATGGACCGAAGATCTTGCTGTAGGTGGAGAAAAAAACGTTGGAAGAGGAATTTTGCAAGGACAAAAAGCCAGTGTGGAATGGGATGGGAAAACCGCAACCATTGATATAAAGGACAATGGAATTTCTATCACTGGACATAAAGATGAATTAATAAAGGATTTCAACGAAGCATTAACATTTAAACCCGTAATTGTATGAGCGATAAAACAACAGCATATCAAGCCAAGGAAATAAATACTTCCCACGAGCCAATAACGTGGAGCGGCTTGGATACACTCGCATCTGATTTGAAAAACGGTCATCTCCTGCTATGGCAATATCATGGCGTATTTGTAGGAAGTATTACTAACGGGAAAATCTCTTGGCAAAAGACACCGGAAACCAATGCTAAACACATTGAACGTATACGCGCATTCAACGAAAGTAAAGAATATCATTTTTGGCGGAATGTTAGTGGGTTGATGGGGCGTTTGAGAACAGATATTGATGGTTCTAAAGGAGAAAAATTATATGTAGACACAAATATGTTGCTCCGTGGTGTGATCGTTCGTCAATTACCTATCTCAAAAGAAGGAGAAAAATGGTATATAACAACTCGTAATTACATTGAATACAATGAAATCGGCCAAGCAGGATTTGTGGACAGTAGATTTGTTGAATATAAAAATTTATAACTTATGAAAAAGGGCAAGATATATTTTAATCCAAATGATAAACTTAAGTACCTTATATTGGAGGATGGGAAAGAAATTAAATTGCCCAGAGGTTACTTCAAGGCTGATATTAAGGCATCTGAAAAATTAGAGGTGAATTATGATGAGAGTAAAATGAAAGATGGCATTCCTTTTATCGAACAAGCTTTGCCAACAAAAATTCAAAATCAAGGTCAAATGAATCAAAATAACAGAGAACCTGCGCGGGCTCCATACAATTTTGTTCCGTTGAATGAAACTGTCATATCTGGACAGCCACAGCCCAACCATGATAGATTCTATTCTGAAGATGCAAAACTAAACAGAGAAGATAATAAGCGGTATTCGGGATATGTTGATGTGCAAATTAAAACAGTAACGCCTTTTTTTATCAGACAAGAGAAGGAGCAGACCGATTTTTTTAGGGTGATAAACGGGAAACCAATAATTCCCGGCAGTACATTTCGAGGATTAATACGGAATATGGTTGAAATATTGTCATTTAGTAAGATAGAGTTTTATGACAACAAGCATTTTTACAAGCGATTCAACATAATAAATGATAACCCGAATGACATTAAATGGGGGTTTATCAGAAGAGTTGGAAAAAATTTTAAGATTTTCGAAATCACAACGAAACCAACTCAAGTCCAACACATAGAGAATAATTTATCAAAGACTCCCTACAACTATAAGTTTAACAATGATTCAGTTGTGTATTCAGTTGGAAAATTTCAAGGTATATGCAGAGTTTGGAAATTTCAAACAAATTTCAAAAGTGGCGATGGTTTTGAAGTTCCGAGGGATGTTATTGACGGTTATAATGGAGATGTAAACCGCGATGAAAAGTCAATACACATACTTAAATCTCTTGAAAAAGGATTTATAGTAGATGGAACTAAAGATAATATTCATATTGGCCCTGAAAAGAATCAAGTGCCAATTCAAGGAATTCCTGTCTTTTTTAGAGCACCCGATGGCGATGTGATTTCATTTGGAAATTCCAAGTTTCACAGAATTCCATACGAACACAAAATAGGAGATTTCATTGTTCAAAATTCCTCTGGGACAACAGAGGATTTTACAAAGGCAATTTTTGGCAGTACAGATTATTCTACACGCGTATTTTTTGAGGATGGGCTTCTTCAACAAATTAACGAGCCTGAACAATTTGAAGTGTCAATTCCTCAACTGCCAAAAATTTTATCGTCTCCAAAACCAACATCTTACCAACTCTATTTAGAACAAAAAGACCTGAATGTATCAGAGACGAACCAAAGGACTTGGAAAGATAGAGGCGAAACAGTCATCAGAGGTTACAAGGGATATTGGCACCGAAAAACATCATCAAATAAGCTTGATAAGCATTCCTGGATTGAGAATGGGCCACAAACTAATAGTCATTCGAAAGAAATCAAACCGCTTAAAGCAGGAGCGTCATTTTGTTCTCGCTTGAGATTTGAGAATTTAACCGCTGAAGAATTGGGTGCTCTCCTTTGTGCAATTGAACTGCCAAAGGACTGTTGTCACAAAATGGGTATGGGTAAGCCATTAGGGCTTGGGTCAGTAGAAATTGAAATTAGCAATTTCATCATTATTGACAGACAAAAAAGATATGGAAAACTCTTTGATGGAAGTGCCTGGCATATAGGGCTAGATACGAACAAACTTTCATCTGATTATTTCAAGAACAAATTTGCAAAATTGGTTTGTAGTGTTCTTCAAATGTCTTTCAAAGAAAGTGAGGGTGTAATGAATTTGTGGAATATTGAAAGGCTTTCCCATTTCCAAAAAATATTAAGTTTTTCATATGATCATAATGGTCATTTTACAGGAATTGAAAAATTGGATAATTTTCAATGGCTTAATATCTCACGATATATGGAGATTCAATTTAAACCATCAAAAGACTCTCCCTATTTCAGAGTTGAAGATGATGAGAAGAAGCCGAAAAACGAATACAAAAACCGTCCCATCCTACCTAATCCCAATGAAGTCGTTCAAAAGGATATTTATAAGAAACCATAATTTCAATATATGAACGCAGAGATTGTTTGGGACATATTAGATAAGGCAAGTATAATAATTGGCATTATTACTGTGATTATTTCTATTGCCATTTGGTTCAAACTGCAGCGTCAAAACATTAAAATTGCCCAATTGGCAGCAACCACACCACCACCGAATGATTGGGACAAGTATTATGATGAATACAAAAATATAAGATCAGAAGTTCCCTTTGCATTGGTTATATCATTATTAGAGATTCAGGAAAGTGCCAAAGGAGATGTTCAGCGATATTTTAAAGGTGCAGGACTTGCTGTTTCAAAAATAGAAGAGATAAAAATGGATGGTTTGCGTTCTAAAGAAGATATAAAAAATTATTTAACTAAACTAAGAGAATGTAGGCGTGGACCGTTATCAGAAGCAACAGAGCTGAGATTATTTATAGCTGGACCGGTTATGGCAGGAACTTTGGCTGGTGCAGTTTTTGATAATTGGATACCGGTGTTGCTGTACCATAGGAACAGAGCTGGGACTTATGAATATTGGGGCCCACTTTTGAAATCATGAGAATATTAATTTAAATGGAATTTAAAAGCATTTGAAGCAATGTTAATCAACCTTTCCAATCACCCTTCTTCAAAATGGTCATCAGAACAATTAGATGCCGCAGAGAAAAGTTATCAGCTTATTGAAGATATCCCATTTCCACATGTTCCACCAGAAGCAGAAACTTTTGAAGTGGAAGCAATGGCTTTTGAATTATTCGAAAATATAAAATTACATCTTGGATCTCCAAGATGGTTAGATGCAATCCATATTGCCGGGGAAATGACTTTTACAATGGCGTTCGTTGCTTTGGCTCAAAGGCAGGGTTTCAATTGTATTTCATCAACAACCAAAAGAATTGTCGAGGACAAGCCTGATGGAAGCAAAATTTCAGTATTTAAATTTTGCCGTTTTAGAACCTATCCAAACTTAAATCCAAATAATGAAAGAAATTAGACAAATACTCAAGTATAGTTGGAAAAACCAAAAAACGGATATATTGATCGGTTTTTTAGTTGTTGCAATTCTTATAATTTGGACTTCATGTACAAATGGCAATACACCATTTTATATAAACGTAATGGATAGTTGGTGGGGAAAATGGATAGATCCAATCGTTGGGTTAACAACTTTTCTTCTTGCTTTCTTTTTGTGGATTTCAAGGCTAAGACAAAATTGGAGAGAAAATCTGCCGAAAAGATTAACTGTTCATTTTAAATTAGGTGACAAATACATACTTACTTGTCATGAAGCATATCTTTCTGCAGCAGGTGATATTAGGGCTTGGGCACAACAAATAGGAAGTCAAATGTCTGGAGCTCGTTTTTTAGAATTTTTTCCATACATTACACAATTGAACCCGTTGGTAAAAATATATAATTCTGAAAGCTATATATTATACGAAGTTACTTTGTACCTGAAAAATTTTCCAGACCCTAATCAGGAAAAACTGATGGATACTCGGATTTTAGATGAATATAAGTTTTGGATTGATAATCGGGATGATAGCCCAGCAAATAAAACCGGTTATGACAAACCACATCCTTCCAAGGCATTAACATTAGACCAAGCAAATAATAAAATAATGAATGAAGAACAACTAAAATAGAATTAGCGTAAAATTGCATTCGCATTGAGACCCAATATTATATTTAAAGTGCCAATAAAAATAAATTACTTTTTAAAATTATTATCAGCTACATCTTATAAGACAAAAAAACCATGCCAAAACAAAAATTCCGATACTCAGCACGCAAGGTAGAATGCATAGGACGGCGAGATGGCCGTGGCTGGCAATATGCCTTTTGGCCTTTTAAGAAGGAAATGCCGGTGCAGCCATTGGATGATCAACAAGAGCAGGCGTCTTTTGATCTGGAGCTGTATCGCGCTGCAGAAGACGATCTGGCCGATATTGCAATATCCTGGAGTGAAGAAGACAAGGTCCTTAAAAACCAGTATTGCAAAAGTTTGGTGGAATTGCAAATGGCAACTGAAGCATTGACTTCAGAGACCAAAGATCTCGAGTTCGCCAAAAAGGAATTTGATCAGGCCGAAGACGAGTTTGAAGCCCAAAGACAGCCACCCATCAGCCATCGTACAGAATGGATGTGGATCGCCTTTTTGATGGTTGGAGAATATTTTTTCAACTATATAATTTTTAATATGGTCGGTGCAGAAGACCTTGAGACCCATATTATGGCTTTGGTGATTAGTGCCACCCTTCCCATGTCTGCGATGTATCTCGGTATGTTGTTGAAGAAAGCCGATAAAAACATCCTGGAGAAATGGATGGCCCTGGTGATGTTGTTGGTACCTGTCCTTGTATTGATGGGTATCAGTTTGCTTAGAGCAGCCTTGTTTGAAGGAGCCTGGACCGAGGATGAAGAAGCACCCCCTATTTCTCCATGGGCCGCCAGCATGGTATTTATCGTCATCAACCTTCTCATCTTTTTAGTTGGAGCGGTGGTCTCTTATATGGCCTCTCATGCAGATCCGGAAACCTACCGCACCTTGCGTATCCGAATGAACAGAGCCCGCAAGCGCTTTGATCACGAATCCCGCGATCATCAACAGGCATCGAGAATGTATCAAAAAGCACGCATTGCTTATGAAAAAGCCAAACACCTGCGCAAAGAAGAATTTGACATCCACCAGGCGATGGCCTTTGATCTGATTAAAAAAGCCAGACTGTATATCTCCATCTACCACGATGCCAATATTGGGGTAAGAAAAAATGGCATTACGCCTCCTTGTTTTAAAGAGCCTATACCAGAATTGAAAGTACCGGAATTGTTGATGGCGGCGTCTTTGGACTGGTCTTGTGATCCAAATATCATGGGCCTCAATCCATTTTCCAAAACTGGTTTTAACCAAAATTGAACACATTAAAATATAAGTTGATAGCCAAATAATGAAAAAATCCAACCATTTATTGATTCTTGTTTTTTTAATGTGCATTTTATTCTTTGCATCCTGCCACTCAGACAAGGCGGTTATCAGAGAACCCAAAGGCTGGTGTGTACTCATAGACATGTCCGGAGTGCGCAACAATCCAGCCATGAGGAAACAATATGCAGAAAATTTTGTGACCATCATGCAGAAAATGGGAGAAGGCGATGAATTGGCGGTAGCCTTTATCACCGAAACATCCGCCAATGAATTGAATTTTTTGGTCAATACGCAACTTCCGAATTTTGAATCCGGCACCACCAACAAAGATCGAATAAAGAAGGCCAGAAAGAAATTTAAAAAATCCCTTGAGGAATCAAAAAGCAGAATCACGAGAATGGTCCAGGACACCATTTTGTTGAGCCAAAGGGTCAGTCCCGCCACAGAAATCCTCAGCGCACTGCAGGTGGCTGCGAGCGTTTTTAAAATTCAGAAAAATTCCACAAAGACATTAATCTTGTTGAGCGACATGGAGGAGTACTCCAAAGCCTATAAATTTACCCAAGAAGATTTTACCGATGATCGAATTCAAAAAATCATAGATATAGAATCCAAAAAACCACAAGGCATTCCCAGCTTAGACAATGTAAATGTTTATGTTGCCGGAGCCAACAGCGCCAATACTGATCGATTTTTTAAAGTCAAAAAATTTTGGATGGAATATTTCAAAACTTGCAGAGCATTACTCCAGGATGAACACTATGCAGCCACCCTCAACGGATTGTAAACTTTGTGCAATTATGCGCAGGCAATGACAGAAAAAAAGCAACGAGATCAAAAAGAACAGAAAGTACCTGAAGCTTTCCGTGAATTGGCCAATGCATTGATCGATTTTATCACACTGATCTCCTCACAAAACCTCGAAGAAAGAGATCAGTACATCAAGGAGTTGGCTTTGGTGATGAAGCGCATGGCCAAAACGCCTCCGCCCTCAGACGAATTGGTTGGATTTAGGGAGATGGCCCGAATGAAATTTAAGAAGGGAGCCATTACCCAATGGATGAATTCTAAAAAATTTACGATTGCAGGAGGATCCGATTCTCTTAAAGTAGATGCTTATCTGCATCAGGTGAGCGATTATTTGGCCTTGCATTATTCCGAACTAAAGCCATTTTACGAAACCTTAAAATTGGCACAAAACAGACGCAAAGATTTTAGGTTTAAGATGCAGAAGAGTTCGTTGAGATACATTGGGGAGTGGTGCAAGAAGTTAAGCCAATTGGAGCTCATCGATCGATATCATTTCAACAGGGATGAGGTTGTCGTTGAGATTGCCGAGATCCACAAGGCCACCCAATTTATCATGGGTTATTGGCTTGAAGTTTTGCTTAGAAGCAAGGTCGCAGAATTGTTGCGCAAACATTTGCAGCACATCCAAAACTTTGACTTTTTGAGCCAAACCGGGGTGATGAGACCGGATGGTAAAAATACAGAAATTGATTTGCTGCTGATGGTCAACCAAAAGTTTTTCTGGTTTGAGTGCAAATCCGGAAATATTGCTTCTTACTACCAGAAATTTGCCAGCCAGCGTGAATTTTTAGGCCTTGATCCTGCACAAAGCTTCTTGGTTTGTCAGGAAGCAGATCCCAACAAATCCCTGCACGTCATGAAGGTCTCCGGGATGAACTCCCTCTACGCCACTGAATTGGTAGAGCAGTTGGAAAAATACATTTTTGAGCCCCTTTTATCCCATACTATATCATGAGTCAGCAAATCAAAACCATTCAAGCCATTTTTAATCTCGTCCTCCGGCCCCATGAGATTCCTTTCTTCAAAAAGGAGATTTTGCATTTGCAGAATCCCAAAAACGATGTATGGCACAATCACATCGTAGAACAAGAAGACCATGATTTTGAGCAATCCGTCAATGTGCGCAACAGCAAAATACAGGGAAAAAACCTGCGTCGCTATCCCCAGATTCAGTTTCGGACTGAATATCACATGGGACATACCTGCGCCTGCTTATGGGGCATTGGAAAAGGAGCAGATGAAATTGTAAAATTTTTGAAGAAAAAACCTGCATTTGAGATCCCTTGGGGCAGAGGTCGTGTGAATTTGCATCTTTTGGATTTGATCGAACAAAAAATGGACCCTCCCAAAATATGGAACCAGATCAGCCTGAAGAAATACAGTCTGACCCATTTCCTGCCATTTAACGAAGACCGGTACAAGGAGTTCAAATCCAAATTATTTTTTGTGGACAAGCTGGAATTGATCGAGCGTATGGCCACACACAATCTGGTCCTTTTTATGGAAGAGTTTTTTCCCGAACAAAAGGATCATTTTAAAATCACCGCAAAAACCATCGATTTAAAAGGATTTAAGACGGCCAAATACCATCCAAAAGATTCTCCAGATCCTCTGACCTACGTATCGGTGGATTTGCATCTTGGTATCAATGCTGATTTGCCGGCCGGCATATCCATCGGCAATCTCAAAGCCCTTGGCTATGGGATCCTTCGTCCGGTGGAGGATAAGCCACCAAAGGCAAATAAAGTTGTTTGACATGTTGGAATAAAACCATGGCCAATCGCAGTACCATCCGATCCAAAGCAAAGAGGTTTGAAAAACTGCGGACGGTCTTTGAGTTTGCCCATTGGCTCGGTAGGGAGGAGGCCAAATTACAACTCCTCTCCTTCAAACCCCGGTACAAGGAATACCAGATTCCAAAACCGGGAGGAGGCTGGAGACAGATCGAGGATCCGGAACCCAAACTCAAATCTGTCTTGCAAAAACTCAACGAACATCTGCAAGCCTGTTATTATTCGGTTCGTCCCGCCTCTGCTTACGGTTTTGTCATCTCCGCATCGGAAGATGAGGATCGCAACATTGTGACCAATGCCAAAAAGCATCTCGGATGCAAACATTTGCTCAACATCGATCTCAAGGATTTTTTTCATCAAATCCGGGAAGACAAGGTGGTGGCGATTTTCTCACGACATTTTCCACAATTCGAGGATGCACTCATTGACTTGTTGGCCAGACTTGTGTGCTACAAAGCCAGACTGCCGATGGGTGCGCCCACCTCGCCGGTGCTTTCCAATTACGCCGCCATACCATTGGACGAACAACTCATGGCTTATTGCAGCCAATCCGGGATCAGCTATACCAGATATGCGGATGATTTGAGTTTTTCCAGTAAGCAAGCAATCAGCAGAATCGATTACGAACATTTTCTACATTGCGTACAGACCTGTGGTTTTGAAGTCAATCCCAAAAAAATACGGTGGGCCAAAGAAAACAACCCAAAGGAAATCACCGGACTTTTTTTGAAAATGGGAGAAGTCTGTCTGGAAGAAAACTATTTGCGGCAGCTGGAAACTGAAATTGGGCGATACATTACATATTATGAAGTTGAAGCCCGATACCGCACAGGAGCATCGATGAAAAAACTCAAATTGTTCGAGCAAGAATTAAGAGGCAAGCTCAGTTTTGCCCAATTGGTGGAGCCCGACAATGAGCGGATCGACTATCTCAGGGACCAAATGGATCAGGCCAAAGAAGCGCTGGAAGATTTTGAAAGCGTGCATTGGCTTGACCTGCCTTATGGATTCTAAATAAACGAAAGTATGCATGTTTTTATTGAAGAATACGGCGTAAAACTGGACATCGAAGAAGAGATGCTGAGAATCGTGTACGGAGAAATCGAAAGGAAATCCAGTTTCCTTAAAATCAGCAGCATCAATATTTTGAAACCAGCTACCGTAACCACAGCGGTGCTTTGTGCGGCGGCCAATCACCAGGTGCCGGTTCTGATGTATTCCAATACCGGTAGGGTAGAAGCCTGGGTCTGGAGTCCCAAGTACGCCAACATTGCGCAATTGAGGAAGCAACAAGTTTATTTTTGCGATGGACCTGATTGTTTGAAGTGGGTCACAGGGCTCCTGGACCACAAATGCCGGCATCAAATCCAAAATCTGCGTTGGTTGGCAGACAGGGTGTCTTCGGCAGCCTGGGAGCTTCAAAGGATCATGATCAAAATGGAACATCTTCGGAGAATGTTAGCAGAAGCAAAAAACCAGGAGAGCATCAGAGGATGTGAAGGAGCAGCTTCAAAATGGTATTGGAGCGGTGTATCGATTGGAATGAACAAGTATATCAAATTTGAAGGTAGGGAAAAAAGACGTGCCAAAGACCAGTTCAACCAGAGTCTCAATTACATGTATGGGATTTTGTATGGTATGGTCGAATCCAGCCTGCTGATGTATGGTTTGGATCCCTACATGGGATTGCTTCACGCCATCCAGTATGACAAGCCCAGTCTGGTCTTTGACCAGATAGAGCCCTTCAGACCCTGGGTGGACAAGATGTTGATGCAGTTGTATATTCAAAAAAGAATCCCTCAAGAGATCAGAGAAGGAGATCTAAGTCTGAGTCTTGCCCACCGCAAGATTTTGATCGGGCAGTTTTTCAAAGAAATGGATCAGAGGAGTCTGCTCAATGCAAAGCGCATTAAGAAAATAGACCACATTCACCACCTGAGCCAGAAATTGGTGAGGACCATCCGGGGAGAAGAATGAGGACAAGGATGATTTTCTACGACATCGAGAGCAATCCGGTCCGGACCAAGCTGCACAACAAGTTGGAAGCGCTGGGATTTGTCCGATTACAGTATTCTGTATTTTGCGGTATGCACAGTGACAGCCAATGGCGGTATTGCAGGGATGAAATCGATCAGGTAATCAAAGACAAGCTAGGACCTGGCGATAAACTAAATATTATGACGGTCAAACCCATAGATCTGAGACAGATGCATTTTTTAGGAGAACCGGCGGATCTGGACGCCATTTTGAATCCACCAAAGATACTTTGGATCTGAGCTCCGAAAAAAAGTTATATATTTGCCTCATCATCCGGCAGTTGATTAAAAACTGCGGACACAGCATTAAGAAATAAAATTGTTTACTGAAACACAACGTTTTCCCTGTTGAACTCGGCACCCCTGACACAGCATTAAGAAATAAAATTGTTTACTGAAACTCTTAACAATAAAATAGCACTGCTTTTTACCGGACACAGCATTAAGAAATAAAATTGTTTACTGAAACACCAACGTGTGGATAATGCAGTATCCATAAATGACACAGCATTAAGAAATAAAATTGTTTACTGAAACTGGGAAAAGAAAGCGGCTGAAAGGTTTTGCATGACACAGCATTAAGAAATAAAATTGTTTACTGAAACTTTAAGCACATCCAAAGGATTAAATTTTGAAAGACACAGCATTAAGAAATAAAATTGTTTACTGAAACAAGATAAGATGTGCTTCTCTAGCTATAAGTATGACACAGCATTAAGAAATAAAATTGTTTACTGAAACAAATAGTTGTTTTCCCTTCTCTGTTCCTTCCAGACACAGCATTAAGAAATAAAATTGTTTACTGAAACAGTTGTTCTGAAATAATGCCAGTGAATCTTTCGACACAGCATTAAGAAATAAAATTGTTTACTGAAACCTTGGGGGAGCTTGCAGTTTGTTTTTCTTTTTGACACAGCATTAAGAAATAAAATTGTTTACTGAAACATGTAAGGCTATATCGGTATCTTTTAGTAAGTGACACAGCATTAAGAAATAAAATTGTTTACTGAAACGTGCCTTCGAAGACAGGTACGGTCTCTAAACCGACACAGCATTAAGAAATAAAATTGTTTACTGAAACACTACCAGAATAGGATCTTTTGTCTTCGTCGTGACACAGCATTAAGAAATAAAATTGTTTACTGAAACACCATGCAACAAGGTTTTGCCAGTACTAGAGGGGACACAGCATTAAGAAATAAAATTGTTTACTGAAACGGAACCCCTTACCGGTACGTCCTGTCCTTTACGACACAGCATTAAGAAATAAAATTGTTTACTGAAACATTTTTGGAATTCTTAGTGTTTTACTCACACCGACACAGCATTAAGAAATAAAATTGTTTACTGAAACATTTGCATGGGTGCGAAATGCTCTACATACGCGACACAGCATTAAGAAATAAAATTGTTTACTGAAACTGGCCTGCGGCGGTAATGACGGGGTCTCCGTCGACACAGCATTAAGAAATAAAATTGTTTACTGAAACATCTGCGAGGAAACAGGATTAGCAACTTGTGGGACACAGCATTAAGAAATAAAATTGTTTACTGAAACCTCCTACACTCCACTCCTGCGGAGTATTTTTCGACACAGCATTAAGAAATAAAATTGTTTACTGAAACAAATGAAGGTACTCGCCTGCGAGTCCTTCATCGACACAGCATTAAGAAATAAAATTGTTTACTGAAACATTTCTTTTTTAGTGACCGCCATGTATGGACAGACACAGCATTAAGAAATAAAATTGTTTACTGAAACGCCATTGCCGCAGGAATTGCCCAAATCAGTGCGACACAGCATTAAGAAATAAAATTGTTTACTGAAACTTCAGCCGAAGGATTATACTGAATATCTTTTTGACACAGCATTAAGAAATAAAATTGTTTACTGAAACATTTTATTTATGGGTAAAGTAATGATTACCAAGACACAGCATTAAGAAATAAAATTGTTTACTGAAACCTGAATATATTTTCACATGCCTCCAGATTATTGACACAGCATTAAGAAATAAAATTGTTTACTGAAACGGAGATCGTTGGTTGAAGCAGGAGACTCAATAGACACAGCATTAAGAAATAAAATTGTTTACTGAAACGCAGATCGTTTTTAGCCGCCGGGGCCTCAATAGGACACAGCATTAAGAAATAAAATTGTTTACTGAAACCCAATTTGTCTGTCATTGACTCTGGATTTCCAGACACAGCATTAAGAAATAAAATTGTTTACTGAAACTTAATGCGGAAACTTACTAAAGCTGCATTTCGGACACAGCATTAAGAAATAAAATTGTTTACTGAAACTGGTTCCTCTTCGTGGTTTTTGGAGTGATTAAGACACAGCATTAAGAAATAAAATTGTTTACTGAAACTCTTTTATCATAATTCATAAACTACTGATACAGACACAGCATTAAGAAATAAAATTGTTTACTGAAACATATTTTACCGACAAGGACTGCGGGTGTATTTGACACAGCATTAAGAAATAAAATTGTTTACTGAAACTTACTAGGCAGCTACGCAAGGCGGTCGTCTGGGACACAGCATTAAGAAATAAAATTGTTTACTGAAACTTACGTCATTGAATGTTTGCGCCCCTGTAAAAGACACAGCATTAAGAAATAAAATTGTTTACTGAAACACAGAGGGAAGATATTTTTCACCCATTTCTTGGACACAGCATTAAGAAATAAAATTGTTTACTGAAACGGGACGCTTTTAACAAACATTGTATTAATAAGGACACAGCATTAAGAAATAAAATTGTTTACTGAAACTGATCTTTCATACGCTGCCAAAAATTGTTTGTGACACAGCATTAAGAAATAAAATTGTTTACTGAAACTTTCACTCCTCCAGTAAAATCTATCGGAGGAAGACACAGCATTAAGAAATAAAATTGTTTACTGAAACGACGGTCCCCTCGAATACGGGCAGGGTTTCCAGACACAGCATTAAGAAATAAAATTGTTTACTGAAACTGATACTTTGAGTGTATCGCTTTCATATAATAGACACAGCATTAAGAAATAAAATTGTTTACTGAAACAAGATAGGGGCTGCAGTTGATACCTTTTGGAAGACACAGCATTAAGAAATAAAATTGTTTACTGAAACCAACAAACGCCTTTGATTGAAAATCGCTAGCCAGACACAGCATTAAGAAATAAAATTGTTTACTGAAACCAATCCGTTACTTTTTGGATAAACTCCTGTTGGACACAGCATTAAGAAATAAAATTGTTTACTGAAACCCTTTCGGAGCCAATACAGTTCCTTCGAACACGACACAGCATTAAGAAATAAAATTGTTTACTGAAACTACTCCGAGGCAAGGCCCTCATCCTCGAATAGGACACAGCATTAAGAAATAAAATTGTTTACTGAAACTCTTCCTTTACGCCTTCGGCGCCACTTCCTGCGACACAGCATTAAGAAATAAAATTGTTTACTGAAACACACATATTTTGATGAACCCAACACACCGTAAGACACAGCATTAAGAAATAAAATTGTTTACTGAAACAGTTCTTCACTCATCATTAAGTAATACCCTTCTGACACAGCATTAAGAAATAAAATTGTTTACTGAAACCATTTTTTTAAATTTAAGGTTTGAAAAAACAAGACACAGCATTAAGAAATAAAATTGTTTACTGAAACTATATAGTCCCATCTGTTAGTACGACTTCAGCGACACAGCATTAAGAAATAAAATTGTTTACTGAAACTCCAATAAAGGACCATTTCTCTCCCTCAGTATGACACAGCATTAAGAAATAAAATTGTTTACTGAAACCCGACCCTGGACTGGCTGGGTCAGAAGACAATGACACAGCATTAAGAAATAAAATTGTTTACTGAAACGTCTTCCCGGTGCTCGATGGAGACCCTTCTCTGACACAGCATTAAGAAATAAAATTGTTTACTGAAACTCTCTATAAGTATTGGCACATCCTTTAATCTAGACACAGCATTAAGAAATAAAATTGTTTACTGAAACATCTAATTTTGATTTAAGCTCTTCCGTGTCAAGACACAGCATTAAGAAATAAAATTGTTTACTATGACAGAGCGGTCCGGAGGAATCGAGTGATATTGATCACTCGATAGCGACAGAACCATGCGCTCCTGCGCATGGCAACAGAGGGAGTCATTCAAGCGAGCATGACACAGTATTAAGAAATCCACCCCCCAAGTGAACTTGGGGAGGGACACGGTAAAATTGTTTACTATGACAGAGCGGTCCGGAGGAATCGAGTGATATTGATCACTCGATAGCGACAGAACCATGCGCTCCTGCGCATGGCAACAGAGGGAGTCATTCAAGCGAGCATGACACAGTATTAAGAAATCCACCCCAAGTGAACTTGGGGAGGGACACGGTAAAATTGTTTACTATGACCGAGCGGTCCGAAGGAATCGAGTGATATTGATCAATCGATAGCGAGGGACCCGATCCCCAAGTCCACTTGGGGATCGGCAACAGCGAGAGCCGCACAAAAACCTATCCTGGACGCAGTTTTAAGAAATCCCCACCATGCCGAAGGCATGGTGGCGTACGACAGTGCGCCAAGTGAAGGAACGCGTAAGCGCTTGGAGGTGGCCGCAAAAAGAAAGAGAAAAGACACAGTATTAAGAAATCCACCTCCCAAGTGAACTTGGGGAGGGACACGGTAAAATTGTTTACTATGACCGAGCGGTCCGAAGGAATCGAGTGATATTGATCAATCGATAGCGAGGGAACCGATCCCTAAGTCCACTTGGGGATCGGCAACAGCGAGAGCCGCACAAAAACCTATCCTGGACGCAGTTTTAAGAAATCCCCACCAAGCAAGCTGGCCGTGCACCCCCGCCAACTGCGTTGGGGACAAAGCAACGAAGTTGGTGTGGGGCAAGCTGTAAGCGCACGTACTAACTTTATTGCTACACCTGTACAAGAATTAAGAAACCTGCTAACTTCCTTGCCATTCACCTATCACCGTTTGCGATTGAAATTGGTAAAGTAGTTGGCGTTGTGAATTGTATGAATGAATACATGATTTTATTATGGCAATATTTGTATTTTAGCGGCTGGCGCACATTTTAGTAAAATTTAAATGGAGATCTTAAATTGAAAAATCAAAAAAAAATTATTAAAATCCCTTACCCACTAAAGTTTCTTCTGGCTATAATTGTGTTATTCACTCTGTCTGGCTGCTGCCGATATGTGGATTGCCTATCCGATGATTATTTTGCAAAACTGGTTGTTAAAGATCAGAGGGACAGTAGTGATCTGATATTTGGTGATGGCAGAGTGTACAATAGATCGGGAATAAAATGTTATTCGATCTTAGGTCTGGATACTACATTCTATGTTATCGCATTAAAAGAATACGACTCGTCAATAAGTGACAGCATCTTATCCATTAAATTATTTCCTGAAATACATGAAAATGTGTATATAAAATGGGACAACACAGATGTCGATACCCTTTTGGCCCAATACCATTCTTTCGATACAAACTGTTGCGGAAATATTACTGAAATTTCGAAGATGAATATCAATGGAGTGGATTATAAAATTGATCGGGTTCCGATTCAATTGTTTAAATGATAATTCTTATAGTTGGTGATTAAATTTTTAAAGAGTTGCTTTGGCATATTATTAAATTTGCCAAATTTCCTTTGTATTGGTTTGGATTTCAATGGGACTATTACCTGTAAGAAAAAATAACAAATGACCAATATTCATAGATATTATAGTAATTCGTTTATAATTGAAAATGAACCCCCATTAAAGCTGTTTATAAAAATATATACTTTATATGTACAATATTATGTACAAATTTACGTACATTTGTACATAAATTGAAAAGAATGAAAGTGATTTCCATTTCTAATCTTCGAAGAGGTATGAAAGAGTATTTTGACTATGTTTCCAATGCCATGGAAGTTATTATTGTGCCTAGAAACAAAGAAGAAGACTCCATTGTAATCATGTCTATACAGGAATACAATGCACTTAAAGAGACCGAGCATCTGTTTTCAACCAAAGCCAATCAATCAAGGCTCGAAGAGTCCATCAAACAGATGAATGAAGGCAAAACCAAATCATACGTTTTATGACGATCTGAAACGAAAGTCATGAATATTGAATTTACACCAATTGCTTGGGAAGATTTTTCTTATTGGATAGAAAATGATGAAGAATCAGCTCAAAAAATAAAGGAATTAATAAAAGCTATTAGAAAGGATCCGTTCAAAGGCATAGGTAAACCAGAGCCTTTAAGATTTGGCTTACAAGGATTTTGGTCGAGGAGAATATCTGGAGAGCATCGATTGGTTTATCGAGTCAGTGGAACCAAGGGAGTGGATCAGAAATGCACTATTTTACAATGTAGATTTCATTATGAAAATTAATAATCATAGAGTTTGCAATTATGTTTGTATTAAATTCGCTTCATCAAGAAACGCATATAAAATTCTTACTTTTCTTTAAATCAACACTGTTGGTTTGATTTTGTGTTCAGGATTTTTTCGATACAAAAATAGAACATCACGAAAATTAAATTTACCATTTTATTCAATGATGGACTTATTAGTAATTTTTAATAGAGGGTCAAGCCACAGCTCACTATTTATTTCTTTATTTACCCTTATGTAGGTTGGTTCAAATTATACATCCCATTTTACCAATGCTTTAAAACACTCCCAAATTCCCTGGAAGTCAAAGCTAAATCCTCATTTTTTATGCGTTTATGCAAATATTACAAAAATATTACACACATAAAACACTGATAAATAATAAATAATATATTACTACCCCCTTGTGTATTTCAAAATTGGTATTATTTTTGCACCACCAAAACCGAATATGTGTCAATACGGAGTGATCATGAAAAAATTGAATTATTTGGTGGTGGTGTTGCTTACAGGATTTCTGATGATCAGCACCCGTCCTGTGACAGTACAGGAGAAGTACATGGATCGGTTTAAGGACATCGCAATGGTGGAAATGAAGCGTTCCGGCATTCCGGCTTCCATCAAGATGGCTCAGGGAATCCTGGAGTCCATGGCAGGGAGAAGCGAGTTGGCAGTAAACGCCAACAATCACTTTGGGATCAAGTGCAAATCCAGCTGGCAGGGGGAAACCTATTTATACAAAGATGATGATCGGGATTCATCAGGCAATTTGATGCATTCCTGTTTTCGGCTGTATCCGAGTGCAGAAGATTCTTATTATGATCATTCGGAATTTTTGAGAAACAGGTCCCGTTACAATGTTTTATTCAGTTTGGAAATCACCGATTACGTAGCCTGGGCCAACGGATTGAAAAAATGCGGATACGCAACCGATCCTACTTACCCTGCCAAGATCATCCAGACCATTGAAAAATACAATCTATACGTATTGGATCAGGAGGTATTAAAATCTCAGCTTGTTCCGGTGAAAGCAGAAGAAGAAATTATTGCTGAATCGATCAAAAACATAGAAGCAGAAGCAAGGATCACAACAGCCACCCATCCGGTAGCAATAAAATCCCCTTTGCCCCTCCACAGACCCATGGTAAAGCCCGGAATTCCTTTCCAAATTAACAAGGAGACCAACACAAAGACAAAGGGAAAAAGAAAAAAGTTATATAAATAAAAAACAAATATGAAACCGACTCGTTATCTTTGCGTAGCCAGGGTTGTCAGAGTCTAAATAAACCAATCTCAAACCTAAGACGAATGATAATTGAGTGTTTTTAACCTACTCGCTCGTTTCTCCTGACAGCTTTGGCTTTTTTTTCTCTTTCATTTATTCATTTCAATTCCAATTTTAGAGCCAGATCTTGTATCTCGGGCAGTTCATTCCTTCCTATTTTCATAGGAAAGCATATCCCTTTGCCAAATAAAAATTATTTAAATTGGAAATCAGGAATTCATTCAACGCATTGCTTGGAAATCCTAATTTGATGAAAATGGCCCTTATGAAGCTAAGACAAATTGCCTGACAATCATTATCTTTACAAGATCATAAGCCATATTAAAATGTCCAGATTTCTGATATTTGTTTTTTGTGCTCATTTCCTTATCATTGAATCCAAAGGTCAGCAGAAAATTAACGGTCAGTTTGTTTTTAGGAACGTACTAAAGAAATATTCCTTGTACCTTCCATCAGGACAGCAACATCCTTATAAAGCCGTACTTGCATTTCACCCTCTAAATACGGCCAGATGGAATGCCATAAGCTGGAGAGATACTTTAGTAACTTTTGCTGAACACAATCAGCTGATGCTGATTTGTCCGGATGGTGGAGCCGATGGGAGAGTTGATGACGAAGTTGACACAGCATTCACCACCAGACTTTTGGATTCAGTCATGTTTTGGCATCCCTACGATGCAGACAAACTGATTGCACTTGGATTTTCCTGGGGAGGCAGAACTGTCTATTCTTATGGCCTTTCCAGACCAGATTTGATCCATGGTTTAATCCCAATAGGAGCTGCCATTGATGGTACGGATCAACTGCGTGGGAAGGAAGAAGGAGCGAAAAATAAAAATATCTATATAGTACACGGCAGTCTTGATGCGGTCAACACCAGATTTTATCCCGCCTTACAGTTTTTAAGCAATACCAGAGCCTGCGTCAGAGACAGCATGCTTTTGGGAATTGAGCATACGATTGATTTCCCAAACCGGAATTCTATTATTTCAGATGCTTATCAATGGGTTTACTCTAACTTGTGCTCAAGTACTGACTTGGTTCAATCGGACAAATTGCCCGAGTTGCAGGTGATTTATCGATTAAATGGGTTACTGATTAGAAATCTTTCAGAGCGTATTTTATCTTTTAGGATTATAGATATCAACTCAAATGTTCTATTTGAAAAAACCACCTCAGGAATTGCTGAAGAATATTTTCCCTTGAGTTTAGTATCCGGAGTTTATTTTTTTGATTTGAAAAACAACAGAAAGCCGGTATCATTTATAGTTCCCTGATCTTTTTAGCCCAGGTAAAGAACTATAAATTAGCACACCTGTCCAAAATAATTTTTAGAAACCAGCTTTTCCACTTTTTGTCGCGCACGACTGAACGATCCAAGCTAAAAGCTTGGTAGAGTGCGACAGCACTCTAAGTGAAGGAGCCGCGAAAGCGGAGTACCAAAAACGCAGCCTTTTCTAAGGCGGCATCTTCCTTGGTTCTATTGATCTTTATTTGGTTCATTTTGCAAGGTTCTCTGATGGGACAGATTTTGGGCGCTGTATATTGCCGCTCCATAATATGATTTCACTATGATAGTTTGTTTGATGGGTGCATCATATTAGTTTCAGTTAAAGGAGCGACAATATAAGGCGCTATTTCCAAAATCTGTCCTTCTTGGGCCGCTGACGAAAAGGCTCTTAATATTACTCATTATTCAGATTAAAATATCAGGAATAATGATGGTTTTCATGCATTTCAATGCGGCTTAGGGCTCCGCAGTGATTGAGCGATCCACGACTTTAGGAGTGGTCGAGTGCGACAGCACGAGAAGCGAAAGAACGCGTTAGCGCTTGTGGGAAGCTAAACAAAAGAACAGCCCATCGAGGCGGCGCACTCCAAGCCGTCCTTTGAGGGACGGTTCCCTCCTTTTGGAGTGACTTTGTGTCACTCCAATGTTCCCCGTATGGGGAACACCAGTCAGTCACATAGCGAAAGAGCTGCAGTTGGGTGAGCGAGGAGATCGTAGCGAAGTATCCTGCCATGCAGGATACCATCGTACGACAGTGCGATGGCGAAGTGAACCGCGAAAGCGGATAATTGAAACAGCGAACTATCTTTGTTTTATCCCTTGCGCCTTGCCCCCAATTTATTGGCGGGGGCTCCTTCACTTTTTGAGCTGTTCCCGCTATGGCGCATACGCGTCAACTTAGAGGGCCAGTTTATTAAAATAGTTTATACGGTCATTTCGTTTTTCATATTTGCAATTTTCCACTAATTTTTTGATGTTTATTATTGGATTGGAAAGCAGATCAATGATTTCTTTTTTGAAATAGTCTATAAATTTAAATAGACTAATTTGGTTCACATTTCCAAGATTATTATTATACAATATTGCCACTTGGTACATTCTATGTTGTATTACGATATTTATTAAAGAAAGTACTATAATTGAATCTACTCTATCCTTTGATAACTTATTATATGTTGGTATTACTTTCTGCAAATTATTGTAACTCTTCCAGCTTTTAAATATAGTTTCTATTCTCCATCTTAATGAATATAGAATGAAAGCTTGGTCAATTGAAATATCGTTACTTTCTGTATTTGTGATTAAAATTGAAAAGTTTAAATATTTATAGTAATCATCACTATGATTTATTTTATTATTTCGATCCTTGCTGGCTTTTCGTTTTCTTTCACTAGCTATAATGGGATGTACTCTATTTATTAATAATCGCACTCTAACTTTATCATCTTTTCCAAGGAATATCCATTTTTCAATTTTGGATTTTCCCTTCATTAGTTTAAAAATATCAATCCGCTTGCCTGTTTTTTCATCAAGCATAACAACTCCATATTTTACTTTACTTATAATGGAAACACCTTTATTTATTAACTTTTTGAAACATAATAGATTAAAATATCCCATGTCTCTTATTACAAGATCATTGTGTTTTGCAATAGAAAGTATGTCATTTGTACATGATTGGTCATTGACTCTAAATGATGTTATTTTAAAGTATTTAAATAAGTTATTTTTTAGTTCGTAAATTGTTTGAATTTTTAACTGAGATGTTAATGCCCCTTTAACTATTGTGCCTGGATAACACCAGCTCAAGCTTGCTGGTAATTTGAATGTTTGACATGGTACCAATAAATGGGACACTGATCTAATTTAGTTAAAAAATAAAATTAGTACACATTTTACCCCTGCGACAAAGATAAGCATTGCTCCCAAAATGTCAAGAGCAAGTCGAGTTCCGCCGGAAGAATACAGAATAAAGAGGTCGGCGGAACTCTTGACATTTTGTCCGCAATAAGCTTGGTCCTCGTCTAAGGGTAAAAATGCAAAGTCATGTTTTGTTTCCATATTAGTTGCAATGAGTGAATTGATTTTTCGAATAATAAATATTTTCAAATTCTAAGGGTGTATAGTATTGAATGGATGAATGCCTTCTGATTGTGTTGTAATAGCCATCTATGTATTCAAACAGAGTGAATCTTAATTGATCCAAATCATCAAATACAGTACCTCTAATGCATTCGCATTTGAGCCTTGAGAAAAATGATTCGGCAATTGCGTTGTCATAAACTTCGTTTTTGCGAGTCATACTTTGTCTATTTCCTTTAATGGCATTTTTGAAATCTTTACTAGAGTACTGCGTTCCTCGGTCAGAATGGACAATCACACTTAATTTATTTTGGATGCATTTCAGTTTTGCTTTATTGAAGGCTGAAATAACCAGTTCGCTTCTCATATGAGTCTGAACATCCCAGCCCACTACTTTATGCAAATAAGTATCAATCCAAGTTGAAAGATAGGCCCATTGGCCATTCTTTAAAGGAATGTAGGTAATGTCACCAACCCATACTTCATTTGGTTTTTGCGCCTTTCCAAAATCAAGAAGTAAATTGGGTGCAGGAAATTTGGTCCCGGTGGAATCAGTTGTTTTTGGAACAAAACTCTTTGGCTGGATTGCTTTCAAATTTTGTTCCTTCATACATTTGCGAATCAAATGGCGGCTAACATTTTTTGAATATTTTACGGCTAATTCCATTTTAATTCTACGACTTCCATACCTATTCATATGAGAGTCAAATACGGATTTTATTCGGTCTCTTAATCCCAAATGTTTAGTGGGAGAATCCCTCCTGTGGATAAAATGATACAAAGTATTCCTTGGAATATTCATCATCTTGCAAAGCTTGTTAGTAGGATACACACCGCTTAGACTCTGGATAAATTCAGCTTTTGGTTTCATGTCTGCCGGCTGAAAATGTTCAAGGCTTTTTTTAAAATATCCCTTTCCATTTCAACATCCCTTAATTTCTTACGGAGCTGTTCAAGTTCAGTATAAGGATTATTTGTTCCTGGCTGGACGGAAGCATTCCTGGTAATCCTGATTTGACTACGCCAATTGTAAAGCATTTGCTTACTAACGCCAAGAGAATCAGCTAATTCGCTAGCGTTCCTCCCGGATTCGAGCAAATGAATGGCATTAAGCTTAAACTCGGTATCGTACCTCCTCCTCCGATTGTTTGTCTTTGATTGATCCATAACACAAATTTAAGTTAGATTTGTGTACCATTTTCTTGGACCACTTCAGTTGTACTATCCTGTATATATACATTTCTAAATTTCGAAAGTGTTCCTTTTATAATTTTACTGTCTTGTTTCGCTTTTGAAATAATATTAATCATTAGCTGATGAAGAACTCTTAAACAGTATTCTACAAATGCTTGGTTTACTTTTTTATGCAATGCTTGTTTTGATACCAAACTCCCACTAAGCAAATTTATATGGTAAGCCCAATTTGAAAAGCTGATATTTCCTTGAGCAATCATTTGGATAAATCCAATAACCAGGTATTTAGGATTCAACTTTTTACTTTTTCGACAATAAAAGCCAGTCGCCTTTGCCAATTTTAAAAATGGTATCTTTTTAAAAATTTTGGAAGGAGTTTCACAATTTTTATGTTTCTTTGACTTGGAGCTTGCGGAACACATAATTTAGCAGTTTTATGGTAAATTCCAAGAGCTCCTATTTTTTAGGACCTTGCAAATATATAAAAATTTTATATTATATTGTAATACAAGTAATTACAATATTTTTTCGAATAATTATTATTAATTAAGTTGACGCGTATGCGCTATGGCGGGACAAGCTGCTCAAAACTGCTTCGCAGATCGTTCAGTCGTCTTTTGACGGCCAAAAGAAAGTAACATACATGAAGTTTGATAAACAAAAGAAATTTTTTAAATTGTAATAACTGTTATGGGGGTTCAATTTTATAATAACGGTTCAAAATTAGTATTCACTTGTAAATCAATGGTCACATTTCAAATTTAAACTTATTTTGGACAGGTGTGATAAATTAGAGTAAATTTAAAATTAATTGTTGCTGATCTCCTCAGATATTTTTGGTTTTTTCTTCAAAGGATTTTCCCTCATTACATGGTAGCCTTTTCTGGTGGCCACTATATTTTTTGCTTCTATGATGGCGTGAAACATGGACCTAAAATCGGCTTCATTTTTACCAGCCAATTCAAAGGCAGTTCCGTGATCCGGAGAAGTTCGGATAAAGGGTAGTCCTGCGGTATAATTGACTCCGCTGTAAAAATTGAAGGATTTGAAAGGTATGAGTCCCTGATCATGGTACATGGCAAGAATGCCGTCAAATTTGGTAAATTGGTTGGTCCCAAAAAAGCCATCTGCAGGATAAGGCCCCGCTACAAACACACCCGATTTTTTGGATTCAATGATGGCGGGTCGGATGATTTCCTCTTCTTCATTGCCCAACATACCTTCCTCGCCGGCGTGGGGGTTGAGTCCCAGCACTGCAATGTTTGGCTTTTCTATGCCAAAATCACGCACCAGTGTTTGTTCCATCATCTGGATTTTCTTCAACAGAGTTTCTTTGGTGATTTTAGCAGCCACATCCTTTAAGGGAATATGGTCAGTGACCAAACCCATTCTGATTTTATCGCTGATCATCATCATCATGTGATTTTTGGCCCCCATTTTTTCTGCCAGATAGTCCGTATGTCCTTTGTATTCAAATCCAGCCAATTTCATACTATGCTTGTGCACAGGTCCTGTAACGAGTGCGTCGATTTGCTGATTTTTTAAATCTTCCAATGCATTGTCCAAAGCCATCATGGCATACTTACCACCTTCCACTGAAGCTTTTCCCAGGTTGAGTGTCACCTGGTCGTTCCAGCTGTTGATGATATTGATTTTTCCAGGTTTGGGTCTTTCTCCGGGGTTGAGTACATAAAGTGATATATTGTCCAGATGAACAATGTTGCGGTGGTAAGAGACGATTTTAATGTTGCCGTATATGACGGGTATCATACTTTCTAATATAACATCTTTTGACAATGCCTTCAGTATGACTTCGAGGCTTATGCTATTGATGTCTCCACAGCTGATTCCGATTCTAATTTTATCCATAATGGGGATTGTACTCTTTTGAAAAATGCAAATATAACCCGGATTTTAGTAACGGGCTGGTGCTAAATCTGGATAGAATTTGACTTTAGTGTTGAATCCAAACGCTTTTTACTGCAAAACCTTTTGCAGATTCCAGCCTGATCAGATAATTGGAAGCAGGCCAATCTCCGGAATAAACAGACCATTCATTGGAAGGATTGGAGGATGTGTAAATAAGTCTTCCCGTGAGGTCAAATATTTTTAGGATTTTGGGGTCTTTCGGATTTACCAATTTAATACTTAACCAATCATCAGCTGGATGAGGGGCAGTGATAAGTTCTTCTTGGTCTGATTCAAGTGCGGTGTTGTTGTTGACCAAACTTTGGTTGAAAAATCTCCATATTTCTGCACTGGCATTAAAATCCTGACAGGTCATTGGTAAAGGGATGATCGATCCTGGCCAGGTATGTCCGCCATTGATGATTTTAAAATGTTCCAGACCATCTGAGCAGGACTGATAGATTTGCCATTCTGCTGTAGTTCCATCATTGGGGGCGCGGTTAGGTACATCCTGTATCAGTGTTTTGCTTTTATCGCATTTAAAGAGATCGGCAAAATGATTCAACAATTCTGGCACAGAAAGGAGTCCAACATTTCCAGCATAAGGCACGACAGCATCAGCGGTACCATGAATCAACATGACAGGAATGGGGTCTATGGGTCGGCAAACCTGTTGCACAAGTTTTGTCATGGTCCCAGTGACGGAGGCAACGGCTCTAAATTTTTTGGACTGACAGGCCAACATCAGGGACATAAATCCACCATTGGACATTCCGGTTGAAAAGACTCTTTTGCGGTCTATGGGATAATTGCGATCCAGGCTATCGATCAGTGCTTCAAGAAATCCAATATCATCCACATTTGACGGAAATAATCCTGAGTTCCAATATTGGCTGCCATTTTGATCGGTGGTTCCATTGGGATGAACGATGATGAAGCCTGCAGTGTCCGCGATGGGTCTAAAGTCGCCGTAAAATTCTTGTTGGATTGCATTGGAGGTGTAGCCATGCAGATTAAACAAAAGCGCGGATGGTTTTGATGGTGAATAAGACTTGGGGAGGTATAGGCGGTAATTTCTCAGCAGGCCTCCGTGTAATATTGTATCTGTTAAGCTGGTTTGCGAGGAAAGTGCTGTAATGCCTAGCAAAATCAAAGCCACAAAAGTCAAGCTTTTCACCATGGGTCAAAATTAATGATTTTTTGTCATTAAATGCTTGATATTTAAGTTTAGCTCATCCAGTTTGTCCAATACAAGCTGTTGCTGGTATTGGTTCCAGGACTGGAAAACCTCCAAAAGATCTCCAAATGCGAGATGTGCTTCATAATGCCATATTTCCGTCAGGTCTTCCATATCGATTCGGACAGAAGGGTACATGGGGTTATCCGATTTAAGCAAAAGGGTTTTTGTTTTATGATCTGGATACACCCTTTTATACACCAAACCATTTTGGCGGGATACCAGCACATAAGTTGCGCCGGATTTGATTTCTTTTAATTTTTCCACATAACTGCAAATAACCAGACTACCCGATTGAAGCGGCGCCATGCTGTCTCCGCTGATTTCAAAAGCCCTGCACCACATACCAGATTTAAAACCAGGCAATTGGATTTTGGGCAACTCACGAATGAATTCTGGGTCCTCGAAAGACTCCAAATATCCTGCCTGGGCCCTCGTCCTGACCAGTTCGATATTGGACCTGCCTCTGGAATCTACGGTGGTGCTTAAGATACGCAAACCTTTCTTATCCGAATAATCTGCTCCCGTTTCAGTCAAATCAAATCTCATAAGCAATTCCACAGAAAGCTGGTACAAGTCCGCAATTTTCAACAAAGTTTCTATATTGGGTTCTGTGTGACCGCGTTCATAATCTCCAAGAGTGGTTCTTGGAATGTTGAGATGTTCTGCTGCCTCTTGTTGGGATAATTGGTATTTTTGACGCAGAAAACGAATATTTTCCGAAAAATACATGTTGTGATGGTTTGCTTACAAAGATACAACAAGTCGATAAATTCGTCAGCACCTTCTTATCCTTTCGACATTCGATGAAAGCCAGAGCCTTGTTTCATTCCTGGATTACATTCTGGAGAAAAAGACCCTGGTTGAGTTTGTCCCTCCATCTTTTTGTTCTGATCTTGATGGGCAGCCAGTGCATTCTTGGACCGAGACCCATTTTATGTTCTTACAAAGATCGGGTGTATGTATTTTATTGGAGCCAAAATCCACCTGTGGGATCCGAGTTGCAGACTGCATTGTCAGAGCGGGACCTAAAGTGGCAAAGTATCCCTTACGATTGGGCCATCTGGCCACTCATTGTCTCAGATCCATATCAAACCAACATGTTGCATTCATGGCAAAAACCATCTTTTAAGTCTGAAGGTCCTATTTATGTATTGGGCAGTTATGATTTGGGTAGAAGCGTTGGTTCTAACTTGCTGTATGGCTTTCGAAAATCACTATTCCTGGCCATTTGCAGTGTTCTCCTGGGTTGTTTGGTAGGAATTCCTGTTGCGGCGGTCATGGCTTATTATCACAAGGAAGGTATTCATACTTCTTTGCCGGTTTTTTTGTTTTGGATCATTGGCATTGTGATTTGTATATGGATAATTGTTGTGATGATACACCACCAACAGGTATTTTGGCCAGCACTTTGGGTTCCGGTATTCTTGTTTTTGCTTTATCTGCCCATCGCAAAATTGAAAATGAATCTGAAAAAACGAATCAACTGGAATCCGGATTCTTACCTGAGTGCGGGAATTGGATTGACAAAATCTTTTCCGTCCCTGTTTTTATTGCTTTTCTTGGTCAATTGGGTGACCACGCCCAATACCGTATTTATTGTTTTTGTGTTTGGTTTTTTTATTGCTGTCAGCATGGCCAGATACGCCCGCTTTTTGATGATTCGCGAGAGTTCCAAGCAATGGGTAGAATCTTTAAAAGCTTTGGGATTGAGCCATCGCAGAATTATTTTTATTCACCTCATTCCGTATTTGGTACAATCCCTGTTTCCGCTGGCAGCCATGTCTTTGGGCAGTGTTGTACTTTCAGAATCCACCCTTACATTTTTGGGTTTGGGTCTGCCGATTGGCGAAATCAGCCTGGGCAATATGATGCACAGTGCAAGAAATTTTCCAACGGCGTGGTGGGTTTTATTGTTTCCTGGATTGGCGGTGTTTTGGATGGTCTTTAGCTTTTATCGATGGGGACAGGAATATACCCATGAAGAGAGGATTGATTGGCAGACCAATCATTAAAACTAATTATTGTCTGAATTAATCGTTTAGTTTTGCAGACTTAATCATCCCAATATGACATTTGAATTGTCCAAAGAACTTGTATTTATTGATGTTGAGACCACTGGTTTGCACGTGCTGAGAGACCGAATTCTCCAGATTGCCATGGTTAAATTTAAGCCCGGATCAGATACACCGGAAGAAAAAATGTTTTTGATCCATCCCGGCATTCCCATTTCTGAAGAGTCCATCAAAATTCACGGTATCACCCCTGAAGATTTAATCCATCAACCCAAATTCGAAGAACTGGCTGAAGAAATTTTTTCTTTTATTGGTGATGCGGATCTGGCGGGATACAATTCCAATCGATTTGATGTACCCATTCTAATGGAAGAATTTGCGAGATGCGGAATTGAATTTGATGTAGAAAATCGCAGGTTGATCGACGTGCAGAGAATTTTTTACAAAATGGAACCCCGCACTTTACGTGCTGCATATCAGTTTTATTGTGGAAAAGAAATACAACAAGCCCATGATGCGATGGCAGATGTCAAGGCGACGATTGAGGTATTGCAGGGACAGTTGGAGAAATACCGTGACATTGATCTTGAAGAAGAAGGTGGTGAGATTATTTCGAAGCCTGTTCAGAACAATGTCCAGGCATTGCATGAATTTACCAACGATCAAAAAATATTGGACGCCACACAAAGGTTGAGATACAATGAAGCAGGTGAAATTGTCTTTAATTTTGGCAAACACATTGGCAAACCTGTGGCCAAAATCTTATACGAGGATCGCAATTATTACCATTGGATTCTTGAAAAAGAATTCTCGGTTCAGGTCAAGAACCTTGTCCGTAAAATTCTGTCAGATTATCTGGCGGAGCTTCAATCCAAAAAGTAAGCCTTCGCTTGAAGAACAAAGTTTCAGTGATCTGCGTTTTAAAACAAAACAGATCGATGAAGAATTGGGTATTGTGGATTTTTGTTTTGACTGTATGGATTCAGGCATGTAGTACCATTGATCCATCAGGACAATTAAAAATGGTCATCAAAGGCAGTTATGGAGACAGTCCTTTGGTGATGGGTCAGATTTACGATTATTTTGATGGATCGAAGATTACAATCACCAAATCAGAATTTTTTCTGAGTGAATTGGCTGTTCAGGATCAAAATGGGAATTGGCTGGATCTCGATGTAGAAAACTCCTTGTTTGTCAATTTGCAGAATCACCACTTCAATCTCAAAAATGCTGAAGATGGTTTGGAGCTTCATCTTGGAAACCTACCTCCGGGAAATTACAAGTCCATTCGATTTGGAGTTGGGTTGCCAGCCGGTCTCAATGCAAAAACACCGAAGGATTTTGCAAGTTCCAATCCGTTGGGTCAAGGTGATCACTATTGGGCCGGATGGGATTCTTATATTTTTTCTAAAACAGAAGGTACATTGGAAAATGGAACGCAGCAGGCAAAATTTGCCTACCATTCAGGATTTGATGAGGTGTACAAATTGATTGAATTTCCTGTACAGATGAATATTGTGGATGGATCAACATTTAAAATTGAATTCAAAATGGACCATCAGAAAATTTTGGGCAGCTCATCTGAGTTTGTGAATATTTATCAGGACCCGATTATACATGAAGGAGGTGATTTTATGAATCGTTTTATGGATCGATTCAGGTCTGCATTTTTGTACTTACCTTAGAAAATGAGCAATGGGTTTTGGGATCATAACTCGTCTTTTTTTTCTCTTTTCATGGATGTTGGTGGTTATTTCCTGTGGAGGAGATTCCAATGAAGGAGACTTAACGGGGATTCAGTATGAACCCAAGGCCTACGAAGTAAAAGTCCCTTTTTTTTTCAATCCCTTACCAGACAATCCGGCCAATCCTTTGACCTATGATGGGGTCCAACTCGGACGACACTTGTTTTACGATCCTATTTTGTCGTCGGATTCGAGTATGTCATGCGCCAGTTGCCACCGCCCTGAATTTGCCTTTACGGATGGGAAGGCATTCAGCACAGGAGTCACAGGTCAAATGGGTCATCGCAGCAGTATGTCATTGCTGAATGTGGCTTATTTTTCAAAGGGTTTGTTTTGGGATGGCCGCAGTGCGGATTTAGAGACTCAAGCCCTTGAGCCGGTAGAGAATCCTATCGAATTGCACGAATCCTGGCCCAAGGTGGAGCAAAAATTGAAAAGACATGCGGCGTATCCAGCCATGTTTCGAAAGGCTTTTGGAATCAGTGACCGGTCTGAGATTAGGAAAGAATTGGCAGCTAAAGCATTGGCGCAGTTTCAAAGAATCCTGATCACCGGAGGAGAAAGCAGATACGCCAAGCAGTTGGAGGGTAAAACCTTCTTTGATCCGGACGAACAGGATGGGATGGAAATGTTTTTTAATACCAACCCTTCCCTTCCAGACGCTCAATGCGGTCACTGTCATGCTTTTCCCAGCTTTCAGTCCAGTGATTATTTCAACAATGGATTGGATCCTGCAAAGCTTGGATCAGATTTTCCGGACCCGGGCAGAGGAGCCATTACCGGAATACCTTTGGACAGTGGTCGATTCAAGGCCACGACCCTTTTCAACTGGCATCTGACAGCACCTTATATGCATGATGGAAGATTCAAAACCATCGATGAAGTCATGGACCACTACACCCAACAAGTAAAACAAGCCCCTAATCTGGACCCCAATGTTGCCAACCTGGTACTGAACGTACGTCAAAAAAACAAGGTTTTGGCGTTCCTGCAGACCCTGATTGACACGAGTTATTTAAAAAATCCAGACGTTTTGAGCCCTTTTTAAAAAAAATTTGAACCACAAAAGAGGTCAAAAATTAATTTAATTAGTACAATTTATTGCTAATTTCAAAAAGGTAAATTTATTATATTATTTATTATTAATGTATTATACATTATAAAAATAAAATATATAATATAATTATATATGACAAGGGCCTTTTTTTGTACTTGTGGACGGAAGAATATCGTCGGATCATTGTACTGTGATTGTAGACAAAGGGAAGAAATACAATCAGAATGCTGGTAAAAGTATCAGCGACCGTTAAAATCGGATATGTTCATGGGATTAAAAATTTGTTAATAGGAAGCCGTCTCAAAGAGATGGCTTCTATTAACAAGTTGAACGGATCCGATTCCAAAGTGAGTAAATTTTTCATGATAGATAAAGGTAAGTTAGTTTGGATATGTTCATGGGATTAATAAATAGCCAGTTGCGATCACAGCTGGCTATTTCCTTTAAAGAGCGCAAACATTTATAACTCTAATAAAAAAGTATCACAAGTTTTTCTCGGATAAATCTATTTCAAAACGAAAGACAAAGTCCTGCTGGTTTCAGCGGGACTTTTTCGTTGAGGGCATTTCATTTTTTCATCGCCCGGCAATGGATTTCATTTTGCCCTTTTTAATTGGTGAAATATAGGTGGAAGGAAAAAGAACCTTTCATTTTGGACATGCAGAAGATGGACCGGAAAAAGGGGGATAATCCATTTTAATGTGGCGAATATGGGAAGGTGATTCTCTAATGGATGCAGTCAAAGATATCCTCGTCCGTTCAGATTCTGTTGTCTGCCTCTTTCAACTCTATTCTGATGGTGGTACCGCGGCCGGGTTCTGAATCCTTGACATAGATTTTGCCCTGGTGATAGTTTTCGATGATTCTTCGGGCAAGGGATAATCCCAGTCCCCATCCTCTCAATTTGGTTGAATACCCTGGACGGAAAATGGTCTCCCATGATCCTGCCGGGATCCCTTTTCCGGTATCGCTAATTTCGATGCAGACCATGTTTTCATCCTTGTATAAGTCCAATACAATTTGGCCCTGGTCATCCATTGCATCCAGCGAATTTCTCAAAAGGTTTTCCAAGACCCATGAAAACAAATTCGAATTGAGCATCACCTGATAATCGTGGGTATCTTCAGAAGGTCCTTTAAACTGAATTTTTCGGGCTGCTCTCGGATGCATGTAATTTAATGCGGCAAGACATTCTGATTTAATGGATGTCGCTTTGAGTTCTGGCACAGATCCTATTTTGCTAAACCGATCTGAGACCTGTTGTAATTTGTAGATGTCCTGTTCAATGTGACCGATCAATTCTTCTCTGGTCACGGGATCGTCCTGACTTGTTTTTAAGGCATCCATCCACCCCATTAATCCGCTGATGGGTGTGCCCAGCTGATGTGCTGTTTCCTTGGCCATCCCTACCCAAACCCTATTTTGCTCTTCTTTTCTGGAAAGATTAAACACCGTGTAAGCAATCGCGATATAAATCAACAATAGAATCATTTGGATCCATGGCAGATAACTAATCTCGGTCAAAATATCAGGATACTCCCAATAGATCGCCTGATAATCCGGACTGCTCAGAGGAGTTATCCCGGAAGCTTTCACTCGTTTTACTATTTTTTGGGTGTCAATGGGCTCAGGATAATTGTGCAGCCCAATGTCTTTGTTGTTGTTGATCGTCACTACCCGGATGTCGGAAAGTTTTTGGAGCACCTCGTTGTGGTAAGTGACATCAATATCCAGGTCTGCATTGATGACCATTTCTTCCAATGTGCGGACCAAAAGTTCGGTGTGCGTTTTTTCTCTTTCTGCAAGGTTGTTGGCCAGGTGGTTTGAGTAATACAGCGGAGCAACGGTGATCACAATGCCCAAAATGGCGAGATACCATTTCCATCTTCCTGTTCTTTGATAAATATCCACTGGATTTTCGATTTATGAATTTACAAATTGCATCCTATCATTAAATATTAATTTTTTTCTTCCGATGGATTCATTTGAATGTAATGAATTTGTGCCGATTGATTCATCCTTCTGTTTTTTTCCTGGGCAACGACAAAATGATTTTTTTTATAACAGCAGATGGCCTCTTTTTGGCTGATAAAATTAAATTTGTGGCTCAGCCATTTATCTTCTGTTTGATATGGATCCATTTCAAAGATCTCGGTACTGGTGAGGAGATAGACTTTTTGTGAAAGAGGATCTGTACAAGCACCGGTAATTTGGCTTTCCAGATAGAATCGGTGCGTATATGTTTTGGTAAATTCTGGTCTCAGAATCTGATGGGAATTGTCAGGATCTGCTTTGTACAATCGGGTCCGTGGACTTTTCTTCTTGTTCCAGTTTTTGGAGAAAAAGTAGAGGGAATGATCAAACCAATACATGGCTTCGATATCGTATGTTTTAAGGGTATCTTCCCGGGTGGATTTTTTATCTTCTGAAAAAAAATAAAAGTCTATTTTTTTAGCGGTGACAGTATCGAATTTCAACAGTTCTTCGATTTTTATTTTATAAATTTGTTTTTTGGGTCTTTTTCTTTTATTGTCGCCGGTGTCTGCGATAAATACATGGTGCACAAAGTCTGTGGTCAATTCTTCCCAATCAATGTTGATTGCGTTCTTAATCTTAATGCGACGCAAGATTTCACCTGTTTCATCCAGATGATAAATAATGGCAGGATTGCCTCCATCGTTGAGTGCAAAAAAACTTTTTCCCTGATCCAGACTAATGATTCCGGAAATTTCATGGAGTTCTTCAGGAAGGGGATACGATCGAATCATTTGGATGGATTGGGCACAAGGGTCTAAGTTTGAGCCGAATAAATGTAAAAACGAAAAAACGAAAAAACGAATCAATTGAGTATCTGAAGTTTGGCAAATTTAAGAACTATTTTTCGCTGCGGATTATCCACTTCAGCAAAGTAGATCGTGGCGATCCTATTGTCAGAGCTGCCTTCGACCTGGATGACTTTGCCTTCTCCAAATTTTTGATGCAATACTTTCATGCCTGTTTGAATTTGGCCTGCTTCACTGGGTTTAAAATTGGTGAGCAGGGGATGGTGTTTGATTTCAGCCGGTTTGCGCTCTATATATCTCGATTTGGGCGTCACAGGTTCTTCGGAAAGGTGAAAGACCAGGCCACGGGAAGTCTTGTCGATTTCATATCTGCTCTGATCAATTTCTTCAATAAAGCGGCTGGGTTCGTTCATTCTCAGGTTACCAAAGAAATACCTTGAATTTGCATAGCTCAAGGCCAAAAATTGACGCGCCCTGGTAATGGCTACATAAAACAATCGTCTTTCCTCATCGAGTTGTTCGGCAGAATTCATCGACATGTAGGAAGGAAAAAGATTTTCTTCAAGTCCGCCCACAATGACCGCATCAAACTCCAGACCTTTGGCCGAATGCACCGACATAAGAGTAAGGTAGTCTCTGTTTTCTGTTTCGCTATCCAACTCGGAGATCAGGGCGATGCTTTGTAGGTAGGTGGCCAGCGACTTGTCGATTGGCAAATCACCGGTTAGTTCGTCGTTATCTGTAAAATCTTTGATACCGTCCAATAGTGCGGTAATGTTTTCGATTCTGGAGATACCCTCCTGGGTCATGTCCTGCTTTAGTTCCTGAGCGATGCCGGAAGTTTTGTAAATGTACAAAGCTGCATCGTAAGCAGAGTTTTTGTTTGCAACATCCTGCATTTGAAGTAGCATGTTGCGGAAGTTGATCAGATTTTGGGAAGCTCTACCAGATCCTGCAAAGGCGGGTATGCTTTCAAACAGGGACCATTGTTGTTCTGTACTGATCTCCTGTAATTTGTCGATGGTGCTGTCGCCGATTCCTCTTTTCGGATAGTTGATAATTCGCTTGAAAGCCTCGTTGTCTTTCGGATTGGAGACCAGTCTCATGTAGCCCAACAGATCCTTGACCTCTTTTCTCTGATAAAAAGAAAGTCCGCCAAACACTTTATAACTGATGTTTACCCTTCGGAGTTGTTCTTCAAAAATGCGAGACTGCGCATTGGTGCGATAGAGGATGCAGATATCCGAATTCTTCAGGTGGTATCTGTTTTTTAATTCGACGACATAATCTGCTACCTTTCGGCCTTCTTCGTTGTCGGAGGCCGATTTGATCAGTTTTATTTTGTGGCCTTCTTTTTTTTCGGTCCAGATTTCTTTTTTGATTTGCTTGGCATTGAAGGTGATCACATCATTGGCAGCCTGAACAATATGATTTGTGCTCCTGTAATTTTGCTCCAGTTTAAAAATCTGAACATCCGGAAAATCTTCCTGAAAGTCGAGAATGTTGTTGATGGTCGCACCTCTAAAGGAATAGATGCTTTGAGCATCGTCACCGACGATACAAATATTTCTGTTACTGCCCGGGTAGAGCGTTAATTTTTTGAGAATGGCGTACTGGAGATAATTGGTATCCTGAAACTCATCTACCAGGAGGTATTGAAAAATGCGCCGGTATTTTTCGAGCACCCCGTCTTTGTTTTCCTGAAAAAGCCGGTACAACTGAAGTAGAAGGTCGTCAAAATCCATGGCACCTGCCTGCAAACATTTGTGGACATATCGCTTGTAGATATTTCCAGTGGCTGGCATTTTATTCAACCGGTCCTGTTCAAAAAGGCTTTGGTCTTTTTCGTACATCAGGGGGGTGATCAGGTTGGACTTGGCATTGGAAATGCGGGCTCTGACCGAATTGGCATTGTAATCCTTGGGGTTAAGTCCCAGTTCTTTAATAATCTCAGAGATCAGACTTTTGGAGTCTTCGGTATCGTAGATGGAGAAGTTTGTGGGGTATCCGATTTTGGGAGCTTCGATGCGAAGAATTTTTGCAAAAACAGAGTGAAAAGTGCCGCTCCATATTTTTCTGGCATCTCCGGTCACCACCTGACTGATCCTTTCTGTCATTTCCCGTGCGGCCTTGTTGGTAAAAGTGAGGGACAGAATTTGCCAGGGTTTTATGCCACTGTGAATCATGTGAGCCAGACGGTAGGTGAGTACGCGCGTTTTTCCTGATCCGGGACCGGCAATCACCATGACAGGACCCTCTATCTGCTGCACGGCTTGCTTTTGGATGGAGTTGAGTTCGTCAAGGTAATTCTTGGCCATATTGTGTCTTAGAGTCCGCAAGATAGGGCTTAATGGTAAATATTTTGAATATGATCAAACTTCAAACTGGATAGCTATCTTATAAATTTGAGTTTAATTCATATCAAACAATTTTCAATGGAAGCTAAACCAATCAAAACTTTACTCCAACAAAAACCTAAGATCACCTTGAAGCGATTTGATGATGAGCAGTTGGACCATGTATTGATACCATGCATCCTGTCGTACGATTTGTGCTTGTATCATGTCTGTTTGAGCCTGACGCATTTCCAGATGGGTAGATTCAGATCGCATGTATTTTTCTTTTTCCAATTGGAAGATCTCCTCAGCGTGTTTGATCTTTTCATCTGCCATGATCAACAGTTTTTCATTGAAGAGTAAATTCTGTTTCGCTGTTTCCATTTGATGATTTACGCCGGAAACCCATTGATCTGCTGTGATTTCATTTTTCTTGAGGTTTAGATCCATCCTTCTAGACTCATTTTTGATTCTACCTCCCTGATAAAGTGGCACGGACAGTTGAAGTTGAATCTGAGGACCATAGTTTTGCGAAAACAAACTAAATCCTGCCTGATTTTCGGTTCGGTTGAAATTGTACGCTCCAAAAAGACCCAATCCCGGCCAGCGCTCATATTCGATTTCTTTTTTGGAATATTGGAGTATCCGTTGTTCACTTTGGTAAAAACTCCATTGTGGATGGCCGGAAAAATCATTATTAGAATCGATGTTCACATTTAATTTTGTTTGAATGCTGGTGTCGCTCAAGAAAATATCGCTATCGAGAGGGGCTTGCATCAATTGAAGTAAGTTTATTTTTGCTATTTTGATCTGTTGGTTTTGTTGATTTAATAGAATTTCAAAGTCTTTGTAATCCATTTGGGCATTCAAGAATTCAGTTTTGCCACTTAAGCCTTTTTGCATTTTAATTTCTTCCTGACGCACCCTTTCCAGCGAAAAGGAAACTTGCTCTTCAGCGGATTTGATTAAATTTTGCAATCTGATAATGTCATAATATGCCAGGGCCACCTGATAGGTCAAATCCAAAATGTCAAGATCCAATTGGTGTTTGGATTTCCTTACTTGTTCTTCCAGCCGATCTTTTGCGACCATCATTTTAAATCCTTTGAAAAAATTCCAATTGAAGAGGAGATTGGCATTCATCTGTTCAGATCGGGCATTGTCTCTTCTGATTTCTGTATTGTTGACCAGCTTTTGATCCAAAGAATTGAAGGAGAGGGTGGGGGCTAAATTAAAAATTACCTCCGGAAGAATTCCGGTATTGCTCCAGCTATTTTGTACCGATGATATTTCAAGATCTGTTTTGGAAAGTTGAATTCCATGATTTCTGGACAAAGCAGTTTCGATGGCTTCCTTGAGACCAATCGATTTCTGTGAGTGCAAATGAATCCCAACAGAACAGATCACAACACTAAAGATCCATTTGTTCATCTCTGGATTTTTTGTGGGTAGACAAATAGGTGTAAATAGATGGCACCACAAACAGGGTCAGTACCAGTGAAAACATCAGACCACCGATAATGACGATTCCAAGCGGTACACGGCTCGTGGATGCAGCACCAATCGAAAACGCTATTGGTGTAGCTCCAAGGGCCATGGCAAGTGTGGTCATAAGAATGGGTCTGAGTCTGGCTTTGGCACCTGTCAAAGCAGCTTGGATTTTATTCATGCCCTGAAGTCGGTTCTGGTTGGCAAAATCAACGATAAGGATTCCATTCTTGGTCACCAAACCAATCAACATAATCATTCCGATCTGGGAGAAAATATTAACGGTCTGATCAAACATCCACAATGCTGCCAATGCGCCAAAAATGGCGAGGGGTACTGTCATCATGATGATGAGTGGATCCACAAAACTCTCAAATTGTGCAGCCAACACCAAAAAAATCAAAATAAGTGCCAGAACAAATGCAAAGCCGATGCTTCCGGAACTCTCTGCAAAATCCCTGGATGGACCGCTGAGGGCTGTGGTGTAATTATTATCGAGGACGGTAGAGGCTATTTTTTTCATTTCTTCGATTCCATCGCCCAGGGTAAATCCTGGTGCCAGTCCTGCTGAAATGGTCGCAGATTTGTACCGATTGAAATGATAGATCGTGGGTGTGGTGCTGATTTCACGAACGGTGACCAATTGGTCCAGGGGTATATTCTGTCCGGTATTGGATCTGATGTACAACAATCGAAGGTCCTGAGGGTCATCTCTGAATTTTCGATCCATCTGACCAATGACCTGATACTGCCTCCCATTCATGGTGAAATAGCCCAGTCTTTGATTGCTGAAAGACATTTGCAGTGTCTGAGCAAGATCTTGGACGCTGACCCCCAAAGCAGCGGCGCGGGCTCTGTCAACCGTGATGCTCAGCTCGGGTTTGTTAAATTTTAGATCAGAATCCACATTGACCAAAACCTTGCTTTTAGAGGCCTCTTCTAAAAATTTGGGAATGGCAGTTTTGAGTTTTTCCATGTCGCTGTTCTGGATCACAAACTGGACGGGCAATCCACCTCTGCGATTGATGGCAATCGTCTGTTCCTGGATGGGAAAAGCCCTTCCTTCATTGTATTTGGGTAAATTTCTGCTAATTCTTTGGACGATTTCTTCCTGAGTAGCTTTCCGATTTTCTGGGTTACACAATACCACTCTGACAAATCCGGTATTGGCAGCACCGCTGCCGATAAAACCTGGAGAAGTTACTGACAATATTACTTCTTTTTCCGGTACGGAATCAATCATCAGTTGTGTCAATTTATTTACATAAGCATCCATCTTGTCAAAAGAGGTGCCTTCAGGGGCAGTCAGGCTCAATCTAAACTGACTCCTGTCTTCCATTGGTGCGAGCTCAGAAGGAATAGTATTGAAAAGACCATAAGCGCCCCACATGCAAAGGACCAATGATATGGGAGCCAACCACCTGATTTTTAAAAATTTTTGCAATAGGAAGGCATATCCGGATTCCAGTTTTTCGAAAAAGGGTTCTGTCACTTTGTAAAACCATCCGGGCTCAATGGATTTTCTGGAGACATATACTGTCAGGACAGGTGTCAGACTGAGACTTACAAAGGCTGATATGAGTACAGCACCCGCTACCACCACTCCAAACTCTCTAAACAACCTCCCTACAAAACCTTCCAGAAAAATCACCGGTATAAATACAACGGCAAGGGTAATTGAAGTCGCGATCACTGCAAAATAAATTTCTTGGGATCCCAATCTTGCAGCCATCATTTTGGACATTCCGGACTCCAGTTTTTTGTAGATGTTTTCGGTGACGACGATGCCATCATCCACCACCAGCCCCGTGGCCAATACAATGGCCAACAAAGTAAGAATGTTGATGGTAAAGCCTGCTAGGTACATGACAAAAAATGCACCGATCAGCGATACAGGAATATCGATGAGAGGCCTCAATGCAATGATCCAGTCTCTGAAAAACAAGAACACAATGATGACGACCAACAGGATGGCGATAAACAGAGTTTCCTTCACTTCTGTGATAGATTTTTTAATAAACTTAGCCTGGTCGAGACCGACGTTGATCTCATATTCTGCCGGAAGCGTTTGCTTAATGGTTTCGAGGCGTTTGTAAAACTCATCCGAAATGGCCACATAGCTGGTTCCTGGTTGTGGCACAATCGCAATGGCGATCATGGGCACCCCACTTTGTTTGAGAATGGACTCTTCGTTTTCCGGGCCGAGGACTGCTTCGGCAACGTCTTTCAAACGGATGGTCGCTCCCGAAGCTGAGGTGGAGATCACCAACTGGTTAAATTCCTCTTCTGTTTTTAGTTGTCCGAAAGTTCTGATGGATAGTTCTGTACTGTTACCTGTGATTTTGCCGGAAGGCAATTCAACACTTTCTCTTTGCAGTGCCTGTTGGACATCTTGCGGGGTCAAACCATATGAACTAAGTTTGACAGGATCCATCCAGATCCGCATGGAATATCTTTTTTCTCCCCAAATGTGGACATTGCTGACACCGGGGATGGTTTGAAGGATTTCAATCAAATGATCATAGGCAAATTCCGTGAGCTCCAATTGATTTTTACGATCGCTCATGATTGTCATGGACAAAATGGGCTCTCCGCTTGCATCTGCTTTGTTGACTGTGGGTGGAGCATCCAGATCATTGGGTAAATTGCGCACCGCCTGAGATACTTTATCTCTTACATCATTCGCCGCTTCTTCCAGATTAATGCTGAGATCAAACTCTACGTTGATATTGCTATTCCCCTGAGAACTGACGGATGTAATGTTTTTAATTCCCGCGATTCCATTGATGGCTTTTTCCAGGGGTTCAGTGATTTGGGATTCGATGATGTCCGCATTCGCACCTGGATACGAAGTCCTGACGCTGATATTCGGTGGGTCGATGGCTGGAAAATCCCTGACGCCTAAATTTCTAAATCCCAGATATCCAAAAAGGATGATGACCAGATTGAGGACCACTGCCAGAACCGGCCTGTTCAGGCTTAATTGAGAGATGTTCATTGGACGTTGAACAATTGAACGATGTGAACAGGAGCACCGGGTTTGATTCCCATCAGACCGGTGGTGATTAATGTATCGCCGATACCAATACCTTGTATTATTTCTACACTGGTACTGTCACGGACTCCAAGTGTAACAGATCTGAATTCTGCAACACCATTTTTGAGTAAAATCACTTTTTTATCTCTTGCCTGTGGAATAACTGCATGGCTGGGCACCATGATACCTGAGGTTTTACTTCGGATATTGAGAATTACCTCAGCAAATAGACCGTGGAAAAATTTGTTAGAATTGTTTTTGATACTGGCAGAAACATTGAGTGATCTGGTGATTGGATCCAGGGAAGATTCAAAACTTTCAATTTTCGCTTTGTGAAGAGAGTCGTTGCCTTCGGTTTTAAAGAAAATATGATCCCCTATTTTGATGGAAGGAATGTATTTTTCAGGTAGTGCAAATTGCACTTTTGCCTGGTTCAGATCGGCCACCTCCGCCAGAATAGATGAAGGCGAAACCACCGAACCGGGGCTTATTTTACGGATACCAATGGTTCCTGAAAAAGGAGCTCTGATATGGTGTTTTTCGATTTCAGTCTCCAGAATTTTGATGTCGGCTTCTGCTATCCTCAACTGAAGCAGAGACAAGTCATACTCTTGTTGTCCTATGGCCTGCAGCTGAAGCAATTCTTTTTGTCTTCTTTCGGTATTGAGCAGTATTTCTTTTTGTACTTTGAGTTTGGACAATCTTGCCTGTGCATCGGCATCATTCAATTTGAAGAGCAACTGACCTTTGGTGATCTTTTGACCCTCCGAAAATGATATATTCTGAATCTTGCCATTGATTTCAGGCCTTATTTCAGTAAATTCATTGGCTACAATATTGGCAGGTAATCTAAGTTTCTCTTCGAGAGCCACGCTTGAGACCAGCCAAGCTTCTACTCCTGTAGGTTTTTTAGGAGGAGGTCCTGAGGGTGTATTATTTTCCGTCTTTTTGCAAGAAATGGTAAAAACAAGGATGGGAATAAAATAAGCCAACTTATGCATTCTGCAAATTTAAGAGAAAATGCAGGAAGGCCTTTTAAAATAAAGTTAAAGAGATTGCAGACTTAAGCTAGATTAATAAGTTTACCAAACCAACGGTAAATTTATCCGGCAAGTGCAGCTGCTCCACCAACGATTTCGGAAAGTTCTTTGGTGATGGCTTCCTGACGGGCTTTGTTGTAATTAATTTTTAATTCGACCAGCATGTCTTCTGCATTTTCTGTGGCCTTGTCCATGGCGGTCATTCTTGCGCCATGCTCGGAGGCCTGATTGTCCAGAATGCATTTATAAAGTTGTGACTGGAGAATCGAAGGAACCAATTCTTTCAACAGATCTTCCTGATTGGGCTCAAAGAGAAAATCTGGCTTGGTGCTTGTGGCGCCGGATTCAGTTTTTGATGGTACAGCTTTTGGTACCGGAAGATATTGTTCCATTTCCGGAAATTGGGTGGCAGCGTTTTTGAATCTACCATAGTAGATTTCAACCTGATCTACCTTGTCATTTTTAAAATCATCCATCAATCGGTCTGCAACGGCCACAACTGCTTCGTAGCTCAATGCAGTCTGTAAAGTAGAATACTCACCAATCATATTGCATTTGGGATATCTCTTTCTGAAAAACTCAAACCCCTTTTTTCCAATGCACAGAAAGTTTAAGCGGCCTTCTTCAGCGTGGACAGCATAATGGGTCTGAATTCTCTGCTGTGCCAATTTGATGATATTTGCGCTAAAAGCACCGCAGAGTCCCCGATCTGAAGTGATGATGACCAACAAGGGATTTTTCTTTTCAGTTGCTCTTGCAAAAGCTTCCGCCCCCTGACCATCTGAAAAACTCATGATGTTGACCAACATGTTGTTGAGTTTGGTGGCGTAAGGTCTCATTTGGACAATGGCTTGTTGCGCCCTTCTCAACTTAGCAGCAGACACCATTTTCATAGCTTTGGTGATTTGCTGGGTGGACATCACCGATTTTATTCTGTTTCTTACTTCTTTTAAGTTAGCCATTTTGGATCAATTTGGAAATGTGAAAATTTGGAAATGTGAAAATGTGAAGAGGATCTATCGATTGGCATGAAGATTTACTTACTCGATTTTAATGTGATTAATATTTTATTTATAATTTTTGACATTTCTTTTAACTCAACAATTAAATACTCACAGTCAGGATAAGATTTTGACATTTGGCAAAGGTGCAACCAATACTCAGTTTCATTCAACTCTTTGGCAGCTAATTTAATTTTATGTAAAAAATCAGCCTTACTTTCAGCATCCTGAGCCTCATACACATTGGCACCTATAGATGTTCCTGATTTAAGCAGCTGATTTGCAATCACAAATTTTTTAAGCGCTTCTAAATCTTCTGTATATTGTATGATCGCCAATGAAAATTCAAAACATTTTTTGAGTATAATGTTACTACTTTCTACTTCATTTGACAACTTCAAAATAATGTGATATAATTTTGGAAAATCTAGTATATAAAATTAATTTTAAACTTTCACATTTCCAAATTTTCACATTTTCAAATTAGGCAATCTTAAGGCCTCCAGCTAAATCTTTCAACACTTTCAGGTCTGCTTCTTCAAGCTTACCTTTTCTAAAGTTTTCCAATACCTGAGGATGTTTCAGTTCGAGTTCGGTATAGACTACATTTTCAAATTCTTTTACCTTTTCGACCGGAATATCTTTCAGCATATTGTTGGTACCCATATAGATAATGGCTACTTGTTTTTCAACGGAGACCGGACTGTATTGGGGTTGTTTCAAAATTTCAACATTTCTCTTTCCCTTGTCCAGTACGGCTTTTGTGGCTGCATCCAAATCAGATCCAAACTTGGAGAAGGCCTCCAATTCACGGTATTGCGCCTGATCAAGTTTCAGGGTTCCGGATACCTTTTTCATGGATTTGATTTGCGCATTACCTCCCACCCGGGATACTGAAATACCAACGTTGATGGCGGGACGGATACCTGAGTTAAACAAGTTAGATTCAAGGAATATCTGTCCGTCGGTAATAGAAATCACATTGGTAGGAATATAAGCAGAAACGTCTCCCGCCTGTGTTTCAATGATGGGAAGCGCGGTAAGCGATCCGCCCCCTTTGACGATACCTGCTTTTTTCAGAGAATCAGGTAAGTCATTCATATTTTTGGCAATCTCATCGTTGTTGATGACTTTGGCAGCCCTTTCCAACAATCTTGAGTGCAGGTAAAATACGTCTCCCGGATAAGCTTCACGTCCCGGAGGTCTTCTCAACAAGAGAGAAACTTCCCGATAGGCCACGGCCTGCTTGCTGAGATCATCATAGATGACAAGAGCTGGTCTTCCTGTATCTCTATAATATTCGCCGATGGCGGCTCCGGCAAAAGGAGCATAAAATTGAAGGGGTGCAGGATCCGCAGCGGAAGCAGATACGATCACGGTATAAGGCATTGCGCCATATTCTTCGAGTGTTCTGGCTACTTTGGCCACCGTAGATGCTTTTTGACCTGAAGCCACATAAATGCAATAAACGGGTTCGCCTTTGTCGTAAAATTCTTTTTGGTTGATGATGGTATCTATGGCGATGGCTGTTTTGCCCGTCTGACGGTCGCCGATGATCAATTCTCTTTGTCCTCGCCCAATAGGAATCATTGAGTCGATGGCTTTTATTCCTGTCTGCAGGGGCTCATTGACTGGCTGGCGAAAGATCACACCCGGTGCTTTGCGCTCCAGAGGCATTTCATATTTAACACCGGTGATGGGTCCTTTCCCGTCAATGGGTTGACCGAGGGTATTGACCACACGACCTGCAAAACCTTCACCTACTTCAATGGAGGCAATCTTGTTGGTTCGTTTGACTCTGGAACCTTCTTTAATTCCTCCCCAGGGACCCATGAGTACCACACCCACGTTGTCTTCTTCGAGGTTTAATACGATGGCCTGAACTCCGGTTTCAAATTCGACGAGCTCACCTGCCTGAGCATTGGTCAATCCATAGACGCGCGCGATACCGTCACCTACGGTAAGTACGGTACCTACTTCTTCCAATTGGGAAGCTGTGGCCGAGCCTGAGATTTGTTGCTTTAGAATGGCTGATATTTCTTCGGGTCTGATATTTACCATGATGGTTGATGATTATGTTTAGATATTAAGATTTGACGACTAAGTTGGTATAAGATGAATCGTATAAGTTTGTTCTAAATGCCTCCAGTTTCCTCTTGGCAGTGGTATCGACTTGTTTTCCTTCCATCTGAAAAATAAAACCGCCAATCAGTTGTGGTTCTACTTTATGAATAATTTCCATGGACTCACCGGGCTTCAGCCAGTCTGCAAACTGTTTTTTAAAATTCTCCAATTGAGTTTCAGATTGGGGAACGGCGGTGACCAAAGTAGCCGTTCTGATTTTTTGAATGGATTTGTATTGGGCGATAAAAGCACCGGCAATGTTTGCCAAAAGAGGCTCACGACCTTTGGTCACAAGCAATTTGATAAAAGTGTAAATAAGTGGAGATATTTTATCCGCCAACAGCGCTTTGATTACGTTTTCTTTTTTGTCTGCACTCACAATGGGACTCTTAAGCATCAATGCAAAATCCTTTTGTGAACAAAGGCTCTGTAAGCTCAGCATATCCTGGTAGGATTGTTCCAAAGAAGACTTCTCCCTGGATAAATCTATCAGGGATTTGGCGTATCTGGCAGCAATTTTGGATTGTGACATCTGATGGTTCGATTAATTGACTTTGATTTCATCCACAAGGCGCTTGATATAAGATTGCTGTTCTGCATCGTTGCCTAATTTTTGGCGGATAACAGTTTCAGCAATGTCTACAGCCATTGCACCTACCTGATTTTTTACATCCACCAATGCTGCCTTTTTTGCAGTTTCTATGTCGTTTTTGGCATTGGTGACGATTCTCTGTGCTTCTTCCTTGGCCCTTTCTCTTGCTTCAGCGATCAGGCTGTTGGCAGATTCTTTGGCGTCCCGGATGATTCTCATTTTTTCTTCTCTGGCCTCAGCACTGATTCTTTCGTTTTCAGAGATCAGATTTTTCATTTCCTCACGGGCTGTTTTTGCCGCGTTGAGTGAATCCTGTATGTGATCTGCACGCTCATTGAGCGCCTGGATAATGGGTTTGAAGGCAAGTTTTCCAATGATTAGCCAAAAAATCAGGAAGACGATTACTGTCCAGAGAAGCAAACCAAAATTGGGTTTGATCGGACTGAAATCCATCGAAAGCAACAGGATGAATGATTCCATATATTGTTTTACTTAATGCGATAATCGTTTTAAAAAAGAACAGGTACAGCAACCAACCGTTCTGCACCCTGTTCGAATCAAATAGTTTTAAGCCACGAGATAAGCAAGGATGATGGCGATCAAAGCCGCACCCTCTACCAGCGCTGCAGTAAGAATCATATTGGCGCGGATATCACCGATGGCCTCAGGCTGGCGAGCTATCGCTTCCAACGCTTTACCTCCGATCGTACCCACTCCGATTCCTGCACCAATCGCTGCAAGACCCATTCCGATAGCTACAATTGAACCTCCCATAATTTCAAATTTTAATATGGTTTATAAATAATTAATTAATGACTCATTTCTTCGTGACCATGGTGGTGATCTTCAGTGGCAGCTCCAATGTAAGAAGCGGTCAATAAAGTAAACACATAAGCCTGAATAAATGCCACCAACAATTCGATGGCCATCATAAACAAAGTTAACAATACGGATCCGATGGAAGCACCATAGGCTGCCCCCGGACTTTCTCCGGATTTTCCAAAAATAAAGATCAGACCAATAAAAATGGTGATCACCATGTGACCTGCCGTGATGTTGGCAAAAAGTCGCAGCATCAAGGTCACGGGTTTGATGATGACGCCAAGTATTTCTACCGGGGTCAGAACAAATATTTTAACAGCTGCAGGAATTCCCGGCATCCACAGAATGTGTTGCCAGTAATGCCAGTTGCCATTGAGGTTGACGACTATAAACACAAGAATCGCCAATACCATGGTGACAGCGAGATTTCCGGTTACGTTGGCTGAACCCAGGAAGGGAATTTGTCCAAAAAGATTCAATCCCAAAATAAAAAAGAAAATAGCCAAAAGCAAAGGCATAAATCTGGCGTATTTATTTCCCAAAAAAGGCTTTGCTACTTCATCTTGAAGAAAAAGTATAATGGGTTCGAAAAGCTTTTGAGCTCCTTTTGGGGCAGTACCCGGAGCGCGCTTGTATTGACGGGCCATGCCAATAAACAACCAGGAGAGTAAGCCAATCACCAACAACATGGCAAAGACATTTTTCGAAATGGACAGGTCATAAAAACCGGTGATTCCACCTTCAAAAATTCCGCCATCTGCGGTACTTGATTTTTCAAGATTTAAAGGAGTACCCTGATAAACCACCTGATCGATGTATTTTTTCTTACCATTTTCTTCGGTCTCCACAGCAGTAAATGGTCCAATTTCAACCTTGCCAATCGGAAAGGATGGTTCAGTGATTCTCATGACTTTACCGGCATTGAGCACGTATCGGTCGATTGCATAATGTCCGGATCCATGGTGGGCGTTGTCGATGCCAAATTTTCCGGAAGAAAAAACAGACCAGCCTTGAGATGGGGCGTAAAGAATGCAGGGAAGAGGAATATTCCAGGGTCCAATGTTGTAAACATTTAGATCAGAAATATGATGGAAAGCGGTACTTTTTGGATCAAAAGCGCTGTGATCATTGTGATCTGCAGCTTTTGGATGATTGGCATTTTCAGCGGGGTGGGAGTGCGCGGGGTGGTCGTGACCATCGTGATGATGGTGGTCGTGATGGTGAGAATCATGTTGATGATCAGCATTTTGCGAACTGATTCGCCCTAGGGAGATCACTGCAAATAGTAAAAATGTTAGGTATTGTTTCATCATGGGACAGACCCTTTTTCAAAAAACCGTGCAAAGCTAAAGCTTTTTGGGCTTATGCCTTGAGGGAGTAAATGTTAAGATTTTGTTTATCCGCAATTTACCTCTTTAATTCCCATTTTTGAAACTTCTCAGACAATCAAGGAAGCTCATAGAGTTAAAAACCAATCGATGATCAAAAACTGGAAAGTTCGATGGAATTGAGCATTGAATTTTAAGGTGTCAGATGGTACAGAAAATAGGTTTTTGATTGCTCAGCACCATTGGGCAATTGTTTCAAAATATAAATTCCAGGATTTAGATTTAGTTTCCTGGGATCAGATTGATTTGGATGGATGGGTCGGCCATTGATATCAAACAGCATCCATTTGGAAGTTGGCTGGTCTCCAATCAAACTTTCAAATGATGCCCAACCAAAAAGTCCATAGATAGCGTTCTGGCTTGCGGAGGAAGGATCCTCTACAAAAGAAATGGAAACTTTTTCATAACAGCCAATGTCATAAGCACTGCCTTGAGGTCTTGAAATCCCCACTAAATCCGACATGCTATGGGGGGCGACCCAATCAGTGCCTGCATCCAAGAGCGGAGAGTTGGCCGAAGCCTTGTAATTTTTGTTGTTAAAATTTACAAATACCAGGGATTGGTCCATCAGAGCTTTCAATGAGTGAAGATCATACCCAAGCGATTGCCAGAAGGAAAGCGTTTTGCTGCAACCGTCATCGATATCACAGAATTTGTCGCTTACATAGTTGTAGTCACTGATGATTTCCTTTTGAACGAAACCGTTTTTTTGTAAGGCAATGGCCCCTTTCCACGGATGAAAATTTAGAATCACATTGTTGAAAATCTGGATTCTTTCAGCATCGTCAATGACATGAATTCCCCAACGTCCATCGGCTGGTACAATAATGGTGTTGTTGAATACTTTTACATCCGTACATCCTTTGGAAGCGTCGCCATGAAATAAGGTAATTCCCGAAGCTTCATGGTTGTTGTAAATCAGATTGTTTGTGACCAGTGCGCGGCTCAATCCTTGTAAGTTTAAGCCAGCCCCTCTCTTGTTTTCAAAAACGATGTTGTAAGAAATATCCGCGTCCTCGCTGTACCCAGGTGCGCCGCTACTGAGATCGGGGTTGTACTGTATTCCACTCGCTTTATTGAAAGAACAGGAATTGTATCTCACCACAGCACGATCACTGTTGTTGGAAACATAGATGCCGTGTTCTCCGTGGGATCTGCTGCAAACATTGTGCTCGACCAAAAGATCGTCCGTGTAACCCGTAAATATTCCGCGGTAGCAACTGTCGCATTCATTGTATAAAATGCTGACATGGTTGGCGTACACAGCGCGAATGCCTTCCTGCAGCATTCTTCTCACTTTGAATCCAATGATGTGGATGTAGTCGTTGTTTTCAATATTGATTCCATTGTTGCGGTACAAGGCCGTGGTGATGATTACCCGGTCACCCATGGCAAAATAAACGATTGGTCTTCCGGCTAGTCCATTTTGTTTGTCGCGATGGTCAAATCCGGTATAATTTCCATTGTACACGAGCACGCTGTCACCCGCTCTGACTTTATTGGTGGCAGCCTGGATGGTCCGCAAAGGAGTGGAAACGGTCAGACCGTTGTTGCTGTCGTTGCCGGTAATTGACACGTGGTAGTTGGTGGCTGAGACATAGTATATACCGAGAACAAAAAGTAGGATAACGTAAAAAAAAGGGGTAAATGTTGCTTTCATTCGCTTTTTATTTTCGTGGTTCAAAGATAATTTATTCGATAATAACAACACAGGAATTTCCACCTGCGAATGTTTCATTCAATTTCATTTTATAAGAGTACCGGCGATAGCGCAACGCTGCTTTATGGGAATCAAATTTTGAAATTCAATTTTCTCAGATTTCAGACCAAGTGATTATTAATGTTGGAGAATAGAATTTATTGATATGAATTCATTGCTCATACTGAAATGCACCATGAAATATTTGAATCATTTTTCTGTATTGAAGGAGATGATAAGAATCTTCCAGATAAATAGTTTGATCACGATTTTCTGAAGTAGTTATAATTCCTAGCACAAATTTAAAAGTAAAAGAAATTGTCATCAATTGCTAAGTTTTATAAACCATAATTATCACCTTTTATTTATTTAATTCTGCAATTGTATCTTCAATAATATGAGCAAACATTTTTTGGAAATCCAACTAAAAGGGTGCAATTTAAATTTAAAATGGAACCTGCAACTTACCTAATTCCAATCATCTTATGACTTTGCAAACTCAGTCTCCATTGAGGATTTTGGTGGATAAATGCAATGGATTTTTCTATATTGACTTTGATATCCGGTCCATCCATGGGTTGGATAAAAAAATGCTGGAAATTTAATTGCTCAAAATTTTCAGGAGACAAGTCTGGTTGTGGATAGACAAACTTGAGTTCGTGACCGGATTTTACCACAATATCAGTATTTGGTTTGGGGCTCATGCAGATCCAATCTACTCCTTCCGGCACTACGATGGTCCCGTTGGTTTCGATGGCCACTTCAAATCCTTTTTGGTGCAAGGCTTTGATTAGATATTCATCCAATTGCAACAAGGGCTCTCCTCCGGTGCATACGATGTATTTATGTTTTTGGGATTCATCAGGCCACAAAGCGTTCACCTGGTCTGCAAGCAGATCTGCGTTTTTGTATTTTCCACCCAGTGTGCCGTTTGTTCCCACAAAATCAGTATCGCAAAATTTACAAACCGCAGAACTTCGATCTTCTTCTCTGCCACTCCATAAATTACATCCTGCAAAACGCAAGAAAACAGATGCCCTTCCGGATTGAGCACCTTCACCTTGCAAGGTCAAAAATATTTCTTTGACAGAATAGCTTTTCATTTTACAAATTGGGCTAAAATATTTTCTCTAAATTCTTTAAGACTTTCCACCACATGGTCTTGTGTTGGATTTCCTTGTTCGTCGCTAAAATTTGATCCCAAAGCCACCGTCTTCATTCCTCTGGATCGTCCCATGAGCATGTCTGTGTTACTGTCACCGATGATCAAGGATTCTGCAAAAAGCATATCCGGAAAGTCCATTTTTGCCTGATCCAACATTCCAGCTTTCGGTTTGCGACAAATGCAATCCAATTCTTTGGTATGAGGACAATGGTAGATTCTTGCAAAGCGAACTCCAAAAAATTCAAGAATCTCTTCCATGACATCATGGATATTCTGCAAATCTACTTCAGTCATTAATCCCTTTCCTATGCCCGCTTGGTTGGTCACCACAAATATTTTCTCAAATCCAGGAGCAATCAAATGTAATTCTTCCAATACTTCATCCCTGAATCTAAATTCTTCGAAGTTCTTGACATAATCATTGGGTCTTAATACATTGATGACGCCATCTCTGTCCAGAAAGAGATTTTTTATTTGCGGTTTGTAATTGAGATTCTTTGATAGAAACTCTTCAGCACGTGCATAGTCATCCGGAACACCAATGTCGATGAATGGTAAGTCATTTACTTGGGCGAAAAGAGCCTGTTGGTAGTTTTCTTTTTCCAATAGATCTTTTTCAAAAGAAAACACTTCAGGTAAACTCAATGACAGGAACCATGATTTGGAGATCAAATATATTCCACCATTGATCAAACCATAATTAATTTCATTTTTTTCATGAAAACGGCTTACTTTTTGATGAATATCAATCTCAACCGTGCCATACCGATGGGGAAAAATCATGGGTTTGAGTGTCAAACTTATGTTGGCATTCTTGGCAGTGTGAAATTGATATAGTGGATTTAGTTCAACGGGATAAAAAGTATCTGCATTGATTACAAATACATGGTCAGACCGACATTGTTGAATGGCTTTCTGGATAGCGCCACCAGTACCCAGGGCTTGTTCTTCAACGACAAAACTACATTTTAAATCTTCAAAATTCCTGCGAACATAATCGATCACAAGATCTGATTTGTATCCCAATGAAAATACATAGTGATTTATATTCTGTAACTGGAGGTAATGCAATAGGGCATGTAAAAATGGACGTTCACCGACTGGTGCCAGACATTTTGGAAGTTCAGGAATCAGATGGGCCAGCCTTGTTCCAAAACCACCGGCCAGAATGATGCATTCATTCATTCGTATTACAGGAATTTATACAAAATAGTTTTCTTCTACCCATTGACAAATGATGTGTCCGATCAGAATATGGCATTCCTGAATTCTTGGTGTATCGTCCGATGGTGCTGGAATCCAAATGCTGCAATGGTCTTTCATCATACCCCCTTTACTACCGGTTAGCGCAATGGTTTTGATGCCAATTTCATTTGCGGCCTGCAAAGCAAGGACAATATTTTTTGAATTACCAGAAGTACTTATTCCCACCAGAACATCTTCGGGTCTGCCGATACCGGAAATCAATCTGGAGTAAACGACATCGTAGCTGTAATCATTTGCTACTGCGGTCAAATAAGATGTATTGGTATGAAGCGCTTCGGCCGGAAGGGCTTTTCGGTCTGTGTAAAATCTACCGGAAAATTCTGCAGCGAGATGTTGAGCATCCGCAGCACTACCACCATTTCCGCAAAAATAGATTCTTCCTCCCTGTTGTAAAGAATGTAAGACTGCAATCGAAGCTTCCTTGATTTTAGAAAGCGTGCCGGCATCCCCGGAGAGGATGTTTTTAATTCGGATCGATTCCAGAATGATGTTTTTAATTTGATCCATAATTTAGGTATTCATTTTCCAGCTTCTTGCGCCTTGTGGTGTAAACTGGTATTTTAAAAAATAACCGCCAAACTGTGTCAAAGTTTCAATGACCTTGTATCTGCTGTTGCGCGGACAATAAAAAAACATAAATCCACCTCCGCCAGCTCCGGAAATTTTACCGCCACTCGCTCCTGCTTTTTTGGCAGCGTCGTAAATTTCATCCAGACGATCATTGCTGATATTGTCTGCCATTTTCTTTTTTTGCTGAAATCCAAAATCAAGAATTTCTCCGATCTCGTGGAGTTTTCCTTTGAGCAAAGCATTTTTCATCATGCGGCTTTGTTCTTTCAATTGATGCATCGCCTCTATGCTACTTTCTTTGTTATCGGAAACATTTTTTTGTTGCTCACTGATAATTTGTGAAGAACTTCGACTGGATGATGTAAAATACAGGATCAAATTATTTTCCAGTTCGTTGATGTATTCATATTTAATACGGAGAGGATTGACGATGACCTGATCGGCTTTATTAAATTCCATAAAGTTGACACCCCCGAAAGTAGCAGCATACTGGTCTTGCTTACCGCCCGCGAGTCCTAAATTAATTCTCTCAATTTCAAAAGCCAAATGAGCAAGATCATAATCTCCAAAAGGAATATTGAGCATTTCAGAAAATGCCTTCAACATAGAAACCATCAGTGTAGAAGAAGTCCCAAGTCCACTTCCGGCAGGCACATCCATGGATGTTGTCAACCTGAATCCCTGGTTGCCGATTAGGCCCTCCTTTCTGAGTCGATTGTACAATCCGCATTGTAAGCTGAGACCTTGATCCACATTGACATGATCTCCTAAATCAAACACCAAAGATTTTTGTTGATCGATGGAATCAAAAATTATTTTTGGTTCATCGATGGGTTCAATGCTGCTGTGTGCGTACAGGGATATCGTGGCATTCAATATAGCTCCTCCGAACAGATCACTATAGGGACTGACATCCGTGCCTCCACCCGCAAGCCCTAATCTAAATGGTGCTTTGCTTCTCCAGATCATGGTACAATTTTTTGATGGTCTCCACCAGCGTGGTCCAATTTAACTTCTTTTTTTCTTCCAATAAATGGGATGTAAATCGATCTACATCATCTGCAAAAAAATCGATAATCGCGGATGAAATGGAATCAGAATTGGGTTCACAAACCAAACCAACTTTGCCGTGAGGGACGAGTCTGGGCAAAGCTCCTACGTTGGTAACAATCATGGGTTTTTCAAAATGATAGGCCAAAGGAGTGACCCCGCTTTGTGTAGCGTGGATGTAGGGTTGCACGACCACATCAGCAGCGCTGAGGTAATACTTTACTTCGCTATCGGAAATAAATTGGGTGTGCATCAGAATTATTTTTTCGATACCTTCCTTTTTGATTGTTTCAAGATAGGGTTTTTCATCTTCATAAAATTCTCCCGCAACAAGACAACGAATTCCTGAAGAACGAAGAGGCTCTTTGGCGAATGCTTCCAAAAGCAGGTTTAAACCTTTGTATTTTCGAATAAAACCAAAAAACAATACCAACGGATGGTCTTCCTGCAAATTCAGATGTTTGCGGGCTTCTCGTTTATCCAACTTTTCACCAAAATTATCATACAAAGGATGATCCACCACCACCGCTTTTTTTTCCTGTTCGAAAATACGCAGATCCATTTTTACTTTTTCACTCATTGTAATAAAAGCATCTACGGATTTTAAAAAGTATTTCGTAAAAGCGCGATCACCGGGACGTTTTTCGTGGGGAATCACATTGTCGGCAATGCAAATTATTTTGGTGTGATCATTTGATTTGGCTATTCTCAGGATGGTCCCAAGACAGGTCCCCATAAAAGGCAGCCAATAACGCACGATGATCAGATCAGGTTTTAGGCGTTTTAGATCTTTACCTACCTTGTACCAATTGAAGGGATTCACTGAGTTGATGACCACTCTGATGTTGAGATTCTCCGGAGCCGGTTCATCGGAGTATTGGGTGGTTCCGGGAAATAAGAATCCTGGGTATTGCAATGAGAAGGTCCAAATGGACGTATTCCAGGCTTGTTGTTGCCATTCTCTGGCCAGCCTTTCGTCAAATGAGGCCAGACCTCCACGCAGAGGATGTGCCGGTCCAAGGATGATGACAGATGGCATTATTTGATTTCGTCTGAGATGAGATAGTTATTGCGTTCTGAGGCTGATCTTGAAATGAGCTCAGCGACAAAGCCTGTCAAAAACATCTGCGACCCGATGATCATCATCACCAGACTAAGATAGAAGGCCGGTCGCGCAGTCATTCCATAGACTTGATATGCAAATTTTGTAAACATTAAGTAACATACAAAACACAATCCCATAAAGAAGAACAGAAGACCCAATGATCCAAAAAAATGCATGGGGCGCTTGCCAAACTTGCTGATAAAAAGAATGGTGGACAAATCAAGGAATCCGTTAAGAAAACGACTCATCCCAAATTTGGAGTAACCGTATTTTCTGGATTGATGGGCTACAACCTTCTCTCCTATTTTTTTAAATCCGGCCCATTTGGCGATGACCGGAATGTAGCGGTGCATTTCGCCATATACTTCAATGCTTTTGATCACTTCGGATCGATACGCTTTCAGGCCGCAATTCATATCGTGGAGTTTAACCCCACTCATCCAGCCGGTTACCGCGTTGTAAAGTTTGGACGGAAGATTTTTGGTAAAAGTATTGTCTTTTCTTTTCTTTTTCCATCCGGAAACAAGATCGTATCCATCCTGGACGATCATATTATATAAGGCAGGAATTTCTTCAGGAGAATCTTGCAAATCTGCATCCATGGTGATGACAACTTTTCCAATGGTTTGTCTGAATGCCGTGTTCAATGCAGCTGATTTTCCATAATTTCTTCGAAAACGGATCCCTTTGATGAGACTACCATGTTCATGGTGTAAATTGCGGATAACATCCCAACTTCGGTCTGTGCTCCCGTCATCGACGATCAATACTTCATAACTAAATTGAAGTGGATCCAAAACGCGCCGTATCCAGGAAACAAGTTCTGGCAGCGATTCTTCTTCGTTAAAGGAAGGTACCACGATCGAAAGATCCATGTTAATACTTAATAGATGTTAGACTGCAAAGTTAGCCAAAATTGTGGATCTATACCAAGAAACATATCTAAATTATAGATAAACAATAAATTATGAGTTAAATTATGTTTACATATTAAAATCAAAATGGGTCTTTTAAGGAATTCTCGGGATTTAAATGAACTGGCAAGTGAAATTAAGGATGGTCTAAAAATGGATGTTCGGCTTCACAAAAAATATTCAAACTCATCCGTTTGTTTTGATTTTTGCAAATTTTACAAGGGTGGAGGAGAAAAGTATTTGGTCTTAATACCAAAAAGATTTTTTAAAAAACAGACAAAAAATGAATCCTGTACTCTCACTTCATCGCAAATCTGAATGTCGCTGTCCAATTGATTATTATTTTGCATTCCACGATTTTATTCAATCGGTTGACGGGCTGCAGGATGTTGTTTATTCCAACAGGAATGGTTTGAGCGATCGCGAGAAAAGGATGGTTGCAAAAAAATGTCCGTCGGATATCAGATATTTGAAGAACTCTTTTCAGGAATAAATTGTCGTGTACCTTTGGTCGCTATGGAAAAGTTTCTGGTGCGATTGAAATTTTGTTGTTTTGACTTTGAACCCGCATGAGGACAACACGAATGACTTTAGATTGCAAAGATCATTTTGGTGGACGCACTATGTCATTGGAGTGAAATGGATCCTAGTATAAATTTTATATGCGAAATTCAGGTACTGATTTCAGCAGCTAATTGAAGAGTGTTGGTTACAATCAGTCCTTACATGTTTCTTCAGATTGTGTTTCAAGTTTCACTTGGGTTGCGATGAATATCAGCAAAACAATGGAGTGAAGGCAAATGCTCTAATGCAGAGTCAGGATATAGGCTTAATAGGTCTGATGTCAAATAATTTTGCACATCTGGCTCAGGAATTCAATGAGACTTTATATCGATTTTCAGAGCCAAGCAGAACCCGGGTTTTTTGAAAAGGGTCCTGACAGCAATCAAATACCTATCAAATCTTGAACAATTTGCAAAAAACTTAACCTAGATTAAGTTGTAATAACCTAGACTTGATCTGACAGTTGGCGATAAAAAAGAATAATCCAACGCTTCAACAAAAGTAACAATTGTTCCGTAAAAGTCAAGAGCGAGGCAAGTTCCTTCGGAACTCTTGACATTTACTCCACAATTTAGTTTGTTGACGTTTACGCGTTGAATTACTCTATTCATGATCTTCTTTATTCAAAATGAGTTTCTAACATTTTATCAATTGCAATATTTTTTGACTCGATGTGAGTTTGCATAGGAGTTTTGCCAAAGCAATATTTTCCGGAATGAGGTCTGTCCGAATTATAGTAATGTAGCCAATCCTCCAAGTCTGCCTGTAGCTCTTCAATAGATTTGTATAACTTTTTACGGAAGGTAATGGCATAAAATTCATTTTGAATGGTGCGGTGGAATCTTTCACAGATACCATTAGTCTGTGGGTGTCGTGCTTTGATCTTAGTATGTTCAATATCCTCCAAACTCAGATAAAGTTCGTACTCATGATATTCTCTTTTTCCACAGTATTCCGTGCCACGATCGGTCAGTATCCTGAGTAGCCTGATTTGCTCATGTTCATAAAATGGCAGGACTTTATCGTTTAGCAAATCGGCTGCTACAAGAGCATTTTTACGATCATAGATTTTTGCCAGAACTACCTTAGAGTAAGTGTCAATGTAGGTTTGTTGATAGATACGACCAACGCCTTTGATATTGCCAATATAATAAGTATCCTGAGCTCCCAGATAGCCCGGATGATATGTTTCAATTTCACCTTGAGATTCCAATTTTTCTTTCTTACGCTCCAAGGCTACAACTTGGGCTTCTGTAAGAATTATTCCATCCTGGGCCACTTTGGCTTCGAGGGCCTTTAATCTCTTTTGGAAGGTCTCCAGATCGTGCCTCAACCAAACACAACGAACTCCACAAGGGGATACAAATATTCCTCTCTTAACAAGCTCATTTGCAACCCTTACTTGTCCAAAAGCTGGATTGTCAATAGCCATATCAACAACTGCTTTCTCTACTTCGGGAGCCACTCGATTCTTGACCAGTGGTTTGCTCCTGCTGACTTCGATTAAGGCCATTTCGCCTCCTGTGTCATACATCTCTTTAATCCTGTAAAAACTATCCCTGGAATACCCCATTATTTTACAAGCTTGAGATACATTTCCCAATTTTTCTGCTAAATGGACTAATCCCAATTTAGTTTTGATTAATTTTGTTTCTAATTTCATTTTCTGACAGTTTAGTGGTTAATTAATTATTTTTGACAACTTAAAATTAATCACTAACTGTCAGATTAAGTCTAAACTATTACAATTAAGTATTTAAAATGGTACCTTTTTTAAGGGAGAATTCATTTCTTTCATTTTCATTTGTTTAATTGATGAATTGATGATTTTAATAATTTTAAGATTTCAGTACATTTTGATTCTATTGTTTAAGTTTTAACCAATTAGATTAAATATTTTATTAATAATGTAAATAATTTTTAGTTTTGTGCCATAAAGCGGGTAAATATGAGCAAAGTACGTAATCGTATTTTAGGAGGGGTCTTTTTTTGTATGTTGCTGTTATTCTTCCTAGGGAAGTTTCCAACCACTACCTCCTACTTCACAAAAAATAGCCTAGACAAATCAGAATTTTATTTACCTGCTGAATTCGAACCACAAGATGCTGTTTGGATGTCAAGTGATGACAGTTCTGCTTTCAGACCTGTACGTGCTGGTATTATCCGGGAGCTTATGCCCTATGTTAAATTGAATGTAGTGGCTGAATCACAGCAGTCTTTGAAGGAATGCAAAGATTATTTGCAATCTGCTTTTATTGATGTGGATAAAATTAATTTTCAAATCATGACCGGCAATGATTATTGGATGCGCGATCATGGAGCTACTTTCGTCATCAATGGACTTGGAGATATGAAAGCCGTTGATTTTGGTTGGACACATTACGGTTACAGTCAGTGGCTGGAAGATTATTACGAAGGAGATACGGCCGCCATAAATGGCGCCATGAACTATGTTCCACCCACTCCAAAAGACAGGGTGGACAGTTTGATGGCGGTATCTGCCAATGTGGATGTAATTAAGTCATGGATAAACATTGAAGGAGGATCCCTGGAAGTGAATGGTAAAGGAACGCTCATACTGAATGAGCCTCTGACGCTTGGAAGAAATAAAGGTGCCACAAAAAAGGAACTGGAAGATGAATTTAAAAGAGTACTTGGCGTAACAAACATCATTTGGGTAAAGGAAGGATTGGTTGAAGATCCTCTTGTATGTCAAAATGTGGTAGATGATTATGTAGCCATAGGGACCGGAGGACATACAGATGAATATTTGAGATTTTCTGATCCCAATACAATTTTATTGGCATGGGTGCCCGAAGAAGAGAAAGACCTCCATCCGGTAAATAGGCTTAACTACGAAAGAATGTCCAAAAATTATGAAATCCTTAAAAAATCCAGGGACCAGGATGGCAAATCTTTTAATATTATAAAAGTGCCACTTCCCAATCCGATTTCTACCAGAATCAGGCTCAACCCGGAAGGCCAGTGGGATGGTAGTCTCAATATTCCGGAATGGTTGCTAAAACCAGGCAGTAAATTTAAAGCAGGCGACAGCATGAATCGCCTTGCCACTGCAAGCTATTTAAATTATTTTGTGACCAACAAAGTAGTTTTGTTGCCTACCTATCAGCATGTTGGCACATCGAAATCGAAAGAAATGAAGGTTAAAAGCATCTTTCACGATGCTTTTCCTGACCGCAGCATTATTTTTATCAATGCTCTCCCTCTCAATTGGCGTGGAGGAGGTATGCATTGTGCTTTGCAGCAACAACCATCCAGAAAAGTAGCACCGTAGTAGAGTATCACTTTACATCTGTTCAATATAATTTTTTAAAACAACATTCCTACTTTTTGTCGCGCACGACTGAACGATCCAGGCTAAAAGCTTGGTAGGGTGCGAAAACACTCTAAGTGAAGGAGCCGCGAAAGCGGAGTACCAAAAACGCAGCCTTTTCTAAGTCGGCATCTTCCTTGGTTCTATTGACCTTTATTTGGTTCATTTTGTATGGTTCACTGTTGGGACAGATTTTGGGGGCTGAATATTGACGCACCATAATTTCATAACACTTTGATGGTTTGATTGATGAGTGCATCATAAAAATTTCCGTAAAAGGAAAGAAAATATAAGGCGCTATTTCTAAAATTTATCCTTATTAGGCAGCTGACGAAAAGGTTTGTAATTTTCCTCAATATTTTGATTGAAATATCAGGAAGAATGATGGTTTTCATGCATTTCAATGCGGCCTAGGGCTCCGCAGCTCGGGTACCCAACCAGCGAATTTCGCGGTCATGCTAAAAACTGTCTGAGCCCAACCGAGGAGCTATCCACAATGACGGAGTTGGCGAAGTGGGGATTGTGGAGCCCAGTAAGAAGGTAGAGGCGAGTTTTTTTAGCATAGCGAAAGAGCTGAAGTTGGGTGAGTGAGGAGTCCAGCCGCGAGTTTTCTTTGGTTACTTTCTTTTGACGGCCAAAAGAAAGTAACATACATGAAGTTTAATAAACAAAAGATATTTTTTAAATTGCAATAGCTGTTATGGGGGTTCAATTTTAAAATCACATATTAAAATTTGTATACACTTGTATATCAATAGTCATAAATTCAATTTATATTTATTTTGAATAGGTTTGGTATCACTTTATTCTAGAATTGCCAAAGGATTCGTAGTTGAATCTCAAAGAGCTAAAAAGCAATACTTCTCGAAAGAAATTTGGGGGTAGCTGATCTATATTTCACAAAAGACCCATTTGAAAAAAAAGAAAGGACCAGAAGGTATTTTGGTTTATGGTGGAATTCAGCTATCAATTCTGGGATCAATTCAATTCAAACCTCATTCCGATTCAATTGCTTCCAGATGCTCCAGATCATTTTGAAAGGTATGATCAAAATGCACATCATAAAGCTCACAGAAAAAAAGGTCATCTGGTTTTGTATGTACTTTGCAAGAGCGAATTGATCTGGTCCTTCGACGTGCTGTAATATCTCAGGAAACCCCACCTCATTGATAAAATCTTTAAAACCTGCAAAGGAGTCGATCGTATAAAAAAACAATGGTATCATTAAAAAAGCCAGGACTACTTTAAAATATAACCACCAGGCAAAAGGTGTATAGCTCCATAAAAATATCCAACGCAGTAGTACGGATAAACCAAATACTGCAATAACATTGCCCACCCAAAAATCATATTCGACTTTAAAATAATAAATGGGAAACAAAATCACCACACAAAATAAAAGACTGATGAAATACCACGACAATTCTGAACGGAGGGTCTGGCTGAAAGTTCTTTTTTGACTCATGGTTGGCTTTTAAAATTGATCACCATAAGTTTTGCTGTCAGGATTCCACGGTTCTGCTTTTTTAATCGCCAGAGCGAGCAGACATGCAATGATAAAATAAATTAAAGCAATGAAAGGAATGCTCTTGAGAATTCCCGAGAGGTCAAAACTGTCTGTTGATTCCATCGCCTCCAATGCTTTTTCATATTGTTCCTCACCCATAAAATCTCTCATCTGATCCAACGCTTTCACCTGCAGGGCCATCAATTCCTCTTTTAATTCAGGATCGATCCATTGATACAGCGCATAAGAAAAAAAGTTGAACATCAGAATATAGATCAAACTGCTCACCCACATGGCGGTCATGGCATCTTTCCAAGGTATGATTCCCCCAAAATCTTTTCTGGTCGATATTCCGGAATAATACATGATCCCAATACCCAGGAAGAACAAAATTGCATTTACCCAACTGTTGTGCATGAGAGCATGATCCACCAGATACAATACCATGGTGATTGCGATATAACCCAAACCCCAAAATAATCCAATACGGGCGGCAATGTTGAATTTTTCCATGCTTGACGATTTAAGTGGCTTGCTGCAGCAATTTGCCTTTTTTGAAGATGGCCTCTACCCTCCCCTTCAATTTTTTTCCCACCAAAGGACTGTTTTTCGAAAGTGATTTGATTTGATTCAATTCATACACCCATGTTTTATTGGGATCAAAAATGGTCAAATCAGCCATTGTATTTTCCTCGATGCTTGCCTCTGGCAAATTGAATATTTTTCTTGGATTCAAGGCTACTTTTTCAACCCACAATTCATCAGAAATCTCTTTGTCCAAATTTGTGCGAATCATGCTGTACGCAGTTTCGAGTGAGATCGCTCCAAAAGAAGCAGCCTGAAACTCCAGGTCTTTTTTCTCCGGATTGAGTGGGGTATGATCGCTCACGATGATATCCAATGTTCCATCGAGGACTGCTTTGATCAAAGAATTTCTGTCAGTGGATGCTCTCAAAGGAGGAGACAACTTGAGATTTGCATCGAAGTCCAAGAGATCCTTGTCTTCAAACACCAGATTAAAAACAGAAACAGAGGAGAAAATATTTCTTTGATTTTTCTTTGCATTCCTGATCAGCGAAATTCCTTCAGTGGAAGACAATTTATGAAATAGAAGTTTTGATCCGGAGTATTTTTGAATTTCCAGATCGCGCAAAATACCTGTAATCTCAGACATGGACGGAATACCTCTCAAGCCCATTGACGTGCTGTGGGTGCCTTCGTGCATTTGTCCGGGGCCCGTTAATTCCAGATCAAAAGATTGTTGAATGAGAACGGCATCAGAATAGTATTTCAGATATTCCAAGGCCCTAAGCAGCAATCCGCTTTTTTGAATTCCTTGGGATGCATCACTAAAAGCCACGGCACCAGCTTCTTTCATGCTGTAAAGCTCCGCCATTTCCTGAGATAACAGATTTTTGCTGACGGCTCCTATGGGAAGCAAATCCACATCCAGTTGCTTACTGCTGTCCAGAATATAATGTACTTCGGATTTCGAATGAATGACGGGTTTGGTATCTGGCATAATGCACACCGTAGTGAATCCTCCCGCCGCTGCTGCCGCTGCCAGATGTTTAAAAGTTTCTCTTTCCTCATAACCCGGCTCACCACTGTACGCTCCGATATCTACCCAACCCATCGACACATTGCAACCTGTAAAATCCATTGAGCGCAAAGATTTGCTGGACTTTAGATGGACCCCTATTTTTATAATTTTTCCATCGCGCAGCCACAGGTCTCTCTTTTTTCCATTTAAACTGCTTCCGGGATCGGTTATTTTGAGATTTTTTAAAATGATTTCCATGCTATGAATTCTTCCAAAATCTGATCAGAATACTTTCCAAAAATAGGGATATTACTGCAATCAGAATCAATATCCACCAAAATGATTTTTTCTCAAGGCTCTCTTTCAAAATTTGACCAAGCGCACTTGCGTCCGAAGGCTTGATGATATTTACTTTATCAGCTGTTTTTTCCATCAGTTCCTCTTCCGAATCACAAATAGGGTTTGATTCCATTCGATCCACATTGTAAGCAAAGGTCGTGATTTCCTGGTCAAGCTGTTGTAAAGTATAAAATCCCGGTTTTTGCACTTGTTCATAAATCTCGATTTGCCAATCTTTCATGAGTGGTCTCATCGAAGGCACAAATTCTTCAGGTCCTTTCACCAACAAGCCTGATTCCGGTTTTATCCAGTCATTGGATGGTCTCCACAACACCGTTTGATCTTTCCCAATCACATAAGAGTGTCGAGTGACAGTTTGGTTGCTGATTGCTGCCTTAAAAATAAAGGGCAATAAAACTTCCGGACTTTGGGCCAAATTGGAATAACTCTCATCCCATGGTATTGCAAATACATACAATCGACCATTCTGTACAAGATACTTTGATAAAAAAGTACTGCCGTCTCTGTAACTCATAATTGTTTCCATTGCGCCTCCGGCTTGCATCGCATATTGCCCCTGACTGACGGGCAATTTGATATTTGCATTGGGATGCACGAACACATCTGAGAAAACCTCTCCTTCCAAATCGATGCGGCCTACTTCCTTTCTATTGAGTTCAAATTTTCCAAATCCTGAAATTCCCGCAAGGTTCAAAAAAGAGCGATAGTTTTCATCGCTTATATTTGCCGCAGGAAATAGGATCACATTCGTACCAGATTCCATTGCTTTTTTCAACTCTGCAGCCAAACCAGAACTGATTTCTTTCAAATCGGTCAGGACAATCAATTTGCTTTCTGCCAGCAGCGCATAGTTGAGCGCATTGACAGGTGCCAGGGTGGCAAGAAAGAATGGTATGGATGAAACAGCCGCCTGAAGGTTGGCAGGTACTTTTTGATCATAAATAATTGTGACTGAAAACGTCTCATCAACCGGTGCGCACAAATGGTATTCGTCATCGAAAACAATGGGATAGTCCTTTAATTTCAGACTAATTTTTTGAATTCCGGAACGACCGATTTTCATTTGAATCGTATCTGAAAGACTGGTTTTGGGTTTAATAGAAATCTGACGATGCGGGTATTCTTGTCCGTTCAATCGATAACTAACTCTGATTTGATCAGCCTCCTGATTGCTGTAATTGGTCATTCTATAAACGACGCTGTTGAGTTGATCGGGCACAACAACCGGCTGGATAAAGTAGGCCGTATCAAGAGAAATGTTGCTTTCAGAAATGCTTTGCACTGGTATCAGATAATATTGGACCAGACTATCAAAATGAGTGGGATTCAAATCGGAAATTGATTTTTGGAAATCGCTGATTAAAAATACCTGACCTTGATAGGTGGACATTTTTTCCAGCATTCCGTCAGCTTTTTGAAGAAATTTTGACAGCAAATTAACCCTTGAGGTTTCTTTTATTTCCTCAATCGCTGTAATTGCCTCATCTTTTGACAAAAACCGACTTTGCCGACCACTTAATTCGTGACTGGTTATTGCGATCTTATCAAAATCAGAAAAAGACTGAACAATTTCCAGGGCATGCGCCTTGGCTTGTGAAAACAAAGAACCCTGACCAGATTCGCCATTCATCGAATGGCTATTGTCTATAAATAGAATCACAGCCTTTTGCCCGGCTTTGAGACCTTCATCTTTTGATATAAAGGGTTGGGCAAATGCAAAAATCAGCGCGGCCAATGCCACCATTCTGCAAAGCAATATCAGCAGATTGCGCAGTTTATTGCGATGGGAAGTTTCTTCTACGAGTTCTTTTAGAAATCTGACCTGGGTGAATAATACTTTTTTGTACCTCCTGAAATAAAAAAGGTGGATGATGACAGGTACCGCCAGCAATGCCAATGTCCATAAAAAACCTGAAAATAAAAATTGCATGGCTTAGTAACGCTTTAAGGCGTAAAACTACTTAAATATCGGACACTAAATTTTTTATCACAGCCACCAGAAAGCGGAAATTTTGGTCAAAGGGGATCAATAAATTAACTAAATCAATTAAAAACATATTATTTAATTTGATAATATTATTATTTTTGCGCCCGAAATGATTGCATACATCAGAGGTACAGTAGCAGAATGTCTGCCCACCCACGTCCTGGTAGAAACCGGTGGTTTGGCCTATCACGTCCACATTAGCTTATACACCTATTCCAAAATTAATGGTCAGAATCAGATCAAAATACTAACCCATCTGATCACCCGAGAGGATGGACAAACACTATTCGGTTTTGCATCCGAAGAGGAAAGATCCCTCTTTATACATTTGATTTCGGTCAGTGGGGTGGGTCCCAATACCGCCAGGGTCATTCTGTCTTCCATGGAACCAGAAACGGTCAGACAAACCATTGTAACCGGTGAGGACACGGCTTTCCGGAAGGTGAAAGGAGTTGGACCAAAGACCGCCCAAAGAATTATTGTGGATTTGAAGGACAAATTGAGCAAGGATCTGGGATTTGGTCCTATCCAGCCGGGTTCTTCTAAGTCAACAAAAAGATCAGAAGCCCAATCTGCTCTGTTGGCACTGGGATTTGGGAGAGCTCAGATCGACATGGCCATTCAAAAATTACCGCAGCAGATGTTGGAAGAGGCTGAACTGGAACAAATCATCAAAGAAGTCTTGAAAAATTTAGGATAAAGTCTTCAATCAATATACCTAATTGAATATTCTATCGTTATATACCCCTATTCACCGGAATGTGAATCCTTTTGACAGGTTTTAAAGCGTTTATGAGGTTCTTTTTATTAACCATTTTCTTTCATTTAGCAATCTATTTTCTGGGATACTGCGCCGGTGGTAGAGAACTACCAGATCTGTTTGAGGTTCAGGGGAAAACTTCAATGGCGGATACCATCCCTCTCAAGGATCGTCCTGGTCATTTTCTGGATGAGAAAAACAAAAATCCTTTCGATCTAAAAGATCCAAAAGTGATCGATCAAAAAATAGAATTTGATCCAGTCACCGGCGAATACATTGTGACAGAAAAAATAGCCAATGAACACATTCGCCCTGCCGGAAGCCTCAGTTTTGACGAATTCATGGAGTTTAAAGCTAGACAGCAGGACAGGGAATACATGAGTACCCTGGCAGGTACTTCCTCCGGTAGAAAATACCTCAATGGTCTGGTCGATCCAATTTCCAAAATGGATCTTAAAAGAAATCTGAGTGACAGACTATTTGGAGGACTTGGCATTGAAATCACACCCCGGGGTAATATTGATCTGACAGTCGGGGGATTTTATAGCTTTGTGGATAACCCAATATTGACCGCCAGACAAAAGTGGAATGCCGGACCTGATTTCAAGATGGACATTCAAATGGAAGTGGCCGGTAACATAGGTGACAAATTAAAACTCAATACAAATTACAACTCCCTGTCATCTTTTGATTTTGAGAATCAGTTAAAGCTCAATTATGATTCTGAAAAATTTACCGAAGATGACATCATCAAGAAAATCGAAGCAGGAAATGTGAGTATGCCACTCAGGTCTTCACTGATTAAGGGTAGTCAGAATCTTTTTGGGATTAAAACCGAATGGCTTTTTGGATACCTCAGACTCACAGGATTGATTTCACAGCAAAGGGCAAGGCAGGAAGCCATCAGAACCAAGGGCGGTGGACTCATTCAGGAATTTCAATTGCGACCAGATCAATACGATGAGAACAGACATTTTTTTCTGAGTCAGTTTAATTTTGAAACCTATGAAATAGCCCTTAGCAATCCTCCTGAAGTCAACAGTCAGTTTAAAATCAAAGACATAGAAGTTTGGATCACGGAAGACAATCCAAATTCCCGGGAAGTGAATGTCAGGGACATCATCGCCCTGGCAGACCTAGGTACTTCTGAAGGGCAGGAGTTTGATATGGAAGAATTTAAAGTCCCCAATTTCGTACCAGGTCGCCAATTGGCCAAAGATTTAAGTGGAACAAGATTTCTTCCCACGAATACCAGCAATCGGTTGCTGGAAAAAATACAGGCCATCCCAAATGCCCGAGAGCTGAACGAAGTGGTCAATATTCTGGCCGATCCTGCCGGGCTCAATCTGACCCAGGGGCGAGATTTTGAAAAAGTCAGGGCCAAACGTCTTAATCCCAATGAGTACACCTTTCATCCGGATCTGGGATTTATTTCCCTAAGGATCCGGCCAAGACCCAATCAGGTGGTCGCTGTAGCCTATCAGTACACCTACAATGGTAGAGAGAAAGATCCAAGAACAGGAGCCATTTATAAGGTCGGGGAGTTTGCTTCAGACGTTAAATCAGATTCCCTCACTTTCAAAGTCATGTTTGTGAAAATGCTGAAGTCAACCAATCAAGTGACCAGCAGACCTTCCTTCCGACTCATGATGAAAAATGTGTATCCAATCGGTGGATTTAATGTCAACCAGGAGGACTTCCGATTTGATTTATTCTATGAGTCACAAGATGGAGCACAGCGCAGGTTCATAGATGAAATAGAAGGATTTCCCTTGCTGAATCTTTTTCGTCTGGACAACCTCAATAAAACAAATGATCCCCAACCGGATGGAATCTTTGATTGGATCAATGGTCAAACGGTGATTCCTTCCTCAGGGTCCATTATTTTTCCGGTGTTAGAACCATTTGGTAAATCTTTTCCGCAGCTATTGGACAAGTGGAATCTTCTCACCAATGATCCGGTTTTGAGAGAAGCCGTCATCCAAAAATACTCTTACCCTCAAATTTATGATACCTCCGTGACCTTTGCCAGACAGAATCTACAGGCAAACCAGTTTATCATGAGAGGGTCCTACAAAGCTTCAAAATCAAATGAAATTTTGCTCAACACGGTCGATAGAAATGCCAGGATAACAGTTAGAGCAGGAGCATTGGCGCTTGTTGAAGGTGTGGATTACACCATTGACAGGGCACAGGGCAAGGTAATCATCATCAATGAGGCGCTTTTGCAATCCAACAACACCATCACAGTTGATTACGAAAATAACAATCTATTCAATTTCCAGACAAGAACGATGCTCGGCTTTAGGGCTGAGTATGCTAAAACAAAAGACATTTACATTGGAACAACCTTTATGAAGTTGTTTGAAAGACCTTTTACGCAAAAGGTAAATATCGGGGAAGACCCCATCAACAACAATGTGTATGGCCTGGACTTTGGAATCAACAAACAGGCTGATTGGTTGACGCGGGCATTGGATAAACTGCCTTTGTATAGCACCAAGGCACCTTCCAGATGGTCCATCCAGGGCGAAGGAGCTTATCTCAGACCGGGATATAGCAGAGCCATTAATCAAAACGGAAGTGATGGAGGAGTAGTGTATGTGGATGATTTTGAAGGTAGTGCGACGGGCATTGGACTTTATTTCAATCCAACCAACTGGATATTGGCCACGCCCCCACAGGCTGAGGGAATAGATCCCAACTTCAAAGGGGGTGATTTGCGCAATAATTTGGCAAGTACGGCCAACAGGGCCTTGCTGTCCTGGTATAGGGTGGATCAACTTGCGAGAATTGATGCACCGGATGCAAATTCTCCTTATGGAAGGCTCGTCGATGAACTCGAAATTTTCCCCAACAGACAAAGACCTGTGGGTTTTGCCACCGAGCTCACCTTTGACATCGCCTATTTTCCAAGGGAAAGAGGACCCTATAATTTTGAAATACCAAACGGTTATGATGTGGAAGGTTTCAAATCAGCGGGACTCAATCCGGATTTGACCCTACTATCTCCGGAAACAAGATGGGCGGGAATTATGAGTCGACTCAACACCAATGACTTTGAATTGGCCAATGTCGAATACATTGATTTCTGGATGTTGAATCCATTTATGCCCAAATACGACGGTAGTCCGGTGTCGGGTGATGGAAATATGTACATCCAAATAGGTACTTTTTCAGAGGACATTCTGAGGGACGGAAAGCAACAGTTTGAACATGGTCTGCCAACGCCTTCTCTGTTGTTGCCCACCGATAACAGCTTATATGGCAAGGTGGCTCGCAAACCGCCGATCACCAATAGCTTTGATGTCAATCAAAGGGAGCTCCAGGATTTAGGATTCGATGGATTGAGCAGTATGATTCCAACTGCCTCAAATACTGAAATCGCACATTATGCAGATTACATCAATCTGGTCAGACCCTTTTTATCCCGGGGAGCTGATACAATACTGTTGAAAGATCCGGCCAACGACGATTTTAAGTCTTACCGGGACAACGACTTTCCTGCCAATACAACGGTACTTGATAAATACAAAAGATTTACGATGCCGGAAGGGAATGCCCAGATTCAGGTAGGCAATCAAATATCGACGGCTTATACCTCCTTTCCCGATGTGGAAGACCTCAATCTGGATAAATCACTCAATGAGCAGGAATCTTATTATAGTTATCGCATACCCTTTCTTCACAACAATGGGGTCTGGGTAAAAACAAGATTTGTCACAGATTCCGTAACAATCCCCAAATCAACCGGTACCGAGGTCTGGTATCGATTCAGAATTCCAATTGCTCAGTTTGACAATAAGGTGGGACAAATACAGGATTTCAGATCCATCCAGTCGATGAGATTATTGTTTACCGGATTTGATGAGCAGGTGACTTTCAGAATGATTAAATTTCAGCTTGGAAGAAATACCTGGAGGAGATATTTGTCCGATACCTGCGTATTTGACGGATCTCCGGCGTTGATCCTGGATAAAGTGGACATTGAAGAAAATTCAGCCAAAAAACCTTTCCGGTATATTTTACCACCCGGAATTCAAAGAGAGCGATTTTTCAGCAATCAGTTTGCCGATTTGTTCCAAAATGAGAGTAGCATTCTGATCCGGAAAGATGGATTTGGACCCAATTGCAGCCAATCGGTGTTCCGTCTTGGAGACAACGACTTCAGAAGATACAAGAGACTTAAAATGTTTGTCCATGCAGAGACTCCAGAAGATTTGCCAAAAGAGGCAGTCTCCGTTTTCCTGCGCTTTGGAAAAGATTTTACACAGAATTATTATGAATACGAGATACCGGTCAGACCTTCTACCAGAGGCCTTGATTCAAGTATTTTCCAAAGACAAGACTCCATTTGGTTGGCTGAAAATGAGTTTGATTTTCCAATACAACTCCTGATTGATCTGAAAAACAAAAGGAATCTGGATGGAGTGTCTTATTCTCAATTGTTTGAAAGTTTTGATCCGGAAAAACCGGCAAACAAAGTGAAAATTCTCGGCAATCCAAATGTGGCTTTGGTGAGAGGAATCATGATTGGTATGCGCAACAATACCAACCAAACCATCACTTCTTATGAAATTTGGGCCAATGAATTAAGACTTACCGGACTGGAAGATCGGGCTGGTTATGCGGCATTGGCCAGGGCTGAAGTGACATTGGCGGATCTTGGAAATCTCAGTCTTGCTGGATCTTACACCTCCATAGGATATGGCTCGGTGGATCAAAGATTGCTGGACAGGTCACTGGAAAAAATTACCCAGATTGACGCAACAACCACCCTGGAATTGGGTAAATTTTTGCCCCAAAAATGGAACATTGCCGTCCCATTTAGTGCACAGTTTTCGAATGCCACCAGGACTCCTGAATACGATCCAAATGATTTGGATGTCAAAGTATCAGACAAATTGGCTCAGGCTAGAAACGGTCAGGAACGGGATAGCATCCGCGAGCGGGCCATTGACCAAACAAGCATCAGCGGGTTTGCATTCAATAACGTCCGTAAAAACAGAACCGGCAGCGGGAAACCCATGCCATGGCAAATTGAAAATTTTGCCTTGAGTTATGGACAGTCCTCAACGAACAAGATAAACCCCATTGTGGCAGAAGACTTGGAGGAAAGCAAAAAAGGTAGCCTGGACTATTCTTATTCAATGTCACCTTTGTCCATTGAACCATTTAAGAATCTGGTCAAAAGCAACCATCTGAAGTTTATTTCACAGATCAACATCAATCCCATACCCAATACCATTGCCATCCGGAACAATCTGGACAGGAGATTTTCAAACCGGGTGTATCGTTTTGCTGCACCCAAATACGCAACATGGGAAAGTGTAAAATTTGCCTGGTTTAGAGATTACAATGTAAATTGGGATTTAACCAAATCCATCAAGGTAAATTATGCGGCACAAACGGAAGCCATTGTGGATGAAATAACCTACAACCCCTTGCGTCAGGGACATGTTGATCCCCGCACTTCTGCATTGGTCGAAAGATCTGAAAAAAGACCTTATGTGCTGAAAAATTTAGGAGATTTTGGACGAACCAGAGATTTTAAGCAAAGTGTTGCTTTGAGTTATAATATACCCACAAGACTAATTCCTTTTATGGAATTCATCCAGGCCAGAATTCAGTACAATGCCAGTTTTAATTGGGCTTCTGGCTCTTTGGGTACCATAGACACTTTGGGAAGTGTGATTTCTAATGATCAGTCCATCGTTTTGTCAGGAGAGATTAATCTCCAAACCTTGTACAACAAATCTACCTACCTGCGTCAAATCAATGGAGACAATGCCCCGACGAGAGGCAGACCGGCACCCGGTAGGCCTGATCCTAAAAAACCAGATCCTAAAAACAAAGAAAAACAAAAAAACAGCAAGCGCGTACCGAGTCTGGCCGAGAAAATTTTGATCAGACCATTGATGTCTGTTCGACGCATTCAATTTAATTACACAGAAAACAATGGAAGTACCATTCCGGGATTTACCCAAAGACCTGAATTTTTTGGAATGGACCAGGGGTTTAATTCTCCGGGCTGGGCTTATGTATTCGGAGGACAACCCAATTTTAATCCGGGAGGATTTTTGGACAATGCTGCAAACAACGGCTGGATCACTGACAATATTTATTTCAACAATCAGATGATCAAAAAACACAACAACGTGGCCGGGGTAAAAATGCGACTGGAAGTGGTCAAAAATCTAAATATCGACTTAAATTTTGACCGAAGCTATTCCAATAATTATGATAAGATTTTCAAATTTGATTCTGTAATAGGAACCAATCAAATGGACTTTCAGCATTTTGCACCCTTTGAAACCGGTCAGTTTTCAATTTCCTATGTTTCTTTGCAGACCTTGTTCGGCAGAAACATTGACGATCTTTTCAACGAGTTTTCTGAAAACAGAAAAGTATTTTCTCAAAGGGTAGGAGCCAGATATGGAATCAGTCAACGGAGTGTGCTCAATCCGGATTATGTGGATGGATTTTTGGGTGACCATCAGGATGTAGTGCTACCCGCATTTTTGGCAACTTATTCCAACAAGAATCCAAATTCCGCTGGTTTGGACGTGTTTAAGACCCTGCCACTACCCAACTGGCAAATCAATTATAACGGTCTTGCAAGATTGAATGGATTTAAAGAAATATTTCAAGATTTCTCCATCCGCCATTCTTACAAGAACACACTCACAATGAGTAGTTATAAGACCAATCTTGGTTATGAGGAACAAAACGGAGCTCCCATTCGAAGAAAACAAGATACGACTTTTACAACCTCTTATTTTTCTTTTTATGAAATTCCCGACGTGACCACCAATGAAAGTTTTAGTCCATTGATCGGTTTGAACATTAAGACCAAAAGCAACATTGAGTTGGGTTTTGATTACAACAAGAGTCGCAATCTTTCGCTGAGAATGGCGCTGGATGGTCAGTTGGAAGATCGCACTGCAAGTCAGTTGACGTTTAAATTTGGCTACATTATCAAAAACCTCTACCTGTCCTGGCTACCCGGCGTACCAAAAGTCCCAAAAATTAAACTCTCTTCCAAAAAGAAAAAGAAGAAAGATGAAGATCCGGCGGCAGCCTCAGCGACCAAACCAAAAGGAAACGATCTTCAGATTACCGTTGATTTTGGAATTACCGACAATATCACAAAAGTCATCAGACTCGATGAGAACATTCCAAGTCAACCTGCGCAGGGTTCCAAGGTCTTTAGTTTTACTCCTTCGGTTAGATACAACCTGAATAAAAATTTGAATGTCCGGTTTTTTGTGGACTACAATAAAACAATCCCATATACACAAAGCTCATTTACCAGTGTTCGTTTGAACGGGGGATTGACTTTGCAGTTCCTGTTAAATTAAAGCCGACATGTCCACTGCAGGCTTTTTTATTTTCTACATTCTTGCTTTTGTCTCAGAAGTCCTGGGAACCATCAGTGGATTTGGTTCTTCTATTTTGTTTGTGCCATTGTCTTCTTATTTTTTCGACCTTAAGACTGTATTGGGCCTTACCGCCCTCTTTCATGTTTTTAGCAATCTGTCAAAAATATTTTTGTTCAGAGAAGGAGTGGACAAACAGGTAATGTTGAAATTGGGCATCCCAGCCATCGTATTTGTCAGTGTTGGAGCAGTGTTGAGCAATTTTGTTTCGACCCTTTATCTTGAATTGTTGCTATCTGCTTTTTTAATTCTTATTTCCATTTTTCTATTTTTTAATTCAGAAAGGAAAATTGAAAGGACCAATCGAAATTTGATTTCATCAGGAATCTTGTCGGGATTTTTGGCCGGGCTAATTGGAACAGGAGGTGCTGTCAGAGGAGTCACCCTGGCATCTATTCATTTGCAAAAACAAAGTTTTATTGCAACTTCTGCGATGATTGATTTCGGAGTCGATACCAGCAGAGCGGTGATTTATAGTGTACAAGGATATGTGACTCGTGATGTCCTGTATTTGTTGCCGGTATTGATTTTGGTCAGTTATTTTGGTACGCTTGCCGGAAAGTTTCTGCTGAAGTATATGTCCGAGGCCGTTTTTAAAAAATGGGTGTTGGGTCTTGTGATTGTAACCGCTTTGGCTCAGGGTATTCAGATATTAAACGATGGGGCTTGAATTGTCTATGGTTTCTTTAGAAATCCAATCCGAGGGACAAATGAAAAATGGGTTTTCCAATTCCTGAAACGTCAAACGGCCATCCATAATCAGCTCTTATAAAATATCCAAAAATGGCGCTTCTGACTCCTATACCTGTCGAACTAATGATTGGATTTCTCTGGTATCTTATGTCAACGATCACCGCTGGGTTGCTCACATTTTGTTCGACTATTTCTGCTTTCGCAAGATGGGGTAAAAATCCATTCCAGGCCATGCCTGCATCTAAAAATCCCACCAGTTGCAAATTGCGCAAAAATCCATTGCGCCAACTTTGACTCAGCAAATATTGAAAAAATGGAATTCTGACTTCTGAACTAAACACCATGGCACTGGTACCTCTTCTGGCTCCAATTGGGAACCCCCTGACCTCGGTGACCTGCTGAGAAAAGGTATAATTTAAAAGTGCACCGGAACCTCCCTGCGTACCATATTTTGGGATCAGCCAGTTTTCCGTTCCACCGAGATGATTTAACATTCTGAGCCCGCCGAAAGAAGAATTAAAGTACCATCGATTTGAAAATACTGAATGCTTAAGGATGGGGATGTGATGTCTTGCGTCAAATCCAAGAATGTACAGCAATCCCTTTTCCGGGGCAAAAGTCCAGGTTTCTTCTTTATTGATTCTGAATCTCTTCATGGTTTCGATGAATACTTTGATTTGTGTACCCTGTCGGAGATTGATACCAAGCTCCAATGCATCATCATACACAAATTCCAGTCGTGTTCCCACACTTTGCAGGTGGGTGCTTGAACTGTCCAGACTAATAAGGTCTGTTCCTTTGAGAAACAAGTGATCGTTTCTAACCGTATTGTTGAGCCGAATACTTTTATAAGGATCAAAAGCATAAATCAATTGGTAATTGAATAGAACAGTATTGGTTGTCTGACGAAAGCTCTGAAAACTATTCAATGGAATGGATTCATGACCAACCCTGCGGTATATGGCATAAATATGATCCAGTCTTTTCTTTTCATTTTCAAACAATAGATACGCTTCATTTCCCGAAAGACTGGTAGGAATCCTCACTCCTCCTTCAAGATGGTAATTCTCAAAGATATCTCTGACCCTCATCTTTAATAAAAGTCCAACCGGAGGAGGCACAAAATTTGCGTTAAACCCCGCAAAAGTGTTAAGTCCACCAAAGAGTAAATCATTGTTGAGATTGGCGGACGTCTCTTCAATTTGAAACCGATCTCTGTAGGCAATGGCCTGATTTGAGTTAAATTTATTTTCAAATGAAACAACAGGTATTTTTCGGTTTTGAAGATTATTGCGGGAAGACTTGTATTCCTGACTTTTGACTTTAAAGCCATTCTGGATAATTTCAAGGGCATTTGGCGGGTCACCAAATTCACTTTGAAATTTAGACAGGGGCAAAATACCAATTGAATCCAATGGCGACACATTGGCGCTGTCCTTTATTTCATTGTTGCTGTCTTGAATAAATTCCAGGGCTGAATTTTTAAGATCATTCAATGCATCTATCCGACCCAAAGGTCTTCCGTGGATGTCTTTGTAAATACGCATTGTTTTTTCAAGGCCTGATTTTCCGGCGATTTTATTCAAAAGCGGATGAGACAAATCATATTTTCTATTGTTGTCCGATAAATAATGAATCAAACCATCTGCATGATTTGCTTCAATAATGTATAAGTCATCCCTTAGAAGAATGAAATGATAAAGACTACTTCCTTCCATAGGTTCTTGCGATTTAGACGCAAGGGATGGATTTGAAATTCCCATTTCATGCAGCGACAATGGATCCAAAGGAAGCAAACTGTCTAATTTTATTTTTTCATAATAAGAATTTAAGCGATTGGAAAGATAATAGAGCCTTTTCTCTCCATTTAAAGACGCCAACTGGAGTTTTGTTTCATCGAATATATCATCACTCAGTTTTTGGTAACTTCGCGATTTGATTTTGTAAAGGAAGAGATCAGAAAATCCGTTGTTTGATCCGGAAAAAATCAATTGATCCCGATTTAAAATTTCCAAATCATAGATGGCAAAAATGTCTTCTGGTAAAATGGTTTTTGTAACCAGCCCTGTTTGGTGATCGGTGATGGTCATTCTAATGCGGTTCTTTATTTCATCTGCCACCACACTGATATTTTCCATTTTATTTTCAGCGTAAACAGGGTACTTGATGTCGGGAATATTTATTTTATTCCGGTGACCAGAGCAATAGATGGTTTGAATACACTTTAATTGGTCGTTGTACAATCGGATTCTTTTTCGGTTGTTTTGATCCGTAACAAAAACCCAGGCATTGAAAATATTGGAATAATATACCCGTTGGATGGATTCCTCTTTTTTTAATCTGATTTTATGGATGGCTGGCAATTGGTATTTCTTATTGTCAAGCTGTCTTCCATACCATATTCTCCATTCTTCCATTAGTTCTTTCAATTCAATCTGAAACACCATTCTGGTAGCCTGGTGAAGATCCTTTTGAATTCTGATGAGATATAACCAATTGGACAAAGTTTTGTCTCCATATTTAATAAATATATAATTCCAGAATGACTTTCCTGCCAGCACAGGATTTTTTTTGCTAAAATTTTTAAACCCATTGCGTTTTTTCCAAAGTCCATTTAGAATCCATTCATCTCTGTCAGTCCATCCCTCTCCCAGATATTCGATGAGACCAGTTTCAAACCATGGTGGAAGTTTATAGCTAATCACTTTTTGGATCACTTCCTGAAAATTGGTACCCGAAAACATGGAATTGAAATAGACCTGGACCAGTCCCTTTCTCAACATTTTAACTGCATGGTCATGGTTGCCGTTGAAATAGATCAGAATTTTCTGCCCTTTTATTTTGGGCTCCAGATTCCAAAGACCAGGACTCCAGGTATGACTCAGATCAATGTTGGTTTGGTGAAAATCTGACAAATCTGAAAATATGACCAGTTCTATTTTTTCTTTGGGGTGGTATTCAAAAAGGTTGAGAACAGCCTGATTTTCTTCTTCTGCGATATTGATCAGAAAATGAGCAAAATTTCTGCCTTTTCCGTACCAGTAATATACCAGATTACTGGTTTCGTAGATCCACCAGTCTTTTTGATCATTGTTGTATTGAATCTTGTTTTTACCAAATGTTTCACGGGCGTGCTGAGCTTCAGATGGAATATAAGCCAACAGGCCTGTCAGGACAACAAATAAACTGGATTGAATCGTTCTAAATTCCATTATTTTGCGCAAATTATAACGAATTATGGACATACACTGTTTTGTTGTCAATCCATTTGCTGAAAATACTTTTTTGGTGTGGGACAAGCCATCAGATGCAATCATTATCGATCCGGGATTTTACCAGGAAGATGAGCAAACTGAATTCTTAAATTTTATCGCAGCCAACAAGCTGACCGTCAAACATATTCTGTTGACACATGCCCACATCGATCATATTTTTGGACTGGAGTTTCTCTTTCAACATTTGGGCATCCGGCCCAGATTGCATCCAAGCGAGTTGCTCGTTTACCAATCTGCCGCACAGGTGAGTCAGATGTATGGCCTAAAAATATTCAATTATCCTTCGGCCGATGCAGATATCATCGCCGGAAGTGAACTAACTCTTGGAAATATTCAATGGAAGGTGTTATTTACCCCTGGACATAGTCCGGGAAGCGTAAGCTATTATGTCAAGGAGGAATCGGTAGTCTTTTCAGGAGATGTCCTGTTTGAAGGCAGTATTGGCAGAACCGATTTGCCCGGTAGTAACTATGACACCCTGATCCATTCGATCCAGACCAATCTCCTCAATTTACCCAACGAAACAAGGGTTTATTCAGGCCATGGTCCTGTCACGACCATCGGTCAGGAAAAACTGACCAATCCTTTTTTGAGTTAAAACCATTGAAATGATGCTTTGGACTTTATTGAAAAAAATTTTCTTTTCCCTTGATCCGGAAAGAGCGCATTACCTCAGTATGAATTTGCTGCAACTTGGACTTAAAATCCCGGGTATTTCCAATTGGTTGATACAATCCTGGAAATTTGAACATCCGGCCTTGCAGCAAAATCTGGATGGTATGGTATTTAAGAATCCGGTGGGACTCGCAGCAGGATTTGACAAAGACGGACGATGGTTGCATTTGTTACAACAGCTGGGTTTTGGATTTATAGAAGTGGGTACAGTCACACCAAAACCTCAAAGTGGAAATCCGAAACCCAGATTGTTCAGATTGGTCAAAGATCAATCCGTCATCAACAGAATGGGTTTTAACAACAACGGGGTAGAGGCCCTCGCCAAAAGATTGAGTGAATTTCAAAAGCATAAAAATGTCCTCATCGGCGGCAACATTGGTAAGAATAAGGACAGTTCCAATGAAGAAGCTGCTGCAGATTATTTGAAGTGCTTTCATGCCTTGCACCAGTATGTGGACTATTTTGCCATCAATGTGTCCTCTCCCAATACCGCAAACCTGAGAGCACTGCAGGACAAAGAGCCTTTGATGCAACTGCTGATAAAACTGCAAGCCGCCAATCAAAATTATCCTGTACCAAAACCCATTTATCTGAAGATTGCTCCCGACTTGAACAAGGAACAAATTTTGGATGTCATTGACGCAGCGATTCAATCAGGAATTCAGGGCCTGATACTTACCAACACCACCATCAGCAGACCGGATTTCCTGCTTGAAAAAGAGAAAGCCAAAGAGGCCGGGGGTCTCAGTGGTAAAGCATTGAGCAGTCTTACCACCGATATAATAAAAACAGTGAGAGAGGCAAATTCAACTTTAAGTATTGTTGGTGTCGGCGGAATATTCAACGGTAATGATGCTGTACAAAAATTGAACGCAGGAGCTCAACTCATTCAGGTTTACACCGGAATGATTTTCGAAGGGCCCTGGATGGTAAAGAAAATAAAAAAAGAGCTGGTTCGGATGAAATAGGATTCCTTAAAATGTAACTTTTAATACCAGCTTTTCTGTACCACGCATGACTGTGACATCGGTTGTCTGGCCTTTTTCAAATTTATTCAAGGCCTTCATGTATTCGTGCACATCTTTTACAGGATAAGTGCCGATGGAAAGAATAACATCCCCATTTTGCATTCCTGCTTTGGCTGCGGGCCGATTGTCCAATACCGCATCCACCCTCATGCCCTCTCCGTTGTAAACATAATCCGGCATGAGACCCATGGTCACTTTAAAACTAACCGCCTGATCTTTGTTTTCATCTTTTGTTTTTTGAAAATGCAAGCTCTGCTTGTCGATCCGGAGAATGATCTCATGGATAATTTTTGACACCGATTCTATCCCAGAATAGTTGACCAAAGGACTGTCATCAGAGGGTTTGTGGTAATCTGTGTGCTGCCCGGTGAAAAAATGCAATACCGGAATATTTTTCAAATAAAAGGAAGTGTGATCGGATGGACCAATACCACCTTCGGTATAATTGAATTTGAAATCCATAGGCTTTACTTGCTCCAAAATGGATTTCCACTCACTGGCAGTCCCTGTGCCACTGATGGCCAATACTTTTTCGGCATTCAACCTGCCCACCATATCCATGTTGATCATTGCTTTCATTTGATCCAGTGGAATGGTAGAATTTTCGACAAAAGATTTTGAGCCAAACAAACCGTACTCTTCACCCGAAAAAGCGATAAACAATACATTGGTTTTAAATTTTTTATTGGAAGCCAATTGTTCTGCAATCCACAACATACAAGCCACACCACTGGCGTTGTCGTCAGCACCATTGTGAATGCTGTGATCATTTGGCGCCAGAGATCCCACATCTCCGTGACCCAGATGGTCGTAATGAGCTCCAACGACGATGGTGTGCTTTGATTTTCGGTCCAAAAAACCAATCACATTGTGTCCCATTTTGTCCATTTTGGTTTTGTCGTGCGGATTCGAGCTAAAACCAAAGCTCTGCAGCCAACCGTTCTGTCCCTTGGCTTTCAGACCTATTTTTTGCATTCGGTGGATGATGTAATCTGCTGCCAAATGCTCGCCCCGGGTACCGGTACACCTGCCTTCCAAATCATCTGAAGCGAGATATACAACATCGGTCATAATCCCCTGATAACTCGGTTGAGCAAAGAGCTTGCACAACACCAAATTGGCAAGAATCAATCCAATCCATTTAATTTTCATATTTTTTATCATTTTTGTCGCTATTTTATCACAAACAGATCTCCTGAAGGGTCTTATTTACACCAAATCAATTCTTCTGATGACAAAAAATTGCATTTTAATTGTATTGACCTCAAGCTATCTAATGGGCTGCAAAAATAAAGAGAATCAGTCAATTTCCCTTCAAACTCCTGAGATTTACCAGATACATCAGAATTCCACCATTCCGGACCATTGGAAGAATCCAAACATTTTTGAAATGGGCAGGGAAGAACCCAGATCCGATTTTATGCCTTTTGAAACAGATGCCCTTGCAGTGGCCGGGCAAGCGGTCAATAGTAAATATTATCAATCCCTCAGCGGATTCTGGAAATATCGATTTTACCCCGGTCCGGATTATGTACCCAAAGACATTGAAAAATCATCGTGGATCCAAGTGGTTTCAGAGATAAGTTTTCCGGGTTTTATAGAACTGAAAGGAATGGGCAAACCCATTTTTAAGTATCATGATTTACCATTCGCCCATCGATTTCCGGAAGTTCCTGCAGATTCCAACAGTGTGTTGATGATCAACAGATCGATCCAGATCGATCCCAGCTGGAAGCAAAGAGATGTATTTGCAGTTTTTGAGGGAATCAGCTGCAGTTATTTTGTGTATTTGAATGGTACATTAATTGGTTACAATGAAGACAGCAAAGCTTGCTCTGAATATTTGCTCAACCTTCAGTTGAAGGATGGAGCCAATGACCTCACCTTGATCTTGTTTCGTTGGAGTGACGCTTCTTATTTCGAATCTCACAACCAATGGCATCTGACAGGTATCAATCGGGATGCGTATTTGTTGGCAAGACCAAAAACAAGAATCGCAGATTTTTTTGCAAAAACAGATCTGAAGAATAAATCAGGCACCCTTGATTTAGAAGTAACCATGAAGAATCGTGAAGAAAATGCATCCGAAGCACTTCAACTTTTGGTCGAGATTAGAAATGATTCAAACCGATTGCTTTTTGAAAGCCGTCAGAAAATGGATATGGGCGCCCAATCTGATAAAAAGCTTTTGTATAAAGCCAGCCTTGCCAATGCAAAAGCCTGGTCTGATGAAACACCCCATCTATATTTTCTGATATTAAATCTTAAAAACAATCAGGGAGAATTGTTGGAATCCATCCGCTATCCACTGGGATTCAGATCCCTTCAATATGGTCAAAATGGATTGATGTGGAACAAGCGTTACCCAAAAATAAAAGGGGCCGTTTGTCACGAATTCCATCCCACCAATGGAAACATTCTGGACAAAACCTGGATCGAAAATGACGCGGATGTGCTGAAACTCCAGGGAATAAATGCAGTCAGGAACAACCATTATCCCTTTCCTTCCTATTGGTACAAATACATGCAAAAATTTGGCTTGTTTATCATGGATGAGGTCAATTTAAATCTGAGCAGTTTTTCAAACAGAAATTTGCCCTATCCTGCAGACAGTGTCCTTGCAGACATTGCATTGTACCGAACAAAAAACATGTTTGAGAGAAATAAAAACTACTCCAACATTTTTGCATGGAGCCTCGGTTATCAGACAGGCACTTCACCAGCCATCCAAAAATCGATGCAATACATCAAACAAAGAGATCCTATACGACCTGTGGCAGCCTATTCCAATGGTGGTAGTCTGGGCGATATCGAATTGACTAACTCTTCAAACATCCATTCTGCATCGAAAAAAACAGAAATCGTTTACAGACTTGGCACCCATCAGGGCAATGGATTGGGTGGATTTGAAGACAGCTGGAATCAGATCATTTCAAACCAAAGGATTGCCGGAGGTTTTGTGGAAGATTTTACAGACCAAACCTTCTATATGAAGAATAAATCGGGTCAGTTTTTCTTTGCCTATGGTGGAGATTTTGGAGAATACCAATCCGATTCATTCAGATGTGTCAGCGGTATCATGACTTCCGACAAAACTCCGAAGCCGGCTGTCAAAATTCTCAGCCATGCTTTTTCACCATTTGGTTTTAGCATGGTTGATCTGGACCAAGGTATCCTACAGATAAAAAACAACCAGGTGTATTTTGAAGATACGGTGTTTAAATATTTCTGGACCATCGAAGAGAATAAAGTCAGGGTCATGGAAGGGACCATTGCCAACTTACACCTCAAACCCGGAGAAACCCGAAAGCTCAGATTAAATCTCAACGGATATAAGCCAAAGCCTGGAAAATATTGTGTACTGAATTTGATTGTCAACAAGGCGAGCGTAGTGAATGGGATGTTTAGATTTCAGGATGTCAGCCATCAGCAATTCGAGTTTCCCTTTCTGCCCAACGCACAGTTAACCGCCAATCCCAATAATCCATTGCATCTCGATCAAAATAAAACGGACTGGAAAATCAGTTCCAATGATTTTTCCCTGACTTTGGATACAGCCAGGGCTGCCATTGCACAAATCAGGTATAAAAATCTGGATTTGATTTCTTCTCCATTGGTTCCATTTTTTGTAAGAGCTCCGGTTGACAACGACTTGTACAGTGGTAAAGACCTTTGGCTGCATTCCTGGAGGGAAATCTGGGAAACCCTGAATGAAAAGAATTTCAGTCTGGTGAAATCGGAGGATGGAATGATCCACATCAGAATGAATGGTGTGATCGGAAAGGCAGATCGCATTCCTGTGATATGGGATTTGGAGCTTTGGTCAGGAGGAGATTTTATCCTGACTTTGGAGCTAGGCAAAGGAAGTGCGCCAATGCCAGCCAGAATTGGCTGGATCACAAAAATGCCTCCCAAATTTGGAAATATAAAATGGGTGGGAAGAGGGCCATACGATGGATTTCAGGATCGGAAATCAGGATTGCTGATTGGAGAATTTAAAACAACCGCGGTCGATTTTAACGTACCGCTTGTAAGACCTCAGGAAATGGGAATCAAAACAGATCTCAGATGGGCAGCCGTATCCACCTTTGAAGGCCTTAGCCTGGCTGCATATTCGGATACGCCTTTTGAAATCATGGTGCTGCCATTCGAACATTCTGCTCTGTTTGGAAAATACAGACATGGTGTGGACATACCAAAAGCCTTGGACAATACAGTAGCATTCAGTTCCATGCAAATGCCGGTAGGGGATGGGATCAGAGCCATTCCGGACGATTTAGGACGAGTGAATAAATTCAGATTGCGACTCAAACTGACTGAGGATCGATCCAGTACCCTCTGGAACCATTTCGCGGAAAAGTGGTAATCGACTTATTTACAAATCGTTAAGCAGTATCTCATTTCCCGATCCTAAAATCAGCTTATCTTTGCGCCGGATCCAATCATTGAGATCAATGGTTGAACCGATTGTTTTTATTTAATCAAATATTTTTACAAATTCATAATGAATAAAACGGTTGTACTGATTTCCTCTTTGTTGGCAGGCATTTTTGGATTGTATGTGATCGGATGTATTTTTTCTCCATCCACCATGACAGACAAAGGAGAAATAAAAATCAAATGCACCAAAGGACTTTTAGGAGTCATGATCAACGACATCAAGGAATGGCCAAAGTGGTTGAGTTGGAAGAATGAAGATCCTGAATTATCCATTAGCTTGGGGGGAAGACATGTCAATCAGGGAGCCAATTTTACTTTTGAAGGACCCATATTCGGTAAGGGTCGGGTTGAATTGGAGGAATCGCTGAAAGATTCATTGATGGCAGCCCAAATCATCAATGATCAGTGGCCGGCAAAAGTAGTTGTTACCTTTCAGATCATTCCTGAGTCCAATTCTTCCGTATTGTTGACCACCAGAAGTCGAATTGTAAGTAAGATTCCATTTTTTAAAAGGGTTTTGTATAGAAACTTTCAGGCTGAGTACCGCAATAGACACCAGGAGGATTTGGCCGGGTTAAAGAATTATATTGAGGGAATGATCAACACCCAATTTGGAGCGGATGCCACTACTTTTCCAAAAAAATATTACGTGGGAGTAAAAGCTCCGATTTACAACATGAATATACCGAAATTTTACGCAGAGAATTTTCCAAAAGTGTACAAACTCTTGGACTCAATGCAGATAAAGCAATCCGGGCCACCGGTTGGACTGATTTACGATTGGGAAGGCGGATCCAATTATGTGTATATCATGGCGGCTCTGCCTGTGGAACAGAAATTTAAACCCCCTACTGGTTTTGAATTAGAGGAAGTGCCGGAGATTCCTTGCGTCAAGTTGGAGGTTTTTGGACATTACAACAACCTTAAGACAGCGCATGTGAAAATGGATTATTTTATGAATACTTCTTCCTTCACATTGTTTCCTCCCATCATCGAGGAGTATGTGACCAATCCAAACGAAGAGCCGGATACCACCAAATGGCTGACCAATGTATATTATCTATTAGACAATACGGGGTCCTACGCCAAAGAATTGTCCAGGAAAAAAACCATGGAGGATATGTTGAAAGAAGAGGACGAGCAAAGGAAAAAGAACATCGAGCAGCAAAACAAACTTAGAAGATAATTGCCATTAAAAAAATACTCTCCATACTGTTGTGCATGTTTTGTGGTTTCAACGAAGCCGCTTTGCAGGCAAATTTTTATTCAGAAGAAAAGTCCACTGAATTGATTTCCATTGATCGATCCGAGTTGAACAATATTCTGCATGGCAGATTTGATCCGGTGATGCATCGTGCCTTTGTAAAGATCGACAGCATCTATTGTGACCGGGAAATGTACATGCTTGAAGAAGCTTATTTGGCGTTTGTGTCCATGGCGCAGGCTGCTCTGCAGGATTCCGTCAAGTTGCAAATTGTATCTGCCACCAGGGATTTTGACCAGCAGAAAATGCTTTGGGAAAACAAATGGACCGGCAAAACACCAGTGGATGGCAAACGATTAAATCTGGTGATGAAGGATGTCATTCGTCGGGCCGTAAAAATTCTGGAATATACCGCACCCCCTGGATATACCCGTCATCATTGGGGTACAGACATCGATCTCAATTCTGTCGAACCGAGTTATTTTGACACAGAAGAAGGAATGCGCATCTACCAATGGTTGTGTGCCAACGCAAGCCGGTTTGGCTTTTGTCAGACCTATCCAGCCATAGATGAGAAAAGACCCGTTGGATTTAATGAAGAAAAATGGCATTGGTCCTATGTTGTCATTTCGAATGCCTTATGGGAAGCCCAGCTGGAACAGTTCTCTTCCAGAAATATTTGTGGATTTAAAGGTTGCAATGCGGTCAAGAAAGTTAGATTGATCAACTATCTCACCGGCATTTCTCGCTGTGGGGAATAAAATGAGTTTGTTCATTCTTTAGATGATTTGTTCTGTATGAAGGGATCAATGCCTTCCGTCCAAGGTAAACCTCAGGAATATAATGTCTGAGATTACAATAATCTTTGTATCTTTGTGTGTAATTTAACCGAACACTACACCCGCTCAAGCTTTTATTTTATCTTTAATTTTATGACTTTTAATGATTTACGACTAAATCCTTCATTGCTAAAGGCATTGTCAGAAGAAGGATACACAAGCCCAACACCCATTCAACAAAAAGCAATTCCACTGGTACTTGAAAGAAAAGATGTCCTGGGTTGCGCACAAACAGGCACTGGTAAAACAGCTGCATTTGCATTGCCCATTCTTCAAATTTTGGATGAAACAAGAGATCAGGCAAAATCCAAAAAAAGGATTCGCAGTTTGATCCTGACACCGACCCGTGAGTTGGCGATTCAGATCGACGATAATTTTAAAGCCTACGGTCGTCACACCGACGTCCACCATACGGTTATTTTCGGAGGAGTCAAACAACAAAAACAAACCAACAAATTGGGAAGAGGCACTGATGTGCTGATCGCCACTCCAGGCCGATTGTTGGACTTGATCCAACAAGGATTTATCCATTTGAATGAAATTGAAATTTTTGTTTTAGATGAAGCGGACCGAATGTTGGACATGGGATTCATCAATGATGTGAGAAAAATTGTGAGGATGCTTCCCAAACAAAGGCAGACCTTGTTTTTTTCTGCCACCATGCCGGAAGAAATTTTGAGTCTGGCCAATTCGATTCTCAACAATGCGGTAAGGGTCAACGTATCAAGACCTTCTTCTTCCGCTCCCATGATCAGTCAGTCTGTTTGTTATGTGGAGAAGCAGGACAAGAATAGTTTTTTGATAACCATGCTAAAAACCCAGGATATCAAATCCACTTTAATTTTTACGCGCACCAAGCACGGTGCTGATAAATTGGCGAAGATGTTGGTGAGAAATGGAGTTTTTGCAGAAGCCATCCACGGCAACAAATCACAGAATGCGCGTCAGCAAGTTTTGGCCAACTTTAAATCCGGAAAATCTGCGGTATTGGTGGCTACGGACATTGCAGCGAGAGGGATCGATGTGGACGGATTGTCACAGGTCATCAATGTGGACATCCCCAATATTTCTGAGACCTATATCCACCGCATCGGTCGGACAGGCAGAGCAGGAGCCGAAGGTAAAGCCTTAAGTCTTTGCTCCTCGGAAGAATACAAGGATTGGGTCAATATCGAAAAATTGGTAGGAACACCGATTGCGGTGGAGACCGCAGATACCAACGAATGGGTGCCTTTGGTGAGAGAAGCGACTGCAGAAAAAAAACCTTTTCACCCACGCAATGGAAAGCGTGCATTTGGTCGCCGCAAATTTGGATCAGGAAAGAAAAAAACTTCAGTGACTTCCTAAAGTATTTGACTGATACAAAACCGCACTTCCTACAAAAATAATTGTGAATAAAATAATTGACCCCACTTTATATCTCACACAAATAGACAAAAACGCAGCCTTTTTAAAGAGGGCATCTTACATGAATTGATTGATCTATATTTGGTTCATTTTGCAAGATTCACAGTGTGTGCAAATTTTTAAGGGCTTGATATCACTGGGCAATAATTTCGTTTTATTACATAGTTTTATTTATTTGGTTCGAAATATTAATTTTAATAGAGGAGTACCAACATAAGGCCCTAATTCCAAAAACTGTCAACCTTGGTTTACTCAGAAAAAAGCTCCTAAAATTATACTGTATTTTGAGTACAGACTTAATAAACAAAATGATTTTCAAGCAATTTAATGCGGCCTAGGGCTCCGCAGCTCGGGTCCCCAACCAGCGAATGTCGCGGTCATGCTAAAAACTGTTTGAGCCCGACCGAAGAGCTAGCCACAATGAACGAACTTGCGAAGCGAGGATTGAGAGGTTAAATGGGAGAAAATTTGGGCGAGTTTTTTTAGCATAGCGACAGAGCTGATGTTGGGTGAGCGAGGAGTCCAGCCGCGAGTTTTCTTTGGTTACTTTCTTTTGACGGTCAAAAGAAAGTAACATGCATGAAGTTTGAATAAAATTAGATGTTTTTAATTTGCACTATTTGTACCAGGGCTTTAATTTTAATTACCGTATTTTAGAATTTAAATAGGTGTAAATCAATTTAATATAATCTTAGATTTATTTTGGCAAATGCGCCAAAACCTATTTATTTAATTTCTCTTTTGATTTTTCAAAGCGAGTAGCGGCGCGGTTATTTTTCAATTCGGTTTTGATTTTTTTCTGTTGCTCCAAATCTTTTTTGGACTCTCCATATTCGGATTGCTCTTTCATCAACAGAGCCTGAAGTTCTGCAAGGTGTGGGATGAGATCTGCACTCAACACTCCGGATTTTTCACTGATCTCCGTTTTGAGCAGGCTGTTGAGTAATTTGATGGTTCTTTTTTGGTTGAGGCCGAAAGCTTCGGAGAGTGCTTTGATGGTTTGATGTTTCTTGCTGTTGAGCCTTTCCAGCAATTCGTTGATTTCTAAGAATTCCTCCATCCTGTGATTTTTCTAAGGGACAAATCTAGTTAATGTTTGGGTTTAAGATTTGAGTTTTAGGTAGCGGCTTTCAGTACGCTGCAAGCGTACCCTTTGAGTAGTTTAGTTCGCTTTAGATTACCTCCGTTTCCCAATTCTCTAATCCCACCAACTGCGTTGGGGGCACGCGACTAATTCTCTAATCCTCTAATTTTCTAATTTCCCATGGCGCCAAGGCAGAATTTAGTACGCTGAAGGCGTACCCTACGCGGAGTTTAGGACGCTTTAGCGTCCCTTCGGTTTCCAAATTTCCAAATTTTCTAATCGACTAATCAACTCATTAACTCATCAACTAATCTTCCCCGCCTTCAATACCGTTCATCCTTCCGGTACGGCAGCTTCTTCATATGGCTGACCTCCAGACTTGGAAATCCAAAATCTTCTGTCACCAGGCCGCTGATCAGATAGCAGCCCTTGCCCTGGAAGGGATAGCGACTCAGACAGGGTGGAAAATGCGTCGTGTCAAAATACTGTCCCTCCTCGTCCACCCAGGTACCGAAGGCCATCAGCTTGCCGCCCACCGTGCTGACGGGCTTGCGCGTGACGTAGTAGCCCAGCATGCGGATCTGCTGACCGGAGTGAGCCTTCAGTCCCGAAGACGGGACGCAGCCGGAGGGCTTTTGTTCGAGGAGTTCGAAGGGTGATCTCAGCGGAAAACCCAAAAGCTCGATCTCGTCAAAAGCCTGATCGCAGGCACCGTCCAGAAGCTGAGGCAACTGGTATTCCTCTTCTGCTTCGGCAAACATAGGTACCGACTGCACGATCTGCCGCCGAGGGTCCATCACCGCGTTTTGCTGCCACATCAGGGCGCACTTGCTCTGCGCAGAAAAACGAAAAGCACCGATCCGGATCAGCAGATGCAGTTGTTCTCTTCCCGGATTGAGTCTGCGGACGAAGTCTTCCAGATCAGCATAGGTCCCGCGGGTCTGTCGCTCGCGGATCAGCTGATGGGCAAAATCTCTTTCCAGAGACTGGATGTGGATCAGTCCCAGCCAGATGGTCCTGCCCTCGATGCTCGTCAGATAACGGCTTTTGTTGACACAGGGCGCCTGGATCTCCGCTCCCTGCATGCGCGCTTCGTGGACGTATTGCTCGGTGCTGTAGAAGCCTCCGAAATTGTTGATCACCGCCACCATAAACTCCAGCGGATAATAGGACTTCAGGTATAAACTCTGGAAGGACTCCACGGCGAAGGAGGCGCTGTGGGCCTTGCAAAAACTGTATCCGCTAAAACTCTCAATCTGTCGCCAGACCTCCTGCGTCAAGGAGTCGGGATAGCCCCTTTCTTTGCAGTTTCTAAAATACTTTTCCATCAGCTGGCGGAAGGTATCCGAGGATTTTTTCTTGCCCGTCATGATCCGCCTCAGCACATCAGATTCGTCCAGATCAAGACCGGCGAAGTGGTGCACGATCTTCATGACGTCCTCCTGATAGACCATGACCCCAAAGGTTTCCGACAGGTTTTGCTTAAAAACCGGATGCAGGTATTGCACCTTGTCCGGATGGTGAAATCTCTGGATGTACTCTCTCATCATACCACTCTTGGCCACACCCGGCCGGATGATGGAGCTGGCGGCTACGAGGTGCACATAGTCCTCGCAGTTGAGCTTGCTGAGCAGGCCCCGCATGGCGGGGGATTCGATGTAGAAGCAGCCGATGCACTGGCCGGATTTGAGTTGTGCACGCACTGCAGCATCCTGCTTGATCTTTTGCACGTCGTGGATATTGATGTCGCGGCCCTGATTCTCGCGGACCAGTTCTACGGCGTCTTTGATATGGCCCAGCCCACGCTGGCTGAGGATGTCGTATTTGTGAAACTTCAGATCTTCTGCCCCGTACATGTCAAAGTGCGTGATGGGAAATCCCTTGGGCATTTGCTGGAGCGCGGTGTGATAGTAGATCGGACGCTCCGAAATAATCACCCCGCCTGCATGGATCGACAGGTAGTTGGGAAAGCCCTCGATCTTTTTACCATAGTGAAAGATGTATTTGGCATAGGGGTGATGCTTGGCGGAAGCCAGAGGTTCGTCCACGATCTGATCGATGTCGGACTTGGGTAGCCCAAAGACCTTTCCCAGTTCGCGGATGATGGACTTGCCTTTGAAGGTATTGTAAGTCGCCAGAAGTGCCGTGTGATCGCGTCCGTAGCGGTCGAAGATGTATTCGGTGACATCGTCCCGGTCGCTCCAGGAAAAGTCGATGTCAAAATCGGGTGGCGAACTCCGGTGCGGGTTGATAAACCGCTCGAAGTAAAGGTCCAGCTCCAGCGGATCCACGTCCGTGATGTAGAGGCAAAATGCCACAATGCTGTTGGCCCCGCTGCCCCTGCCTACGTGAAAATAACCGGCACTTTGTCCGTAGCGCACGATGTCCCAGGTGATGAGGAAGTAGGCCGAAAATCCGAGCCGGTGGATGACCTGCAGCTCGCGTCGCACACGGTCCAGGGCCTTGCTGTGATCGGTCCCGTAGCGACGCTGACAGCCCTGGATGGCCAGTTTGCTCAGCAATTTGTAGTCGCCATCTTGGGTTCCTGTGAAGGTCTTTCGGTTGTTGTCATTGGTGGATGGCAAGCGTGTATCGCAGCTGTCCAGGAGCATTTGGGTGTTTTGAAGGATCTGTGGATAAGGCTCAAAGGCAGACTGGATTTCTTCCGGACTGAGGAAGCATTCGTCCCTGGAGGCATGCTGATGTGCTTCCAGTTTACCCAACAGGATGTTGTGGTCGATGCAGCGCAGCAGCTTGTGGGTCTTCCAGCCGTCCTCATCCAGGAAGACGACCGGTGCGAATACCACCAGCTTGTCCACACTTTTTCGCTTGTGAGAGAGGGGGCTGATCTCTGAGGCTTTGATGCCGAGGTATTCAGACTCCTTGAGCGGGAGGCCGTCTACCGGCATTTTCCGATATACGGTATAGGCGTGGGACCAATCGGGCGACCGCTCCGGAAGGGCTTCTCCGCTCAAGGAATGCCTGCTCAGGAATTCGTTGATCTCGCGGACCCCTTCCTCGTTTTTGGCGATGCCCAGATAGAGAAAGCGGTCTCCGTCGCGGAACTCCATGCCGTACACGGCCTTGATGTCCAGCTTGCTGCAGGCGGCGGCAAACTGATAAAAGCAGGAGCTGTTGTGGATGTCGGTCAGGACCATCTCCCTAATGCCGCGGGCCTGAGCCTCCCGGGCGAGCTGCTCCGGACTGAGGGTCCCGTAGCGCAGGGAAAAGTAGCTGTGGCAGTTGAGATACATGACGAATTATTCGACAAAGATAGTCGAATAAATTGACATGATATTTTTGCTGCTATTTTTAAATCATCAAAAACTGATATTGTATCAAATAGAAATCAACTTCCATCAGCCCATTTACTGGCAATAGATGATAGTAACTTGTAAAATAGGCGGTTTCTTCTGTAAAGATCCGGTGAGAGAAAATGAATCCTGAAGTTCCCTCTGTTTTCTTACTTAATCATCAGCTTCCCAGCCTGGACCTGTTGATCAGGCAGCAAGAGGCGGTAAGTCAGCAAACCGCTTGTCGCAGCTTGAGCCGGAAGCTTGATCTGCCAGGGTCCGGCGTTTTCAAGGACTTGCAGAAGGATTTGTTTTCCGGACAAATCAAAGATAGCGATAGAAGCTTTTCCCTGCACAAAATCACCAATGGGCTCAACCAGCACAGACTGCTGGTCGGAGCTGAGATACAGTTTAGCAAAGATTGGTTTCCGGACTTCGCTTTGGTTTAAAATGATGAGCTGATTGTTTTGGATCTCGTAATCAATCTGGACGTCGGGCAAATAATACTGCTTTCCATTGAAGCCCAGGAATTCCCTGAGCATGTGATTGCATTTATTGCCAGGGCTTGCCCTGCTGGGCAATATTCTTATAAAATGTCTGGTAGGAGTCTTTTCAATAAAATAAAAACTCAAAAACGCATTACCGGGTGAAAAGGGATAAACACTTAAATCCGGCGAAGCCCATAAATTGCGAATGACATTCTTGCAGACTTCATTAAAGCGCAAATTGCGATCATAATTCGGAAGAGTTGATTTAACTTCTAGAAAATCAACTTCCGGCGAACTGTGCTCTATGGCAAACTGAAAACCCAAAAGATCGTAATGGTCCAAAGGCACCACATCCAAAACGATGGTGTCTTCGATTTGACGGAGCTCAAAAGCCAAACGGATGGTATCGGATTGCGATTGGCCATAAAAGCCCAGAATGCTGAACAGGAGGAGTAGATGGTTTTTTAAAAAAACGAATTTAAGATTTTAAAAATTAAATTCAAATTTACAAAAGCCAGTTTACATGAGGCGATTTAGTTACATAATTTTTTTTATTCTGTATTTAGTCTTGCTTTGTAGCCTCTTACATATTTGCTTTTTACCCAGATGTTTTTATTCCGAAATTTCGCACTTTGGCTCCCTATTTCCTTTCCGGACTTTTAAGGCAGTTTAACATATTACTGCCCCAAAAACTGAGAATATCCTTATCTTCGCGCCGCTAAAATGATTTCTTAACTTAAAAATGCCAAAATGTTGGACGAAAACAATTTAATCACTGAGGACGAATTTACCCCTGAACAGGAACAAATCCAGGAATCTCTGGATGATCCCACCCCAATGGACCACCACCGCAACGAAGATACCGAAGTCTTTCTGGAGGAGGAAGTCGCCCTAGAAACCCTGGTAGCTGCCGATGATTATTCAGGACCCCACGATGAATACGATTGGACAGTGACCAATAAGAACACCGTACATTATTCTCCTGAAGACGAGAAAAAATACCTCGCAGATTACGATGCTACTTTTAGCTCCATCATCGATGGTCAGGTGCTACAGGGCCGCGTCGCCGGTATTGTAGGCAGCGATGTCATCTTTGACATCCGCTATAAATCAGATGGGGTTATTCCGCTTTCTGAATTCAGAGACATGGAAGTAATGCCCGGAGAGACGATTGAGATTTATGTTGAGCGCACAGAAGACGAAAAAGGACATCTGGTCCTGTCCAGAAAAAAAGCCAAATTGCTCAGAGCCTGGGAAATTTTGGTGGACTCCTTCAAAAATGGCACCATTATCAAAGGATCTGTCATCAGCAAAACAAAAGGTGGACTTATCGTGGACTGCAACGGCCTGGAAACTTTCTTGCCGGGTTCCCAAATCGACATCAAACCGATCATTGACTACGATGCATACGTTGGTAAAACCATGGAGTTTAAAGTGGTTAAAATCAACGAAACCATTAAAAATGCCGTGGTTTCTCACAAAGCCTTGATCGAGGGAGACCTACAGGAGCAAAGAGAACAAATCATTTCGGGACTTGAAAAAGGACAGGTTCTGGAAGGTACCGTCAAGAACATCACGGATTTTGGAGCTTTCCTTGATCTGGGTGGTGTGGATGGACTCCTCTATATCACAGACATCAGTTGGGGAAGAATTAACCACCCGACAGAAGTTTTGGAGAAAAACCAGAAAGTCAATGTCGTTGTATTGGATTTTGATGAAAATAAGAAGCGCATCTCACTGGGTCTAAAACAACTTCAGCCGCATCCATGGGATGTATTCCCTGCTGAGATTGTGGAAGGATCAATCGTAAAAGGTAAGATCGTCAACATCGAAGATTACGGTGCATTCCTCGAGATTTCTCCGGGTGTGGAAGGTCTGATCCACGTATCAGAAGTCAATTGGAGTACTCAACCCATCCATGCCAAAGATTATTTTTTCCTCGGTCAGGAACTGGAGGCAAAAGTGGTTACTTTGGACAGAGATGAAAGGAAAATGTCATTGTCTATCAAACTGATGTCTGAAGATCCATGGAACGAAGTACAGAAAAATTTCTCTGTTGGAACCAGACATTCCGGTGTGGTGAAAAACCTTACTCCTTATGGAGTTTTTGTCGAACTGAAGGAAGGAATCGGAGGAATGGTTCATATTTCTGATTTGAGCTGGACCAAAAGATTCAACCATCCGTCTGAATTCACCAAAGTAGGCAACGAACTTGAAGTGCAGATCCTCGACATCGACATGGAAACCCGCAAACTGTCCCTTGGACACAAGCAACTGGAAGAAAATCCATGGGATACTTTTGAAAATGTGTTTCCGGAAGGATCTTATCATGAAGCCACTGTTCTTAGAAAGGACGACAGGGGATTTATCGTTCAACTCCCTTATGGGCTGGAGGCTTATGCTCCTACCAAGTTTATGAAAAAGGAGAACGGTCAGAACGCCGGAATAGAAGAAGTACTAACCGTAAAGGTGGTTGAATTCAACCGTGATGAAAAGAAAATCATTGTGTCTCATACCCGCTATTTAGAGGACATCAAGCGGGAAGCAGACGATACAGTGAGAAGAGAAAAGGATGTTGAAAAACAGCAGACCAAAAAGGCCATTGAGAAAACTCAGTCGAAAGTAGAGATTACCACCTTGGGCGAATTGGAAGGATTTAGTGCGCTCAAAGAGCAACTTCAGGAAAATGCCAAGGCCAAATTAGAGGCAAAAGAAGAAAAGTCCAGCACAGTTCCCGCTCCCAAAGAAGAGCCCGCAAAGGCTACTTTATTTGACGATGCGACCACTGAAAATCAGGAAACTCCTGCATCGGAGCCAAAACCAAAATCCCGCAAATCAAAAGCGGAAGGAGATGATCTTAAAATCATTGAGGGCATTGGACCGAAAATTGCCGAACTTCTTCAGGCAAAAGGCATTGTAAGCTTTAATGACCTTGCCAATGCATCCATTGAGACTTTGCAGTCTATATTGGAAGAGGCAGGATCAAGGTACAAGATGCACGATCCCGGCACCTGGGCTCAACAGGCACAGTTGGCGGCTGAAGGCAAAATGGACGAACTTAAAACCTTGCAAGACAGCCTGAAAGGAGGCAAAGTAGAATAAATTACCATGTTGACCATGTAAACGAAGGCTCTGGAGATATCCGGAGCCTTTTTTGTTTAATTTATTTATTAATTAGTTAAACAAATAAGATACCACCGTGTTTTTGGATTTGAATTTCTAAAAATAAACCCAAGTTCATTTGGCCAAAAAATACTGGAATTGTCAAGCGTAGGAATTATAGGAAGCGGAATTGCAGGTATGGCAGCAGCCATTGATTTGGCGGCAAAAGGGCATAAGGTGGTCGTTTTTGAAAAGAACGACCAATTTGGAGGCAGAGGTCGATCGTTTTCAGCAGATGGATTTACCTTTGACATGGGGCCAAGCTGGTACTGGATGCCGGATATTTTTGAGACTTTTTTTAATAAGCACGGCCAATCGCTGAAAGAGCAATTAAACCTCCGCAGACTGTCTCCTTCTTACCGGATGTTTTTTGAAGATCAGGTCTTGGATTCTCCCTCCGATCTGCAAGAAGTCTTCCAGGTTTTTGAAAAACAGGAGCCTGGTTCTTCCGCATTTTTAAGGAAATTTCTGGATGAGGCAAAGTACAAATACAACATAGGAATGAAGGAATACGTCACCAGGCCTTCCTTGAGTATTTTTGAATATTTTGATTGGAAAATTTTGCGCTCGGTTTTCAAACTTCAAATGACCCAATCCATTGCATCTGTGGTCAACAAAGGTGTATCCAACAAAGCACTGAGGGCCTGGTTGAATTTTCCGGTATTGTTCTTAGGGGCCAAGCCAAAAGACACACCCGCTCTATATAGCCTGATGAATTATGCAGATCTGGTCTTAGGGACCTGGTATCCGGAGGGAGGGATGACCCGGTTGTTTGAAGCATTTTATCAACTCTCTCTGGACAAGGGCGTAAAATATTCATTTTCGGATACGGTGCGCAGAATTGATGTGCACAATAATAAAGCGATTGGCATCATCAGCGACCGTGGTGTTCATCCATTTGATTTTATCATTTCCGCGGCAGATTACCAACACACAGATACTCAATTGCTGCCGCAGAATCAGCGACAGTATTCAGATTCCTATTGGAACTCTAGAAAAATGGCTCCCGGTGCGCTTATTTTTTACCTTGGAATCAAAGGGAAAATACAAGGTTTACTGCATCACAATCTGTTTTTCGACGCTGACTTTGATCAGCATGCAGCAGAAATTTACGATGACAAAACCTGGCCGGAAAATCCCTTGTTTTATGTTTGTATGAATTCCTATAGTGATTCCGGTGTGGCACCCGCAGATCATGAAAATTTGTTCTTGTTGATGCCCATTTCATCAGGTTTGATTGAAAATGAAATGCACAGGGAAAAATATCTGGACCTTATGCTGGACCGAATGGAGAAGCGCACATCTGTCCGGCTCAAAGATAAAATAGTCTTTAAGCGATCCTACGGCAATTCAGATTTTGTCCGGGACTACAATAGCTTCAAGGGAAACGCGTACGGACTTGCAAATACATTGTCCCAGACTGCGATCCTGAAACCAAGATTACAACATCGCAGAATAAAAAATTTATTTTTTGCGGGGCAACTTTCCCATCCGGGACCAGGACTTCCACCATCCATGATTTCAGGTGAAATTGTTTCTTCATTAATTGATCAAATGTCAAAGTAGATAAGAATGAAGGATTTAATGTTGTATTCAGAAGTTTGCAGGGATCTCAGTCAGAAATTGACCCGCAGATACAGCACATCTTTTTCTCTGGGTATCCGAATGTTTGAACCATCCATCCGATCGCCCATTGCGTCCATTTATGGATTTGTCAGATTGGCAGATGAAATCGTGGATAGTTTTCACCACATTTCGCAGCAAAAATATTTGGAGCAATACCGACAGGATACAATGGATTCCATCCAAAAAGGCTTTTCCTTAAATCCCATATTGCATGCATTTCAGGAAGTGGTGCATCAATACCAGATTGATTTAGACCTGATCGATGCATTTTTGGACAGCATGGAGATGGATCTTGCAAAAACAAGATTTAGCAGGGAGGAATACGATCAGTATATCTATGGATCTGCAGAAGTGGTTGGACTGATGTGTCTGAAAGTTTTTTGTGGTAAAAATCAACAGACCTATGAAGAATTAAAAGAACCCGCGAAAGCACTGGGCGCAGCCTTTCAGAAAGTGAATTTTCTTCGGGATTTTGGGAGTGATCAAATGGAAAGAAACCGCATTTATTTTCCGAATGTAGAAGGCACCGAACTCAGCACAGAACAAAAAAATCAAATCGAGACAGAAATAAGGACTGATTTTGAAAAGGCTCTTCGAGGGATTCGCTCGATTCCCAGCAACGCCAGGCTCGGTGTTTACCTTGCCTATCGTTATTATCGCACCCTGCTGACGATCTTATCAAGGACAGAAGCATCCGCCATCAGCCAATGCCGAAAGAGAATACCGGATTTGATCAAATATTTTATCTTGTTCAAAAGTTATATCCGTTATAGCTTTAACATGCTTTAGGATCAGCAATAATCGCAATCATTGAAATACTTCGACGACAAACAATGGCAATTTCACACTTTGGTATTTGCCGTTTTGGCAATATTTGGGATTCTTATTTTATCCCGTCCGGTCGATGAGGCGCATCTGCTGAGATCTGTTCCCAATCTGATCAGAATCCCATTTTTTGAAAATGAATGGATGTATTTCTGGCATCATTTGTTGGCGGCAGGTCCTGTGATTGTAGCTTTGATGGTATATCCATTTTTTGGAGAGAGCATGTATTTCTATAAGAAATGGATGATTTCAATTTTAATGGCAAGTATCCCTTTCATCATCTGGGATTATTTTTTTTCCAAAATGGGCATTTGGGGTTTTAATTCCAAATTCATCACATCGTTTATTCCATTGGGTT